>NZ_JAGHRK010000019.1:0-5647 GCF_017743835.1 Labrenzia sp. R5_0 | reverse complement strand
TGCAATCCATGGCCATGGGCTCAGACGCAATCGTTGCGATCGGCAACGGCTGGTGGACGGGTGAAAGCAACATTACCGACATTCAACGCGCCAGCGTCACGGCATGGGCAAAGCTGTTCGATGTGCCACTGGTGATCGCATTCAACGAGTGAACCCATGATAGATGCTGCCTTGATAGAACAATGTGCCGATCCCTCCCTGACCCCTGCCATCGTTGAAGAGTTCATCGCAGCAGCCGGCTCGGAGGACGCGTTGAATGTGACGGTTCGGGCGGGATCGAAGACATATCTGGTGCCGAAGACGAATTCCACGCAAGAGGCCATGAAGCTGGTTCAGGATCACCTCGGCAAAGCCGTCGTCCGTGTCGGGATCACGCAATATCCGGTTGGCATTGGCATTGCGGACAAGTCTCAGGTCTCCGCGGACGTGTTCGACACCTGCAACAACATCAAGATTGGGACAGCGTTGTTTGCCCGCGTCTACAAGGTCGTGACGAAGTGGTACGGCACGCCGGTACCGGAGGCGTTTGAAGATGCCATCGAGACGTACCAGACCGGGTATTTTGACGGGGAATATGTGTTCGCGGCGGAAGATCCAGGCGAAAGCGTTGACCTGGCAGCTCCGAGCCCGACAGGCTCAAAAATAGGTGCGACGGGAACGGAAAACGATATTGCGGGATCAGACCCAAAAAGTGAACTCCGGCAACAGCTGTGGGCACAGGATCCGAACAAGGCGGAAATTGGTGTCGATCTGTCTGAAATTGGGGATTTCAACAGGGAATGAATACCTGTGTTGTCGTTAGCCAAGATGATCGTTAAGTTGATGCGCACAGTTATGTCGAACCATATTGCTGGACAGAGAGTGAACTCAGATCAGTTGTAGAAGTTTCGATTTGATCTGACGGTTACCGCCTTTGAGGCTGTGTATGTCAGATCAGGTTTGGTCTATTTTCTTGTCGAGCCAAACCTTCTTTCCATCGGCCAGGGTTTCCATGGGCGTTCTGCCACAGCACATTTTGCCCTGATGCGTGCGTTCGCGATTGTAGTGATCAATCCATAGATCCAGCTCCTTTTGCAAGTCATCGATGGTTTCGAAGACGGTCTTTCGGAATGCGACTTGATAGAATTCCTGTAAGACCGTCTTGTGGAAGCGTTCGCAGATACCGTTCGTCTGCGGTGATTTTGCCTTGGTCTTTGTGTGGTCGATATCGTTGATTGCCAGATAGAGCTGGTAATCGTGGCTCTCTGCCTTGCCGCAATATTCGGTGCCTCTGTCGGTCAGGATACGCAGCAAGGGTAACTCATGCTCCTCAAACAATGGCAGAACACGATCATTGAGCAGGTCCGCAGCCGTGATCGGTGTCTTGGTTGTGTAGAGCTTGGCGCAAGCGACCTTGGAATAGGTATCGACGAAGGTTTGCTGATAGATCCGGCCGACGCCCTTCATGGTGCCGACATAGAACGTGTCCTGAGAGCCCAGATAGCCGGGATGGGCCGTTTCGATCTCTCCGCAGGCCTCGTCGTCATGGGCCTTCTTCTCAAGAGCGGCGACCTGGCTGTCTGTCAGGATCGTGCCTGTTTCGGCCACATGGATTTCCAGGGCCTTCAGGCGCTGCTTGAAGTTGGCCAAGTTGTTCCGGAGCCAGATAGAGCGAACGCCGGATGGGGAGACAAAGACACCACGCTTGCGCAGCTCGTTTGAAACACGAACCTGTCCATGAGCTGGCTGCTCAAGGGCATAGTCCAGGACGGCGGCTTCGACTTGCTCATCCACGCGGTTCTTCTGGTTGGGCTTGCGCCGGCTCTTGTCCAGAAGCGCTTCAACACCGCCATCCTCAACAGCTGACTTGTAACGGTAGAAGGTGTCACGGGAGAGCCCCATCACCTTGCAGGCCTGGCTCACATTGCCAAGCTCTTCGGCCAGGTTTAGAAGACCGACTTTGTGTTTGATGATCCGTTCGTTACTCTCATACATGAGGGTTACCTTTTGGGCTTGAGATGATTGTTTGGTCACAACCATCAAAGCCGGTAACCCTCAGCTCGAAAACCGAGATGTCAGATCAAGTCTCAATTTCTACAGATCAGTTGTTCCCATATTCGTTTAGCAGAACAGCGACAAATGAACGACGATTGCAGTTTCTGATTGATCCTGTAACGCTTCGAAAGCGTCCTTAGGCTCTGTTGAGTATTTCGTATTGCTCGACGGACCGCCTCTGTCGTTGTGGCGCTTCGGTTTAGTACATGTCGCATAGATCCTCCTTCCATTCGGGAGACAACACTGCGCCATCAAACTCTCGGATCAATCACCTAGAGGGGAATTCTCATTGCAGCGAGCCTCCTGTTGCGCCAATAAGTCACAATCGCGTAAATTGATTATCGAAGAACTGCGTTTGCCAACGAGATACTAGACAACTAGATGTGGCTCAGGAAGTCATCATACCGTTGAGTCCAAACCTATCACACACTATCTGTTAAACCGACTACTCAAGTGGAACAGCAAAACCAAATTTGGTTGTTGAGATTCCATTTGGCAAACGCCTTCAGGTGAACGCTTTCAATGAAGAAGGATATGGTAAAGGCAGCCGCTATTATCTCTGTTTGGTGCGGCAGTCTTCAGCAAAGTTTTGCTCAAATGGAGCATACATTCCCAGAAAATAAGTTAGTGGTTGAGCATGCAAATGTAGTTAGGTCGGTGTCAAATATGGACACATTATTTGGATATGTTACTATTTGGAATGGAACTAACCAAGCAGTAAATATTTCAGAAATATATTCCGAAGAACTTGGCGTTGCTTCAGTTTATTCTGTAAATTATTCTGATGTCGATCCTGTATTTGTTGAATACCCACTAACTATACCTGCGCACGCGGAGCTTATGATGAGGCCTTCTGGAATTTACCTAGAACTAAAGAGGGAAAATGTAGGTTTCGAAGGAATATCTGAGATTTCTCTTACCTTGGAATTTGAAGACAAAACTAGTTTGCAAGTGCCTGCAGAAATACTTGTAACTGGCGAAGATTTACCTGACCACCATCATGGTGATGGAAAGACGTATGGGCATGATTAGTAATATTATATCGCAACAGTTAAGCAAACGTCATTGGGATTTAATGAGCTTAAATTTTTGAAAACCGTAAGCGACGTCTGCGGCCCACGTGGTTTCAGTTTGACGGCGTGAAGTTCCATGGCAGAAGTTCGTCGATCCGGCTTTTTGGATGGCCGCCAGCAATGGCTTCGAGGGTGGCCTTGAGATAGGCGAAGGGCTCGACGTTGTTGATTTTCGCGGTCTCAATAAGCGATGCGATGCGGCCCCAGGTGCGGCCGCCCTCGTCATGGCCGGCGAACAATGCATTTTTCCTGTTTAATGCAATTGGCCGGATCAAATTCTCAACACTGTTGCTATCAATCTCGACACGGCCGTCGTGGAGGAAGGTCTGCAAACCATCCCAGTGACGATGGATGTAGGCAAGCTTCTCGCCAAGGCAGGACTTGGCGGAGACCCGGAGGCGTTGCTCTTGCAGCCATAGTCCGAAGGCGTCGACCAGAGGCGCGGTGCGGGCCTGCCGGGCCGAGTGCCGCTGCCCTGGCGCCGTGCCGCGGATATCGGCCTCGACCCTGTAGAACTCAGCGATCCGGCGCAGGCCCTCGGCGGCGATTTCGGAGCCGTCGCGGTCGAAGACCTCCTTCAGTTTCCGCCGTGCGTGGGCCCAGCAATGGGTCACGCGGATCGGATCGCCGCCCTTGCGGGACGAGCGCGTCAGGCAGTTGTAGCCCTGGTAGCCGTCAAGTTGCAGGACCCCGTCGAAGCCACGAAGGATTTTCTCCGCGTTCTCTCCGCGGCGGTTAGGCGCATAGAAGAAGACCACGCCGGGTGGATCGTCCCCGCCCCAGGCGCGGTCGTCTCGGGCCAAGGCCCATAGATACCCGGTTTTCGTCTTGCCGCGGCCCGGATCCAGCACCGGCGCCGTGGTCTCGTCCATGAACAGCTTGGTCGACACCTTCAGATGCTCGGCCAGCCGCTCGACCACGGGGGCGAGGTGGAACGCGGCAGTGCCGACCCAGTCGGCCAGCGTGCTGCGATGGATATCGATGCCCGACCGGGCAAGGATCTGGCTCTGACGATGCAAGGGCAAATGGTCCGCGTACTTGGCAACCAGAACATGCGCAATGGCGCCTTCCGTCGGCAGACCGCCTTCGATGAGATGCGCCGGTGCCGGCATCTGCGTGACGCCGTCGGTACAGGCGCGGCAGGCGTATTTGGGGCGGACGGTGACGATCACGCGCAGCTGTGCGGGCACGATGTCCAGCCGCTCCGTGCGATCCTCGCCGATCTTGTGCATCACTCCGCAACCGCAGGGACATTGCAGGTTGTCGGGTTCGATCACACGCTCGATGCGCGGTAGGTCCTTCGGCAGGTTGCCCCGGTTGCGACGGGCCGGACGGCGGGTTTTGCCCTCGGAAGGGTGCCGCTCGTCCTGGCTTTCCTCAACCTCGGCGATGGCAGTCTCGAGGTCTTCGAAAGCCAATTGCCGTTCATCTTCGCTGAGCTTCTCCGACCTTTTGCCGTGAACCGCGTGGTTCAATTCCGCGACCAGATGTTCCAGGCGCTTGTTGATCTCCTTGAGCGCATCCCTTTCGCGCAGGAGCGCGGCGACAGCATCACGCTGGTCAGCGGGGATCGCGGAAAGATCGATGGCGACAGTGGAAGGCATGGGCCGAGAATAGCCCGGGACCGCTCCGGATGCCCGCCATTTCCGGTACCTGATTCATTCTGCCGCAGCCGGAGAACGAGCCTCCAATGCCTTCACCTTGCGCCAGTCCAGGCCCGAGAACAGTGCCTCGAACTGAGCATGGTTCAGCGACATCATACCATCCCGAACGGCGGGCCAGGTGAAGGTCGTATCTTCCAGCCGCTTGTAAGCCATCACCAGGCCGGTGCCGTCAAAATACAGGAGCTTCAAGCGGTCGGCTCGCCTGGACCGGAACACAAAAACCGTGCCGGTGAACGGGTCCTTGCGCAAAACGGACTGGACCAGGGCGCTCAACCCATCATGTCCTTTTCTGAAGTCGACTGGCTTTGTCGCCACCAGGATACGCACCCGGTTCGAGGGGAAAATCATGATCCACGCCCAAGAGCGTGTACGATCCCAGCAATCCTGTCCGGGCTCACGGAAGCTTCCAGCCGGATTATGGTTCCGCCGTAAATGATCTCCACCGCGGCCAGCGGCTTCGCATCCTCTTGAACGGGCGCCGGAGTCGGTTCCAGAACGGCCGGTACAAACTCCGCTCCCGGAAGATCCGGCACCACAAGTTTGCCCTCCCGCGCCAAACGCCGCCATGCCGAGAGATGGTTGGGCTTCATGCCGACACGCCGGGCGACCTCGTTCACTGTCACCCCGGGAAGATAGGTCTCCGCGACAAGCCGCCCCTTCACTTCATTGGGCCAACGGCGCATTCCCGTGTCGCGCGGCAAAATCTCATAACCGCATACGGACTCCATATGGAGCTCTCTATGGACTCCCGTAAGCATCCGGCGTAGACCGCGGTGCGGTCAGTTTCCGATCAATGTTGTTGGTTCTGGCTCTTTGCGAAGCCCGCTTTGCCGAGTGCTCGGCGCCGAGCGAGCTTGGCGATGCGCTGGTTGATCA
>NZ_JAGHRK010000018.1:2500-5997 GCF_017743835.1 Labrenzia sp. R5_0 | reverse complement strand
TTGGTTGCGGGAGCAGGATTTGAACCTGCGACCTTCAGGTTATGAGCCTGACGAGCTACCGGGCTGCTCCATCCCGCGTTGTTTTTTTGTTTGTCCTTGGCGCGCTGCGCGTTTGGTCCAAGTGGGTTTGGTCCCTTTTGGGGATACCCTTATGTTTCGGTTTGACCGGAAGACTGCGCTGATATGGGACAAGAGATCCGGAGCGCAGCGGAGGCAAGGCCGAGTGGCCGCCGGCCGGTCAGGCCGCCCGCGCGGAGCGCAGCCCTTCAGGGCGGTGCGCGCGTGAGCGGCAAACAAGTTGAAGAGGTTCAAATTGCGATTTGCAGGCCTGGCGGCGACCTACTCTCCCACACCTTAAGATGCAGTACCATTGGCGCTGGGGAGTTTCACGGCCGAGTTCGGGATGGGATCGGGTGGGGGCTCCCCGCTAGGGCCACCAGGCCGGCGAAGCGCAATTTGCGTGAACTGGTCTATATATTTTTTTGATGTTTTGGTCGGCCTCGCCTGGGACGAAGGTTCCAGGACGTTGGCCGTATGGATCATTTCAAACGCGCTCAAGCAGCCCGAAGGGCGGTAGCGCACTTAAAATGATCTTTTTGATGCGCCAGGGGCGCATCCAAAAGATGAACATTGACTAATGAGAGGATCAAGCCGAACGAGCTATTAGTAAAGCTAAGCTTCATGCGTTGCCGCACTTCCACACGCTTCCTATCGACGTGGTGGTCTTCCACGGCTCTTCAGGGAGAACTGGTTTTGAGGTGGGTTTCCCGCTTAGATGCTTTCAGCGGTTATCCCTTCCGTACATAGCTACCCTGCAATGCGGCTGGCGCCACAACAGGTCCACCAGAGGTACGTCCATCCCGGTCCTCTCGTACTAGGGACAGATCCTCTCAATTCTCCTACACCCACGGCAGATAGGGACCGAACTGTCTCGCGACGTTCTGAACCCAACTCACGTACCACTTTAATTGGCGAACAGCCAAACCCTTGGGACCTGCTCCAGCCCCAGGATGTGATGAGTCGACATCGAGGTGCCAAACAATGCCGTCGATATGGACTCTTGGGCATCATCAGCCTGTTATCCCCGGCGTACCTTTTATCCGTTGAGCGATGGCCCTTCCACGAGGGACCACCGGATCACTATGGCCGTCTTTCGACTCTGCTCGACTTGTCAGTCTCGCAGTCAGGCAGGCTTATGCCATTGCACTCAACGAGCGATTTCCGACCGCTCTGAGCCCACCTTCGCGCGCCTCCGTTACCATTTGGGAGGCGACCGCCCCAGTCAAACTACCCGCCACACACGGTCCCGGATATTGTTGTACCGCGGTTAGATATCCATGACGACAAGGGTGGTATTTCAAGGGTGACTCCACAAGAGCTGGCGCTCCTGCTTCAACGTCTACCACCTATCCTACACATGTCGTGACGAATACCAGTGTGAAGCTGTAGTAAAGGTGCACGGGGTCTTTCCGTCTGACCGCAGGAACCCCGCATCTTCACGGGGAATTCAATTTCACTGAGTCTATGCTGGAGACAGCGGGGAAGTCGTTACGCCATTCGTGCAGGTCGGAACTTACCCGACAAGGAATTTCGCTACCTTAGGACCGTTATAGTTACGGCCGCCGTTTACTGGGGCTTCAATTCGGTGCTTGCACACCTCCTCTTAACCTTCCAGCACCGGGCAGGCGTCAGACCCTATACGTCGCCTTACGGCTTCGCAGAGCCCTGTGTTTTTGATAAACAGTCGCCACCCCCTGGTCTGTGCCACCCCACAACGGTTGCCCGTCGTGAGGTCTCCCTTCTCGCGAACTTACGGGAGCATTTTGCCGAGTTCCTTCAGCATAGTTCTCTCAAGCGCCTTGGTATTCTCTACCAGTCCACCTGTGTCGGTTTCGGGTACGGTTTATACGGTGGAGCTATTTCCTGGAACACCTTCGCTGCACCCCCAATCCAATAAGGAGATACAACACACGGCATCCGTCACTACCACCAAGCTGCAGAATATTAACTGCATTCCCATCGACTACGCCTTTCGGCCTCGCCTTAGGGGCCGGCTAACCCTGCGCCGATTAGCGTTGCGCAGGAACCCTTGGACTTTCGGCGAGCGGGTCTCTCACCCGCTTTATCGTTACTCATGTCAGCATTCGCACTTCTGATATCTCCAGGAGCCCTCACGGGTCCCCCTTCGCAGACTTACAGAACGCTCCGCTACCGCGCATCATAAGATGCACCCGCAGTTTCGGTGTATGGCTTGAGCCCCGGTACATTTTCGGCGCGGAACCCCTTATTTAGACCAGTGAGCTGTTACGCTTTCTTTAAATGATGGCTGCTTCTAAGCCAACATCCTGGTTGTTTTGGGAGTTCTACATCCTTTCCCACTTAGCCATAACTTAGGGACCTTAACTGGCGGTCAGGGTTGTTTCCCTCTCCACAATGGACGTTAGCACCCACTGTGTGTCTGCCGGATAGTACTTCTCGGTATTCGGAGTTTGGTTAGGATCAGTAAGGCGGTAAGCCCCCATAGCCCATCCAGTGCTCTACCCCCGAGAGTATTCATCCGACGCTCTACCTAAATAGATTTCGCGGAGAACCAGCTATTTCCGAGTTTGATTGGCCTTTCACCCCTAGCCACAGCTCATCCCCGACTTTTTCAACAGGCGTGGGTTCGGTCCTCCAGTGCGTGTTACCGCACCTTCAACCTGGCCATGGCTAGATCACTCGGTTTCGGGTCTAATCCAACGAACTAGGGCGCCCTATTCAGACTCGCTTTCGCTACGCCTACACCTACCGGCTTAAGCTTGCTCGTTAAATTAAGTCGCTGACCCATTATACAAAAGGTACGCTGTCAGGCTTGCGCCCTCCAACTGTTTGTAGGCATCCGGTTTCAGGAACTGTTTCACTCCCCTCGTCGGGGTACTTTTCACCTTTCCCTCACGGTACTTGTTCGCTATCGGTCGACAAGGAGTACTTAGGCTTGGAGGGTGGTCCCCCCACGTTCAGACAGGATTTCACGTGTCCCGCCCTACTCGAGGACTTGCATAATTTCTACCCGTACGGGGCTATCACCCACTAATGCCCGACTTTCCAGACGGTTCCGGTTCTTAAATGCAAGCCACTGGCCTGGTCCGCGTTCGCTCGCCACTACTAGCGGAGTCTCGGTTGATGTCCTTTCCTCCGGGTACTTAGATGTTTCAGTTCCCCGGGTTTGCTCCCTTGCGGGTACTCCATACGGAGTGGGTTTCCCCATTCGGAAATCCACGGATCAAAGCTTATTCGCAGCTCCCCATGGCTTATCGCAGCGTATCACGTCCTTCATCGCCTCTTGTCGCCAAGGCATCCACCGAATGCCCTTAAGACACTTGATCACTCTCATTATCAATGCTCATCTCATGCTTGCAAATCCACCAGACCCAACCCTGAGTACCTTTAACACTCAAGGCCAACCCGGCTTCAAAACAAACTGATCATCAATAATATAAGACCAGTTTCACGAGATC
>NZ_JAGHRK010000017.1:0-8357 GCF_017743835.1 Labrenzia sp. R5_0 | reverse complement strand
CAGATTTGAACTGTCGGGGGTAATAGTCATTTTCGACCTCTTGCATTTTCGCTCTACAAGATAGTCTCTCTAGTAGCTAGAGCTTCAAGAGGTGTAGACGGACTTTTCTCAATCAGTCAGCTTTGTCAAAGTGCTGGCGTTTCAAATTTCATTTTCCGTTTTCGCAGTTATGGATTTCTTGAGAATTTATCTGTAAGTATTGCGAATGCGTAACTGGGTCTTAACCATACTGATTGTGTTTTATACGGGGCTTCATTCCGCCGCCGCAGTTGGTGCTGCCCAGACAGCCGGGGAGCCGGTGCTTCCAGACCAAAAAGCAGTTCAAAACGCCTCGATCGTGTCCGAAACACTCACGTCGCATAACCTCAGGTGCTGCAATCGAACGAGCAACCAAGCAAAGTCTCAAAAACTAGCCAAGTGTGGAGTCGATTGCGTGTCAATTGCGGGTTCGTTGGAACCGAGATTTTTGAAGGCGGAATTGGTTTTGGAAGATACTGTATTGCTTGGCCTTTTTTCCAAAGATCCAAAGCCAGAAGACAGGCCTCCAAGAATTTACTGACACGTGGCAGCTTTATCGCTGCAAAGCTTCCTGCGATCGTTAGTAATTTTTTGGAGAAAAGCGATGATTACTCGTCGTAATTTACTCATTGGCTCCGTCGGAGCAGTTGGAGCCTTTGTCATGCCTGCTTATGCACATGACAAGAAACAGTTCAAGATCGACCCCAAATTCGAACCGCAATCCGTACGATACTTTTCCTATCCTCCTGGGACGATAGTTGTCGATACGAAAAATCATTTCCTCTACCTCGTTCAGAGTTTCGGCAGGGCGCGCCGCTATGGAATTGGTGTCGGCAAAGCGGGATTGTCGCTGAAAGGGGAGGCGGTAATAAAACGCAAGGCGGAGTGGCCAAGCTGGCGTCCCACCGCAAACATGATACGTCGTAACCCCGGCAAATATCGGAAATACGCAAATGGTGTCCCTGGTGGACCGAATAACCCTCTTGGATCAAGAGCGCTTTACCTTTATCGAAACGGCCGGGACACCATGTACCGGATCCATGGAACCACCGAACCTTCCTCTATCGGTCGATCCGTCTCTAACGGCTGCGTTCGGATGATCAATACTCATGTTGAAGATCTCTATGAACGCGTGCCTTTAGGCACAAGAGTGGTCGTTTTGTGAGTACCCAATAGCCGAAAACTCTGGTCAGGCACGTGGCTGCATCCGGCGCGTGCCTTTACAAATGAGGGCTGCATTAGCCCAAGAAGACAGAAACCCAAGTACGAGCTTTGGACGATCATTTGTCGAGCGTTTCATCTGACCGCTTTGATCGACTTTTACGTATGGAGAGAAAGGGGCTCCGTGGGAATCTCTGCAATATTACCCGCTAAGAGATTTTTGGTGTGACGGAAAACAGATGATTTCCGCGTAGCGGTTCGGCGGGTCGAAATCGACGGGGTGACTGGGCAATTATTTGCGCGACAAACCCTGTCGGAATGTGAGACTGTGCGGCAACACGGAATTTGAGGTTTGTCGTGCATGTTGATCGGTTACATGCGGGTATCGAGCGGTGATGAGCGGCAGTCGGTTGCCTTGCAGCGCGACGCCCTGCTCGCGGCCGGGGTCGATCAGCGTCACCTGCATCAGGATCGCGCTTCGGGCGCGCGCGACGATCGGCCGGGGCTGAAGGCTTGCCTTGCGGAATTGTGCGAGGGTGACGTGCTGGTCGTTTGGAAGCTCGACCGTCTGGGCCGATCACTCTCCCACCTGATCAGAATCGTTGAGGATCTGAAGATGCGCGGGGTCGCCTTCCGCTCTTTGACGGAAGCTATCGACACGACGAATTCGCACGGTGCGTTCCTGTTCAACCTGTTTGGCACGCTCGCCGAATACGAGAGAGTGCTGATCACGGAGCGGGTCAACGCTGGACTGGCGGCGGCACGCCGGCGCGGTCGCAAGGGCGGTAGGCCACCGACGATCGACACCGAAAAGGTTGAGCAGATTCTGGCGGCGCTGGAAGCCGGCGCCAGCAAGGCGTCGGTGTGTCGGACATTCAAGGTGCCGCGCTCGACTCTCATCGATACATTGCGGCGAACCGGATGGACCGGACCGGGCAAAGAAGATGAGCCTGCTCCCCCAGTTTGAGAGCGGGTGTGACCGATGGCCTTCCTCGACGCGCAGTCGCGCACCGTTCTGTTCGACCCACCCGATGTTTATGAAGAGGCCCTCGCGCGCTATGCGCTGTCCGCTGAGGACATCGCTTTCGCCAGGGCGCATCGCCGATCGCATAATCGTCTGGGTTTTGCCATCCAACTCGCCCTGGTGCGTGATCTCGGTCGTCCGCTCCGCGCTGGGGAAGTTCCGCCTCAGGCAGTCGTCTCCGTTGTCGCCGACCAGTTGGGCATCGACGCTGCGGTGTTCGCACTCTATGCCCAGCGGGAGGAAACCCGTCGAGAACATACGCGGGAGATTGTCGTCGCACTGGATCTCCGGCCCGTCCGGGCGAGCGATTATCGATCCCTGATCACCGCGGCGGCACGCGAGGCAGCCGCTACCGAACAAGGCGAGCCGATCACCAAGGCCGTGATCGAAGCCCTGAAGGAGAGGAAGCTGCTCGTTCCTGTGCCGGAACTGCTGATACGTCTGGCGATGGCGGGCCGGGCGGCAGCGCGACGACAGGCTTATCGCGGCTTGATCCGGGGCATGGAGCAACCGTCCATCGAGGCGCTTGATCAGCTTCTCATCGATCGGTCCGGCGATCGGAGCCATCTCGGCTGGATTGCGGAAGCGCCGGAGGGGACGAAACTGAAAAACCTCAAGGGCCTGATTGCCCGGCTTGAGGTTCTGCGTTCGGCGGCGATTTCCGATGAGCGACGTAAAACGATCCATGCCAACCGCTATGGCATCATCGCCCGGGACGCCCGCATTCTGCATGCCCGTGAGATACGACGCCTTACATCCGAGCGCCGCTACGCCACGCTGACGGCGTTCGTCATCGAGAGGCAGGCGGCAATCACCGACCTTGCGATCGACATGTTCTGCAAACTGATCGGCAGCACCCGGCGCAAGGCTGAACTGAGCCGCACAGAACGCCGGCTGAAAGAAGCCGAGATTCTTGATGGGGTGGCGCTCGATCATCTCAAGCTTGGCGAGGCGCTTCTGGCCGCCCGTGAGAACAACACCGATCTCGCATCCGCAATTGCAGTCTCACTCGGCTGGGACGGATTGACCGCCAGCGTGGCCGCAGCCAGGTCCGTCGTGCGCCCCGATCGCAGCGACGAATTCGATGAGCTCATAGAGCGGCACAAATCGCTGCGAAAGCTGGGCAGGCTCATGTTCGGCGCGTTCTCTTTCCGGTCGTTTCGTCCCGATGATCCGGTTTTGAAGGCAGTGGATCATCTGCGTGCGCTCTACAGTGGCAGGAAACTACCCGCGCAGGTGCCGTTCGCGTTCATGACGCGCAAGTGGCGGCGACGTGTGCGCTCGGACGGTGTCACCATCGACCTTCGGGCTTGGGAAGTGGCGGTACTCGTTCACCTTCGGGAGCGCCTGCGGGCCGGTGACATATGGGTTGATGGCAGCCGAGCATGGCGCAGTTTCGAGGATTATCTTCTGCCTCGACCGATCTTTGCCCTGATGCGCGCCGAAGGCCGGCTCGGGCTTGCCATCCCTGACAGCTTTGCCGAATGGCGAGCCGAACGCACCGCCACGCTCGACGCGAAACTCAAAGAGCTGGCAAGGGCGGCGGCCGCCAACGCCATTCCGGATGCGGCTATTTCCGACAAGGGTTTGTCGGTCTCCCCGATCCGCGAGGAGGAGCGTGACGGGATCGTCGCGCTCAGCCGGCGTCTTTACATCCTCGTTCCCCGGATCAGGATCACCAGCCTGCTTGCCGAGGTCCACAGCTGGACCAGGTTCCTTGACAGCTTCACACACTATCGCACCGGCGAGACGGCGAACGACGAGCCGGCGCTGATGGCCGCTATCCTTGCCGACGCCACCAACGCCGGTGCTGAACGCATGGCGGAAAGCTCACGCGGCGTCACGATCCACCAGATGATGCTGATGGTAGATAGGCATCTGCGCTCGGAAACCTATGCTACGGCGACCGCCGTGCTGGTCGATGCGCAGCAGGCTCATCCCTTCGCCGCGGTCTGGGGCGACGGTCATATCTCCTCCTCGGACGGGCAGTTCTTTCCGGCAGGCGGGCGCGGTGAAGCCAGCCTCGAATACAATGCAAAATACGGCAAAAGACCAGGTGCTTCGGTCTATGGCTTCCTGTCCAATCGTTTCGCCTCCTTCTTCTCCCGGATGATCCAGGCGTCCGAGAGCGAAGCGCCCTACGTGCTCGACGGCCTCCTTCACAACGAAAGCTCCGTCGAAATCCATGAGCATGCAACCGATACCGCCGGCGCGACCGAAACGACATTCGCTATGTTCCATGGCTTCGGCTATAGGCTCATTCCTCGTATCCGCAATCTCGGCAATCGCAGGCTCTTCGTCATCGATCCCGACGCGGCGTACGACCCGCTCGGGGCGCTGATCTCGGGAGCCGTCAACATGGATGTCATCGAGCAGCACTGGGATGAGGTCTTGCGGCTGAAGTCATCGATTGGCGCGGGCCTCGTGCCGCCGTCCGTCATCCTCAAGAAGCTTGCCGCATCGCCTCGGCAAAATCGGCTCAATCAGGCGCTACGCGAAATGGGCCGGATTGAACGCTCGATCTTCATCTGCGACTGGTTGCTCGACACCAAGCTCCGGCGCAGATCGCATGCCATCCTCAACAAGGGTGAAAGCCGTCACGCCCTTGCCCGGGCGGTCTTCCTCCACCAGCTTGGCGAGCTGCGCAACCGCGTGGCGGAAACCATGGCCTATCGGGCGTCAGGTCTCAACCTCGTCGTCAACGCCATTATCCTGTGGAACACCGTCTATCTCAGCCGCGCTGTCGATTATGTCCGCACCCAGGGCATCGATATTCCCGCCGAGCTGCTCTCCCAAGTCGCACCACTTCCCTGGGCTCATATCGCACTCACCGGCGACTATCTCTGGAACGAAATTGACCGACCCCTCGAACGCTTCAGGCCGATCCGCGCTAACCGTTTCAATCCAAACAACTTCGCTTTCCCTTAGCGGGTATTATTGCAGAAATGCCCACGGAGCCCCTTCGCGCGGAGCAGCGGGGGAGAGGGTGGCAAGGGGATAAAAACGGAGGGGGTTCGCCCGCCCGAGGCAAAGCCGAAAGGGCGTCGTGTCAGCGGCGCTCCTGCACAAAGCGCTGCCCCAAGGCTGCGCGAAGGAAGGACGGGGAGACCGTTTTTTCCCCTTGTGAGGGAGAGGGGGCAGCGCTCCTCTTTCCCTCATCAAAGAAACAGACAGGACGCCTCCGGCGTCACTGCTTTATCCTGGCCTAGGCCGGCAAACCGCTGATGCTGATTACTGTGAAGAGCAGTAGGGGAGGGGAAAGGCCGCCCCGATACGAGGCAGGGCGGCCTCCGTAGGCACGCGACAAGAAAGGGCTAGAGACTTGCCACGACCTGACTTGATCAACAGCCAATATGGGTCGATCGGGCGAGGCTGTAAATGTTCCGAACGGATTTTGCCTGCGATGAAACTGATTTGAGGCGAAGCCGCAGCGCAACCGATCGTCACCCGAATGGGCGGAGACAGTGTCTGCTGGCTCCGTGCCGAAGGCATAGAGCGGGGTCGCAAAGCGATGCGCCAAAGCAGCTATCCAGGGTAGACTTTCGAGGCACCATCTTTAATTGTCCCGGAGGAACAACGATGAAATTCCAGTGTGGTTGGTGGCAATGGCAGGTTTCGGACTCGAGCAGTGGGTAAGCTATCTCGGACTTGAACGCGTTGTAGACCCAGACAAAGATCATCCGGTTTATCGCAAGCCGCTCGACGGAAATATCATCGATCTCAGCCAACTGGATCTGCTGGTCGCGCAAAGGCTGCGTGACCTGCGAACCGACAGACAACTTGCGCAAGCCAAAGTGGCCATGCTGCTAGGGGTGAAGGAGGCAACCTACGCCCGCTACGAAAACGCCTCATCCTTGATGACCGTCGGACGCCTGCTCCACGTTTTCGAAGTCCTGAATATCACCCCGGAAGAGTTCTTCGATCCTCTCGTCAACGAACAGCCCTCTCACTCCAAAGCCGAGTCACGCGAAGCCCTGAGAGACCAGCTGATGGAGGAAACGGTCGACCACCTGAAAAAGCTCGACGATACGACCTTGAAGATGGTGCATGATCTTGTGCTTGCGATGGAGCCCCGGACGATCGAGAAGCAGAAAGGGAATGGCGCGGCGAAAGCCGCGCCATAACTTGCACTCAATGGGTTGGCTCTGGTTTCCACCGCGCGCCGGCCGCCATTGGCGAATAGCCGGCGCTCATGCGGCGTCCTTCCCCCCTTCTGGCGAAGGCACCGCTCGGATCGATCGGCGCCAGTCCGAGATCCGAGAAGGACAATGAAGAACATCGGAGCTTTCAGCATAGCGCCGCCCCTCTTTAAAGGGCGGGAAAGCGGGAATTCTCGACACAGTTTTGACGGATAATGGGAAGCCGCAGGAGGCTTAGCATAGCGCCGCGAAGCGGAAGCCGGGGCCGACTTCCCCCGCCAAAACCGTTCCGCATCACCAGGCCAAAAGCAATGTCTAACCATCGGATGTGTGCCGGACCTGACTGCATTCAGTGAAGCGTCGGGGCAGGGTCCGACAGGAGCTTCACCGCGTTCTTCACGACCTTGCGAAGCTTTCGCCAATCGGGAAGGTCGCCTTCATTGACGCGTTCCTCGATCGCCGTCAGGATCCAGCCAACGCAGGCGATATCTTCGAAAGCGCGGTATTTATCCGAGCGATGGAAGCAAGCGACAATACGAGGCCGTGCGCCTTCGTCGGTTTTGGGGATCTGCGCAACCAGGTCCTGCGCTTCGCGATAAGCATTGACTACTCTCTTACGTTCATCAGGACCGGCTTGCGTGATCATTCCGACAGTCCAAACCAGCGTTTTCGAAAGGTCGACTACTTCGTCTATCATGGCGTGATCATCCTTCCCGTTGCAACGGATTCAGAAGGGTACCATCCTCTTTCTAGACGCGCAAAGAGCAGATCTGCAGCTTTTGATCGCGTCGCCTGACGCCTTCATCTGGGAAAGTCCTGATTTGCCGACGGGCTCGCTCTGCGCTATATTCTTTCCTTAGGAGACCGCAAATGCTCTTGAAGAAGTTTGACGAGAACAAGGAAGCCCTGAAGCAGATCGGCCGCGAAGCGATTGCCGAGAGCCGTCGCTTGGGACTGCCGATCTCCGCTCGTGACCTCCAGAATGAGGCCGAGGATCAGGCAACATTTGAGCAGAGAAAGCGCATTTCTGCCGCCTGAGGTCGTCACTCTTTGTCCCAGCCAACCTGTATCGTTCTCGGCGGTCCCAACGGATCGGGCAAGTCATCGGCGTATGCCAAGCTGCAGCTCGACGGTGCTTGGGTCAACGCTGATGAGATTGCCAAACAGCTCACAGGATCCAGGGATGGCCGGGCAGCCGCCATGGCAGCGGGGAGGGCGGCACTCATGAAGATCCGTGAGATGATCGAGACCCGGCAGTCGTTCGTCTTTGAGACCACCTTGAGCAGCCAACAGTCAATCAATCTGATGAGCCGAGCCCAGGCGACTGGGTACTATGTCGGCCTCTACTACGTCGCCCTGGATTCAGTTGAGCTCAACATCGAACGTGTTCAGCGTCGGGTAGAGAAGGGCGGCCACGACATTCCGGAAGACATCATCCGACGGCGCCATGAAGGATCGCTGCGGATGCTGTCTAGCGCCCTCAGATACGCTGATGAGGCGCTGCTGATAGACAACAGCGGTATCGAGCCCCGGGAGATTTTCCGCGTCTGTGCTGGCGTGATCGTCGGGTCTGACGTTGATCGTCGCAATCCGCTGCACAGGCTTTTCGAAGGTCGGGTTATGGAAGCCTATGACGTCGTAAGGGTAGGGGAGACGTACCGTCTTCGAACCGCGATCGAGTAGGGGCTGGTGCCCTGGATGAAGGGTACCGTGTAACAGCGCAATAATACCCAACGCGCCGGGCATTGGAACGAGCCGCCCTAGTGGGGCGGCTCGGCGCTGATCAGCGCATCGAATGCGGCCTCTTCTTCGGCAAGCTTCGCTTTGGCCGCCGCCAGCTCGGCTGCGATCTGCTGACGCTCGGCCTGGTCGATGGACGCTGCAAGCTCGGCGCGCAGTTCGTTGATGTGGTCGTAAGTGGTCATCGTCAGCTCCTTTGAATGAAAACAAAGGTGCGGGACCGACAAGGGAGGGTTTGGGTCAATGACCGCCGGAGGGGGCCTGCGGGGCGGGGG
>NZ_JAGHRK010000016.1:0-8795 GCF_017743835.1 Labrenzia sp. R5_0 | reverse complement strand
TTCAAATATCTCCGGACGCATAACTACCTGACATTTCGCTAGAATACTCGCATCTCAGGAGGGCAACGTTCATTGTTCGGTTTCCTCGCAATAGGAATCGTTGAGGTCTTCTGGTTCTCTCGCAACACGGACAGAACAGAGCTGTTACAAATACGAGCACATCGACCGTACATTTGATTGTCTGGAAAAGTGGTTATTTTTTGTTTTTGACACTAGGGAGTTCTTAATCCCTTTTGCGCACCTTCAAAATATTGCGATACACAAGCCAAACCAAAGGTGCGAATACCCCTAGCGCGACAACGCTAAGCCAGCCCCAATTACTTTCTACGGACTCTACTATCGCAACACCAAAGGCATACGCACCTATCCACCAAACAAAGGCGAATGGGCACATAACCCAAGTTAACCAATAACTTAGATTGTTTAGGTCTTTCGGTTGCTTTCCCTCCCCTGTTCTCGCACATGTTTCCCGTTTTCTCGGGACGGCAATGGTTGCGAAGAGAGAACCGCGCGAGGACAGCCTGGAATGGCTGGAAAAGACGTATCCGACCGAGGCATCGGTGCGGACGCTGTTCGAGCGGCTCGTCTGGCCGGACGGCGCGCACTGTCCGCATTGCGGCTCGCTTGATGTCTGGCGTTTCCGGAACAAGGGACGTTCGTCCCGTGACGGTCTGTTCGAGTGTCGGCATTGCCGGGGGCAGTTCACCGTTACGACGAAGACGCCTATGCATGCCACGAAGCTGCCGCTGCGGACCTGGCTAAAGGCGCTACGTGACGCTCATATCCTCGAAGGGCATCTCATCCGTCATGCTGGCGAAGCAGATCGGCGTGAGACAGCCGACGGCCTGGAAGATGGCGCACGCGATCCGGGAGATGATGGACGACCGGGACGGCCGCGACAGTCTGCTCGACGGGATCGTCGAGGTCGACACGACCTACATGGGCGAACCTTGATCCGCGATACAAACACGTCTATCGCCCGCGCGGAAAAGCGACGACGCGGCCGGACGTAGCCGTATCCGCGGAGCGTTGGGGGACGCGGCAAGGCGGCGTTCCTGTCGTCGTCAGCCAACAGTGAGCAGATCGGCCGCTTCATGGGGCGTTTCATCTCACCGGACGCCCACATCATGTTCGACGACGACAAGGCGATCGGCAAGGCGGCCAAGGACTTCAAGGCGCACGAAACGGTCCCTCACAGCAAGAAGCGGTACGTTCGCGGAAACGTTCACTCTAACACGGTCGAAGGCATCGCGGCCCTGTTGAAGCGGACGCAGTTGGGTGTCTATCGCCAGCTCAGCAAGCGCCATCTTCACAGGTATATCGATGAGATCGTGTTCCGGAAGAACCAGTGCCGGACGATCGAGACAATCAATCAGAGGGACGGCACCGTGCGGGTACAGATCTATCACCGCCCGTTCATCGATCAGCTCGAGGAACTCTTGGTAAGGGCCGTCAGGCGGCAAGTCAGGAGATCGGGCATCGGCGGGCTGGAATGGCCGATGCCGATAGCGCCGGGATACTCCGGGGCACCGTCAGCTTAAGTCCACTGCAAAATTCACAATGCCTCTCGACGCTGCCATGGATAGCGGCAATTCTGGAGAAAGGAGTATTTTGCATGTGGACATTACCGACCTACCTCATTGCCGCGTTCGCCGAGATCGGCGGCTGTTTTGCTTTCTGGGCATGGCTGCGTCTCGACAAGTCTCCGCTTTGGCTTGGGCCGGGAATTATCAGCCTCGCATTATTCGCATGGGCATTAACCAGGATAGATGCCGATTTTGCCGGGCGAGCGTATGCGGCTTACGGCGGCATATACATTTTTTCGTCGTTGATCTGGATGTGGGCCATTGAAGGCACCTTTCCGGATCGTTGGGACATCATCGGCGCCACCGTCTGCGTTATCGGCGCCGCAATATCGTTTTAGGACCACGCAGCGTCTGAGCGGGTGATTGATCCGACAGCTTGGCGTCGATGATGTCAAACTGAGACGAATCTGATTTCTTTCGGCTATGCCGTCTTATGAACCGACCATGGGAAAGCAAACCAGAACGACACTTTGTCAAATGTGAAAAGGAACTGCCTTTGTTTGGTGGATAGGAGCGTTAAACTAACCCACTCTTCAAGTGCGTCCATCGGCAATACCCAGCCAACGTATCGGTATTTTGCATTCGGCGTTGGAACTGTGTTGGATTGTTTTTCTAGGTCGGCAATGAAAGGTTTTCTGCAAGGGCTGTCTTTTTCGGTCGTTAGGCCCTTCTCAAACTAGTCAAATTGTCACGAGCAGCATCAGGCAGTCTGTAGTTGTTAGACGTATGCGGTGGAACATCGGTTGGTTGCAGTGATCCAATCAATAGGTTGCTCTGTCCTCAAAAAACTATCCGAAATATTCACCTGAATTGCCTCCTCGGTTTCTCTTTATGTTTTCGATTGTGAGGGTGCACGCCAAATCGTCCTGCAATTCAATTCAAGGATCATCAACGGAAGAATCGCAAGCATATCCGTTTGTTGCAGGAGAAAGATAAAATTTTAGACAAGTCCAATTAGATTTTTAGTAAAAAGAAATTCAAAATTTAGTATAAACTGCTCTTTATTTAAATTTATGTTTATTCAGAAGTTTTTCTTCAAATAAATTTCAATATGACATCGTAAAGCCAGCCTTAAGGGAGGGCTTTGGGATGAAAAGACTACACGATATACTTTTGCCAACAGCCTTTTTGGCGTTGTTGGTAACTTTTTCCGCGCCTGCGTCGGCCGATACCGGGCGCTTTATGGACATGAACCAAGACGTCAAAGCACCCATCGGATACGTACAGTTTTGCCAAGACAACATTGGTGCTTGTTCAAATGAGCGCTATGAGCCGGTCGTCGTAAAATTGACGGAAGAAAGATGGCTGGAATTGCTTGCGATTAACACGGAGGTAAATCGTCGTGTTCGGCCAATGACCGATGACGATCTCTATGGCAAACCAGAGTACTGGACCTACCCAGACGACGGATATGGAGATTGTGAGGAATACGTCCTTGAAAAGCAACGAGAGCTTCTAAATGCGGGATGGCCGCGCAGCACTCTGCTAATCACCGTCGCAAAGGACCTCCAGAATAGTGGTCATGCTGTGCTGACAGTCCGCACAAACTACGGGGACATGATATTGGACAACCAAGCAGAAACAGTTCTGCCTTGGTATTCGACGCCGTACCGATACATTAAACGTCAATCTCCGTATTCCGCCGCGCTTTGGACCGGGATTGACGACGCCCGCGTGACCACTGTTGCCAGCGTACCAAGGAAGTAAGGGTTTATTCTAGACGTCCTGGAGCCTTCCTTTGGGACTGCCGTCTTAGTTGATGCGCAGAAAAGTGAGGAATGAGCCCGCTGATTAGGCATCGGAATTAGCTGCGTTTTTACGGGCGCAGCTTCTTTGGACATCATGATCAGTTCGAAAAGCTGCACCTCCATTCAGGAGAAGCGTTTTTGCAAAGCGGAGTTCACGGCTTCTGATAGCAGTACAAGAACTATGATCGCCAGCGTCACTGTCGCTGCCTTGTCGTACTGAAACGAGCGGACGTAGGTCTGAACATAAAGACCGATGCCGCCCGCGCCGACGATGCCGAGGATCAGGCTCTCGCGCAAATTCAGTTCGAACCGGAAGACGGTATCGCGCAGAACCACCGGCGCCA
Organism: Labrenzia sp. R5_0; assembly: GCF_017743835.1. Classification (NCBI taxonomy): domain Bacteria; kingdom Pseudomonadati; phylum Pseudomonadota; class Alphaproteobacteria; order Hyphomicrobiales; family Stappiaceae; genus Labrenzia; species Labrenzia sp. R5_0. The sequence goes on along the minus strand of NZ_JAGHRK010000016.1, from coordinate 5,117 downwards.
TTTGCGGCCAGATCCCCCAGCGCAGTTGCTGCAATCTGTTGGCGCCCGCGCTTTCCAGTGCCTTCACCGGTTCGGGCGAGACGGTATCAATCGCCTCGGCATAAAATTTCGCCAGCATGCCTGTTGCATGAAATGTCACTGCCAGGATACCGGGCAACGGACCGAGGCCGACTGCACCGACCATCAGCATGGCAACCAGGATCAGTGGAATTGCGCGCACAATCGCAAGCAGCGACCGGACGGGTCTCCAGATTGCCGGTGTAACCAGCGTTTCCGCTGCCAAAATGCCAAGAACGACGGAAAACAGGACGGCGAAGAAGGTTCCCAGAATAGCAATGCGCAGGGTCTCTGCCAAGCCTTGAAGAACTTCCGGCCATATGGACATGTTTGGCGGCAGCATACGGCCGAGGAATTCGCTCAGTCGCGCCATTGCACCGGGGAGCTTTTCCAATCCCATTTCTGCGCTTCCAAGAGACCATAAAAGCGCGGCGGCCAGAACCAACCAGGTCACGGCTCGTGACATTAGCTCACCACACGCAGTTCGGAGCCCGGTGCTGTCCCGTGATATAGCTCGGAAATGTCGGCTGCACTCACCTGAGCCGAAGGATAGTCGAAGAGGAGCTTGCCGTCACGCAGGCCAATGACGCGGTCTGCAAATCGCTGCGACAACTCCGGCTGATGCGAGCTGAAAACGACGGTAATGCCTCGTTTGCGGGCAGCACCTGTAATCAGGCCGAGAATCTTCTCGGCATTAGCCGGATCGAGATTACTGACAGGTTCGTCCGCCAGGATCAGTTTCGGCTCCTGGGCCAGACACCGGGCGATGGCGGTGCGTTGCCGTTGTCCGCCGGAGAGTTTGTCCGCGCGGCGCGCGGCCAGATCGATCAATCCGGTATCTTCCAGAACACCGGAGACGACAAGGTGATCGCGTTCACCGAAGCGGCTCCAGAGCGATTGCCAGGTCCGCATCCGGCCAAGCCTCCCGTTCATCACGTTCTGGTAAACGCTCAACCGGTCAACCAGCGCGAATTCCTGGAAAATGAAGCCGACGTCCGATCTTGCATTTCTCGGGGGAAGTGCTGTCGCGGAGTAAGGTGTCTCCAGAACTTCTGCCGTACCGCACCAGTTCCGCAACCGCCCGTCAAGAAGTGCCAGCAGAGTAGACTTTCCCGCCCCTGACGGCCCCAGAAACGCAACGCTTTCTCCCGCGTTTAGGGTCAGGGAAACGTTCGACAGGGCTGGATGCTCATCGAACTGATGCGTGACATTAGAGATAACTGCGGCGACACTCATTTCAGGAAACCATAGCGCCGAGCGGTTTCACGAACACCCTCGTAGACCTCCGGGTCGGCGGCAATGTAACCATCCGGTCCATAGAGGTAAGCCAGCAGATAACGGTTCTCCGGATTGTTCAGGCTAAGCATCACTTTAGTGAATCTTGCCCGCAACCCGCCCTCTAGGCCCGGGCGGGCGATCACCGCATGGCTCGGGATCTGTTCCGACTCGGCCAAAACTTTGACTTCTGCTTGTTGGTCCGGCGTTAAAAAGAGGTCTGCATATTGGCTTGCTCCGGCGGCATCGACCAATCCGTTTGCCATAGCCTGCATCGCCTGCTGGTATCCACCGGCAAAGAATTTCCTGCCGAAGAAACTGTCGGCATCCGCCGCGCCGGAAATTAGGCCCTCGCGGACAAACAGATCCAGCGGATAAATATATCCGGATTCCGATACAGGGTCGGCGAAGGCAATGTCACGGCCTTTGAGATCGGCGAGGGTTTCAATGCCGCTGTCCTTGCGGACGAAGACCCGTCCGGAGTAGCTGGGCTGACCCCGGTAGACTTCCGACAAAAGCGGTACGGCTCCGAGCTGATCTTCCGCGAGAACAAATGGTAGGGCGCCCATGAAGGAAATGTCAGCATCACCGTTACGAAGCGCCTCGACTGCGGCTGCATGGTCAAAAGTGACGAAACCGGTGACGGGGACACCCATTTGCTCCGACAGCCAGCCGGTGATGACTTTGATATCTCCCAGAAGCTTTTCCGGGTTCTCCTGCGGTATGAAGGCCAAGGTCAGCCCCGCCTCGGCGGCGAGAGCCGGCAGGGCGAGGCTGGCGGACGCCGCGGCCAAGAACGTACGGCGGTTCAGCATCAAAACATCCTCTCGTCAATTGCAGCCTGCATGGTCTTGAATTTTTTCCATTGCTGTTCCGCCTCGCCCCAGTCTCCTTCAGCGCTGGCATTGCCCACGGCCCTCAGTATCGCGCTGAGTTCATAGATTTCGGGTTTTGCCTCCTGGTTGGTCATCACGCTGGCGTCGGCTGCAAGATCCGGCGCAACCGTATCGATGAGCAACGCGATATTCTGAGCATCGCGGGCGGGCAGAAGTGTGTCCAGGGTTGACGCGAAAGTAGTCAGCTCTTCCCAGGACAGGCGGAAGACACTGTCACGGCCTTCAAAGCGCTGATAGGGCTCTTCGCCATCGCCGATGGCTTCCAGATACGCCGTCAGGTCCATTCGTTGCTCTTCGTCCAACCCAAGATTTCTGGTGTCGTTGAACCAATCGACAACGCTGGCCAGCGTCGGCAGCGAACCGTCATGCATATAGGGGGCGGTGAAGTTGATGTTGCGCAGCGTTGGCGTTTCGAAGGCTGTGGCTGTGCCTCCGGGGAAAGGCGGCTCTGAGCTGCCGATATCATGTGTCTGTCCATCCGTGAAATTCTGATCTGGCGTGTGGCAGGACGCGCAGGACTTGCCGTTTAGTCCGGGAAAAACAGTGTTGAAGATGGCTTCACCCTGCACTGCCGCTTCGGAGGCTTTGTCGGTCAACCGGCCTGCCCGGTCGATTTGCGGATTCGGCAGCCAGTCGAACTCACGGACATAGGCGACTAGCGCATCAAGCTGGAACGGGGTGGGCTCCTTGCCGGCGAATTCGGTAACAATCACGTTGCGGATGAAGCGGCGCAGACTGGGTTCCCTTCCGTCACGGCCATAAGGCGCGGTGAACCGTATACCGCGCATCGACGGCGTATCGAGGTGATCGTCCTTCCTGTCATTGAACATCGGATTGAAGAAAGCACCATCGACATCCATTCCCCCGGGGCGATTGCTGAGCCCCGGAATGAAGAACTCCCTGTTGATGTCAGATCTATTATGGCAGGTGGAACAGGCAATCCCAAGTTCCTGCGCAGGGCCGCCGAAGATCTCAGGACTGTCAAACAGCATGTCGCCATAAGCGACAAGCGGCAGGTTGGCCTCGTCTTCCCCGGCTTCCTCGAATTGAAGAATAAGGCGCGGTAGTTCGCTTTGATCGGCAATGTTTGACCCCGGAGGCAATGTTGCAGGCAGTTTCACTTCCCATCCGGAAAGGAAAACCGTTTCAGGAACAGGAGCCAGCTTGTCACGAGTTGCAAATTCTGCCGGCAGGTAGTTGGTGCTGATATAATCGGAAATATCTTTGCGGGCGTTTTCGAATTCTGCCTTGTTGCTCTCCTGTCCGCCTTGGCCCAGAACACCGCCACTACCAAGGGACGAATTCAGGACGAGCCATGCCCTGCCAAGCTGGCGGGCGGCGGGCTCATCGGCGGCGCGAATAGCATCTTCAAAGGCGCGGTAAAGCGTTTCGGCCTTGGCCAACTCAGTGGCTGCTTCTGGGGTTCCGAGCCTGGCATCCGCATTTTCCAGGTGACGCAGTATCCCTTGCGCAACGATGACCGTTGCTGCTTCAAACAGCGCCTGACGGTCCTGCACCTGAAGTGCCCTGTTAAGAGCAGCGGCTTCCTCGTCACTTGCGCGGGAAACCGCGGCATCCGGCAGTGAGCTGCCTGGAACGGCACGGTTCCAGCTGGCTTCGATTTTCTCCCAGGGGACTGGGGAAAGGTTACCCAGAAACAAGGTGTGCCGATAGGCGGCTGCACGTGGAGCCCAAGGGGCTTCTTTGATTGCGGTGGCTTGCGCGGTGCCCGGAACAAGGCAGATCACCGCGCTGGCAAGGAGATATTTCATAGCAACGCCTATTAAATTTAGCTCTGGCTAATTTTCTTAGGACATTCTAACGCATTGTCAAGTGGCAAAATTGGCGGCATACACAGTCACACTGAAAGCAAAGAGGATGTGCTCCATTCATGACCGGTCCTTCACCCAAGGCGTCCGATAGAAGTGTCGATGAACAGGCCAGCGGGTTTGAGGCTGTGCGCACCGCGCATCAGAATGAAATGGTCGAGGACTATGTGGAACTCATCGCGGAACTCATTCACCTGAACGGGTCTGCGCGCCCAGTCGAAATTGCCGAACGGGTCGGCGTTGCGCAGCCGACGGTATCGAAAAATCTCGCCAGGCTGAAGCGAGAAGGCCTTATCCTTCAGGAGCGCTACCGCGATATACGCTTGACCGAGGAGGGCCGCCAACTGGCGGACGCCTGCCGCAAGCGGCACAGGATTGTCGTTGATTTCCTGGTTACACTAGGAATTTCCGCGGAAGTGGCCGAGCAAGACGCGGAAGGTATCGAACACCATGTTAGTGATGAGACGCTAAAAGTGTTTCAGGATTTCGTGAAACAAAACGCACCTGATACCTATTGATGAGGATTCGAAGCTACAGTGAAGTTTCGTTAGGTTTCAGACCATAACCAGTCGCAGACGCTTAACGCGAGCCAGAGGGATGACAGAAAGTTACTGGCGTTGCAGTCATAGCACTTGGCGATGCTGCGAAACTCCTCGTGCCTGCCGAAGATCAGTTCGAAGTCGTTTCTGCCCGAGTATTGGTGCTGCGAGAAACACTTTCCAATTTTCAGCTTTTTGCTGCGGGTAGTTGTTTTGAGGTTTTTTAGAAACCCCCGTAAGATCGCACGCAATGTTTAGATGAGATAGTTGAGTGCGCAATCGCAATTGATTGGTTTTCAGTAAGCGGCGGCTGGACCCCACCTGTTCGCTTCCGTCTTGATGCTGGAATCCATACCCATTGTCGATTTGGGAATGGAGGCAGGTTTGGGAGTCCGTACCCCTCCGGTGAAGGCCGTCTTGCGGCTTTAAGCTGAAGACTGCCAGTCCTAGTGGTAGCACTAGGAGCAGTCATATGACGAAGCAGCATATTGAGGTGATCACGTCGGTAGAACGCCGTCGGC
>NZ_JAGHRK010000015.1:0-15576 GCF_017743835.1 Labrenzia sp. R5_0 | reverse complement strand
CTGATCCCCCCGCCCCGGCGCCGCCCGACGGCGCGGGGCACCCCCCCACCTTTCATAACAGTCAACCGGCACCTCACCCGCGGTTCGCGGGGCGGCGGTGTCATGCTCTGGGAGGAGTAGCATGACCAAATCTCTGGAAACCACCAAGACCAAGGGCGCCGATTTCGACGCCGTCGTGATAGGCGCGGGCTTTGGCGGCCTGTATTCCGTCTACAAGCTGCGCAACGAGCAGGGCCTGAACGTCAAGGCCTTCGACAGTGCGGGCGATGTGGGCGGCACCTGGTACTGGAACCGCTATCCCGGCGCGCTGTCCGATACCGAAAGCTTCGTCTACCGCTATTCCTTCAGCGGCGAGCTTTTGCAAAAGGGCCGCTGGAAGACCCGCTATCTGACGCAGCCCGAAATCCTCGACTACATGAACGAGGTCGCGGACACCTACGATCTGCGCCGCAGCTACCAGTTCAACACCCGCGTTACAGCGACCCATTTCAACGACGAAACCGGTCTGTGGCATGTCACGACCGACAAGGGCCAGATAGTGACCTGCAAGTATCTGATCACGGGTCTCGGGCTCCTGTCCGCAACGAACACACCGAAGTTCAAGGGCATCGACAGCTTCAAGGGACAGGTGCTGCACACCGGCGCCTGGCCTGAGGGGATTGACCTCAAGGGCAAGCGCGTGGGTGTGATCGGCACCGGCTCCACGGGGGTTCAGGTCATCACCGCGACGGCGCCGATTGCCGGGCATCTGACGGTGTTCCAGCGCTCGCCCCAGTATGTCGTGCCGATCGGCAACACGCCCCAGGACGAGGCGACCATCGCCCAGCAAAAGGCCAACTACGATGACATCTGGAAGCAGGTCAAATCGTCGGTTGTGGCCTTCGGCTTCCAGGAAAGCACCGTGCCGGCGGAAACCGCTTCGCCTGAAGAACGCGAGCGCGTGTTCGAGGCCGCATGGCAGCGCGGCGGCGGTTTCTACTTCATGTTCGGCACGTTCTGCGACATCGCGACCAGTCAGATCGCAAACGATGCGGCGGCCGACTTCATCAAGAAGAAGATCAGGGAAATCGTGAAGGATCCCGCAACCGCAAAGGCGCTGACGCCGCGCGACATCTACGCCAAGCGGCCCTTGTGCGGGGACAACTACTACGAGGTCTACAACCGTCCGAACGTGACCCTCGCCGATGTAAAGGCCGACCCGATTGCCGAGTTCACCCCGACCGGCATCCGGCTGGAAAGCGGCGCGGAACACGAACTGGATGTGGTGATCTTCGCCACCGGATTCGACGCGGTGGACGGCAACTACGTCAAGATGGACATGCGCGGCCGCGGGGGCGTGACCATGCGGGACAAGTGGAAGGACGGCCCGCTCGGTTACCTTGGCATGATGGAGACGGACTTCCCGAACCTCTTCATGATCCTTGGCCCGAACGGCCCCTTCACCAACCTGCCGCCGAGCATCGAAACGCAGGTCGAGTGGATCGCCGACACCATCGAGATGATGGAAGCCAAGGGTCTGTGCTGCATCGAGCCGACCGAGGCCGCCCGCGACGAATGGGTCACGCTCTGCCGGACGATCGCCGACATGACCCTGTTCCCGAAAGCCGAAAGCTGGATCTTCGGTGCGAACATCCCCGGCAAGAAGAACGCGGTGATGTTCTACATGGCGGGCATCGGCAATTACCGCAATGCGATCAATGCGGTGAAGGACAGTGGTTATCAGACCATGATCTTCGACCGCGAGATGGCAAGCGCCTGACGCAGCGGAACACACGGCGGGCCGGGCAGGATTCTGCCCGGCCCATCGCTGTGCGCCAAGAAAACCACACAGCAAAAAAAGGGAGAGAGTCTGTGGGACGTGTATCTGGAAAAGTCGCCCTCGTGACGGGTGCTGCAATGGGGATGGGCAAGTCCCACTCCGAACTTCTGGCGCGCGAAGGCGCGCATGTCTTCGTCACCGACCGCGACGTGGCGGCGGGTGAGGGGGTTGCCAAAGGCATCGTGGCCGCTGGCGGCAAGGCCGACTTCATCAGGCATGACGTGGCAAGCGCAGCCGACTGGGCCAACGCCATTGCCACCGTGCGCGCCAAGGCCGGGCGGCTCGACATTCTTGTCAACAACGCGGGCGTGCTGATCCTGAAGCCCCTGCACGAAACCACGCCCGAGGAATTCGACCTGACGATGAACGTCAACGTGAAGGGCGTCTATCTGGGCATCCGGGCCGCCGTGCCGCTGATGAAGGAAGCGGGCAAGGCGTCGATCGTCAACATCTCGTCGATCTACGGCATCGTCGGTGCGGCGATGGCGGGGGCCTATATCGGCTCCAAGGGTGCTGTGCGGATGCTGACGAAATCCTGCGCCGTCGATCTGGCGGATACCGGGATCCGGGTGAACTCGATCCACCCCGGCGTCATCGACACGCCGATGACCAAGGACCTGCTGCACGCCGATCCGGCCACGCGGCAGGCGATCCTGGGATCGACGCTGCTCAAGCGCCCGAGCAAGCCCGAGGAAGTGTCGAACGCGGTGCTCTTCCTTGCGTCCGACGAAGCCTCGTTCGTCCATGGTGCCGAGATCGTCGTCGACGGCGGCTATACCGCAAACTGACCCCAAAGCCTGCCCTGTCCGCCCGGCTCGACCGGGCGGACAGGGGATTTGAGAAAGGAAGCCCTCCCATGAAGGTATTGGTCCCGGTCAAGCGGGTGATCGACTACAACGTGAAGGTTCGGGTCAAGGCGGACGGGTCGGGGGTTGACCTTGCGAACGTCAAGATGTCGATGAACCCCTTCGACGAGATCGCGGTGGAAGAGGCGATCCGGCTGAAGGAGAAGGGCGTCGCGACGGAGGTCGTCGTCGTCTCGATCGGCGTCAAGCAGGCGCAAGAGACGCTGCGCAATGCGCTTGCGATGGGCGCGGACCGGGCGATCCTGATCGAGGCCGCCGCCGACGTCCACACCGATATCGAGCCGCTGGCCGTGGCCAAGCTGCTGGCTGCGGTCGTCAAGGAAGAGGCGCCGGGCCTCGTCCTCTGCGGCAAGCAGGCGATCGACAACGACATGAACGCCACGGGCCAGATGCTGGCCGCCCTGCTGGGCTGGAGCCAGGCGACCTTCGCCTCCGAGGTCGCCATCGAGGGCGACACGGCCCGCGTGACGCGCGAGGTGGACGGCGGGTTGCAGACGATTTCGGTCAAGCTGCCGACCATCATCACCGTCGATCTGCGCCTGAACGAGCCGCGCTATGCGTCCTTGCCGAACATCATGAAGGCCAAGGCCAAGCCCTTGGCCACCAAGACGCCCGCCGACTATGGCGTGGACGTCTCGCCCCGCCTGACGGTGGTCAAGACCGTTGAACCGGCGGGCCGCAAGGCGGGGGTCAAGGTGGCTTCCGTGGCCGAGCTGATCCAGAAACTGAAAGACGAAGCGGGGGTGATCTGAGATGGCCGTTCTTCTTCTTGCTGATGTGGTCGATGGCAAAATGGCGACCGACCAGGTGGCCAAGGCGCTGACCGCGGTGATGTCGCTGGGTCCGGTGACGGTGCTGGTCGCCGGTCCGGACGCCACTGCCGCAGCGGCCGAGGCCGCAACGCTGGACGGCGTGGCCAAGGTGCTTCTGGCCGAGGATGCGGCCTATGCCCATGGCTTGGCTGAACCCACCGCCGCGCTGATCGTGTCGCTGGCGGGCGACTACGAGCACATCGTCGCCGCCTCGGGCGCGCTGTCGAAGTCGGTGCTGCCGCGCGTGGCCGCGCTGCTCGACGTGATGGTGATCTCGGAAGTTCTCGCCGTGCATGACGGCTCGACCTTCGACCGCCCGATCTATGCCGGGAACGCGATCCAGACGGTCAGGACCTCGGATGCGAAGAAGGTCATGACCATCCGCACCGCGACCTTCGATGCGGTCGGCAAGGGCGGCAACGCCCCGGTCGAGAAGGTCTCGGCCAGCGTGGACGGCAGTCTCTCGGCCTGGGTCGAGGACAAGGTGGCGTCCAGCGACCGTCTGGAGCTGACCTCGGCCGGGATCGTGGTCTCGGGCGGGCGCGGCGTGGGCAGCCAGGCCGACTTCGCGCTGATCGAGAAGCTGGCGGACAAGCTGAATGCCGCTGTCGGGGCGTCCCGGGCGGCGGTGGACAGTGGCTACGCGCCGAACGACTGGCAGGTCGGCCAGACCGGCAAGGTCGTGGCGCCGGACCTTTATGTCGCGGTCGGCATCTCGGGTGCGATCCAGCATCTTGCGGGGATGAAGGACAGCAAGGTCATCGTCGCCATCAACAAGGACGAAGAGGCTCCGATCTTCCGGGTCGCCGACTATGGCTTGGTCGCCGACCTCTTCACGGCCATCCCGGAGTTGATCGAGAAGCTGTAAGCCTGCTACATTTGGAGCATCAATATGACCGACGTCTTCATCTGCGACTACATCCGCACGCCGATCGGCCGGTATGGCGGGGCACTGTCGTCGGTGCGCCCCGACGATCTGGGGGCCATTCCGCTCCGCGCGCTGATGGACCGCAACGCCGGCGTGGATTGGGAAGCGGTGGATGACGTGATCTTCGGCTGCGCTAATCAGGCGGGCGAGGACAACCGTAACGTGGCGCGCATGTCGCTGTTGCTGGCAGGTTTGCCGGTCGGAGTGACGGGGACCACGATCAACCGGCTTTGTGGCTCGGGGATGGACGCGGTGCTGACCTCGGCCCGCCAGATCGCCGCCGGCGAGGCGCAGCTGGTCATCGCGGGCGGTGTCGAAAGCATGAGCCGCGCCCCCTTCGTGATGCCCAAGGCCGACAGCGCCTTTTCCCGCAACGCCGAGATCTGCGACACCACCATCGGCTGGCGGCTGATCAATCCGGCGATGCATGCGGCCTGGGGCACGGATTCGATGCCGCAGACCGGGCAGAACGTGGCGGATGACTACGGCATCAGCCGCGAGGCGCAGGACGCGATGGCGCTGGCCAGCCAGGCCAAGGCGTCGGCCGCGCAAGCCAACGGGCGCCTCGCGCAAGAGATCACCCCGGTGACGATCCCGCAGCGCAAGGGCGAGGCGCTGGTGGTGGACCGCGACGAACACCCCCGCGCCACGACCCTCGACTCGCTGGGCAAGCTGAAGCCCCTGTTCCCGAACGGCTCGGTCACGGCGGGCAATGCCTCGGGCGTCAACGATGGCGCGGCAGCGCTGATCCTCGCCTCGGCGGCAGCTGCGCGCGTGCATGGGCTGACGCCGATCGCCCGCATCCTCGGCGGGGCGACCGCGGGCGTGCCGCCGCGCATCATGGGCATCGGCCCGGCGCCCGCGAGCCAGAAGCTGATGGCGAGGCTCGGTCTGACGCAGGCCGATTTCGACGTGATCGAACTGAACGAGGCCTTCGCCGCGCAAGGCGTGGCCACGCTGCGCCAGCTCGGGATCGCCGACGACGATACTCGGGTGAACCGCAACGGCGGGGCGATTGCGTTGGGTCATCCTTTGGGCATGTCGGGTGCGAGGATCACCGGCACGGCGGCGCTGGAATTGCGCCACACCCACGGCAGGCGCTCACTCTCTACCATGTGCATCGGCGTGGGGCAGGGCATCGCCATCGCGCTGGAACGGGTGTGAGTGTCCCTATATCTGCTCTGTCCTTTCGAATCCTTGACGAGCCGGAGTGCAGAGGCGCAGCCTTGCCGGGTGCTGGTCATGCGATTTTCGCTGATTGGGGAGACTGCACATGGTCGAGATTGTCAGGGGCAAGGAGGTCACTATCCGGTTCGACGCGTCGTTGTGCGTCCACTCGCGCAACTGCGTTCTGAGCCATCCCGAGGTCTTTGTGCCGAATGTGAAGGGTGAGTGGATCTACCCCGATGCCGCGTCCGTCGAGACGGTCATGCTGATCGGCCTCACCTGTCCGTCGGGAGCGATCAGCGTCAGCCGCAATGACGGCGCGCAGACCACGGAACAGTCGCCAGTGGTGAACACGGTTCGGGTGCGGGAAAACGGCCCCCTGGCGATCGAGGCGGACCTGCGGTTGCGCGGAGAACCGCTGGGCCGGGTGCGGGCCACCCTCTGCCGCTGCGGCCAATCGCAGACCAAGCCCTTCTGCGACGGCTCGCATACCGCTGCCGGATTCGCAGCGACGGGCGAACCGGCGGCAAAGGACACCCCAACGCTGGAGGCGCGCGACGGGCCCGTCGATCTGCTGCCGCAACCGAACGGGCCGTTGAAGACCACCGGCAACCTGGAGGTCGTCAGCGGCACGGGCCGGACGGTCAACAAAGTGCGTCAGGCCTTTTTCTGCCGTTGCGGCGCGTCGCAGAACAAGCCGTATTGCGATGGCAGCCACAAGGCGGCTGGCTTCGTGGCGGAGTAGCGGGCGAAGGCGCGGCCGGGCGTCTTGCTTCGCGTTCGGCTTCTGCAGCCAAGGGCAACCACCCGGCAGTCGCCCAGGATTTCAAGGCGGCCGTTGCGGACGTGGACGCGGTTCCTTTCGTTACACCGGAATAGAACCTCTCGATCCCGGGTGGGCTGCGGAACGCCATCGACTGGACGAGCCGCCCCCGAGGACAGAACTCGTTAAACCGTAAGCCATTGGGCATCATCGGAACCTCGCCTGGGGCTATCGGCACTGCCGTTGGACAGCAGTACCTGAAGAGCATCCTTAGCTTCTGCAACTCCCCGATGATGAATGCGATCGAAGCCTATATCCAGTTCACGCCGGACCTGATTTCCGACGATGGCAATGTCAGCGTTGGATCGACCGAGACGTTCCTGCGCAATTATTTGAGCGACTTCAGCAACTTCGTCGAGCGGGTTCCGACTGACTGTCCTCGCACCACGTAGCATTTCGGGGGCGGGAACGCTGCGACGCACAACACTTTCTAACTTTACAAATTGAAGATAAATCGTGAAGTTGAGGCAGATAACTTTTGGGAATATTGATCTTGACCGAGCCCCGTTTCGCCACTCGCCTGAACTCCTTCGCTTCCGCAGCGCACATTGCGTGGCCGGGTATCAAAGGCAAACCCAGCGTCTTGCAGATGGCCGAGCGCGCCGCGCGCGTTCAGGGCCTGACTGACCTTGATCTCAATTTTCCCGATCATCTTGGCGAAGATCCGCGCGAGTTGGCAAAGAAGCTAGGCGATCTCGGGCTTGCGATTAACGGCTTTGCCATGCGCTATTACACCAACCCGGCATTCAAGCTCGGGGCGTTCACCCATCCTGACGCTGCTGTCCGGCGGGAGGCAATCGATCTTACCAAGAAGGGGATCGACGCTGCCCGCGAGGTGGGTTCAAGCCTCATGACGCTGTGGCTCGGCCAAGACGGTTTCGACTACGCGTTCCAGGCGGACTACGCCCGCTTGTGGCAACACGAAATTGATGGAATTCGTGAAGTTTGTGAGCATGATCCCGATTGCATGATCAGCATCGAGTATAAGCCGAACGAGCCGCGATCCTACAGCCTGATGCCTGATGCGGCAACGACGCTGCTGGCGATCCGCGATGTTGGTGCAGACAATCTTGGTGTCACGCTCGACTTTGCCCATGTTCTTTATGCCGACGAGCAACCGGCCTTTGCTGCAGCCCTGATTGCCAGACACAGCAAGCTTCTCGGCGTCCATCTGAACGATGGTTATGCCAAGCGGGACGATGGTCTCATGGTTGGCGCCGTACACACGGTCCAGACAATTGAACTGCTGCGGCAGATCCGTCGTGATGGCTACGACGGTGCCATCTATTTCGACACATTCCCAGACATGACCGGACTTGATCCGGTTCACGAATGCGAGGTGAACATCGCGACCGTCAAGCGGATGCTGAATGTCGTTGATCGCCTCGAGCAGGACAATCGCCTCACTGGTGCGATTGACCGCCAGGATGCCGTGGCGGCCCAGGCCATTTTGCAGGAGCTGATGCTCGGGGCCAACACGTAACGCCATTATCATGAAACTCGGGAGGAACCGATGAATAGACTTTTGACGCTTGCCGTGGCGGCGAGCCTCTGGGCCGGCGCAGCCTTTGCTCAAGATCTTGCCCCGCTCAATTCTGACTCTGAGCCAGATCGGATGGACTGGTCTGAACTGGAAGCAAAGTTCGGCGCATTTCCGGCAATCCCCGCCGGTACCAAAGCCGGTGGCGTTTCCAAGACCCTGACGAACGAATACTGGCGTTCGCTCGGCGAGGGCTACAAGGCCTTTGCCGATAGGGTCGGCGTCGAGAGTGTCTATCAGGCCGCGCAAAGCGAGGGAGACCAGCTGGGCCAGCTGACGATTGCCGAAGGCATGGTCACGCAGGGCTATAACGTTCTTCTCCTGTCGCCGCAGACCGACGCCAACCTGCAGCCGATCATGGAGCAGGCCAAGGCTGCCGGCGTGCCGGTCGTCAATGTAAACGACGCCGTTATCCCGCAAGCCGAGCACTATGTCGGAAACGTTCAGCGCGACAATGGCGTGCGCGTCGCCAAGTGGTTCATCGATAATCGCCCGGAAGGTGGCAAGGTTGCCATTGTTGAAGGACAGGCCGGTGTCTATGCGGCCGTGCAGCGGACCGATGGCTTCAGAAAGACAATTGAAGAATCCGGCAAGTTCCAGGTCGTGGCCAGCGTGCCCGGCAACTGGGATCGCCAGATGTCCTATGATGCGGCAACCAACATCCTGCAGCAGCATCCGGATCTCGTTGGCTTCTATGCTAACAATGATGGCATGGCGCTTGGCATCGTCGAAGCGGTAAAGGCCGCCGGCCTGCTTGAAAAGGTTGCCGTTTTCGGCACAGACGGTATTTCCGATGCCTATGCCTCGATCAAAGCAGGTGAGCTGACTGGCACCGTCGACAGCTTCCCGGTTCTGACCGGTGAAGTTGGTATGGAAGTCGCTCTGCGTCTCGTCGCCGGCCAGGATCTGCCGCGTGTCGTCGCAACACCCCAGGCGCTGATCACCAAGGACAATGTCGCCGAGTTCCAGGGCGAAGGCGTCGATCTTCGTGCCGTGCTGATGAAGGCTGCCGGCAAGTAAGGCCTCCCAAGGCAGGTGGTCGGTCCGCTCTGGACCGGCCGCCGATCCTCACGAAGGGCACAGAGATCATGACCACTGCCAGACTAGCTTTCGAAGGCATGACGAAGGTGTTTCCGAGCGTACGTGCCCTGTCCGATGTCTCCTTTCAGATTGCACCCGGCGAAATCCATGCACTGCTTGGTGAAAACGGGGCAGGTAAGTCGACCCTGCTGCGTATCTTGTCCGGGGTCTTCAAGCCGACAAGCGGGCAGCTTTTGATCGATGGCGTGGCTCAGGCCTTCAGGACACCTGAGAGCGCTCGCCTTGCCGGTGTTGCGATGATTCACCAGGAACTGCAGCAAGTGCCGCACCTGACCGTCGCCCAGAACATGTTCCTAGGGCACCCGATTACCTGGGCAGGTGGGCTCTTGGTAAACCGGCGCGAGCAGGAAAGGCGGGCTGCCGAAGCGCTAGCGATGATCGATGCTTCGATTGATCCCGCAGCGCCGATATCGTCACTGAAAGTGGCGCAGCGGCAGGTGGTCGAAATCGCCCGCGCTTTGCTCGACAAGGCCAAGATTATTGCCATGGACGAGCCAACTTCAAGCCTCACGCCGAGCGAATTTGAGAGCCTTGCGGAGGTCATCAAGCGGTTAGCCGCGAGCGGCGTAACAATCATCTATGTTTCCCACAAGATGGACGAGGTATTCGGAATCTGCGAGCGCGCAAGCGTGATGCGGGACGGCCGGCTGGTTGGTGTCGTTGACCTCAAGCAGACTGAGCCGGCCGACGTCATCTCGATGATGGTCGGCAGGGAACTGCAGGCAGAAGAGCATGTGTCCCACGCGACCCGGGATGTCCGTATCGAAGCGCGCAATCTCTCCTCTGCCAAGGTCCGGGATGTTTCCTTTGACCTACACAAGGGGGAAGTGCTCGGCATTGCCGGTTTGGTTGGTTCTGGCCGCACGGAACTGCTTCGTCTCATCGCGGGTGCCGATAGGGCGACTGGCGGAACCATCCAGATCGACGGGTCGACCCTGACACTTTCCAATCCGCGTGCTGCCATTGCGGCGGGTATTGGCCTTCTGCCTGAGGAACGCAAGCGTGAAGGCATAATTCCCGGCCGTTCGGTTACCAACAATGTCGCGCTGCCATCGATGAAACGTTTCGCGCCCGCTGGCATCATCCGGCATGGGGCCTTGAGGCGTACAGCGGCCGAATTGTTGACCCGCGTCAACCTTCGCCCGTTTCTGCTCGATCGACCAATTCGCCTGTTCAGTGGTGGCAATCAGCAGAAGGCAATCATTGCCCGGTGGCTGGCCGCGGGATCCAAGATTTTGCTGTTCGACGAGCCGACACGTGGCATCGATGTCGGTGCCAAGTCCGAAATCTACAATCTCATCGAGGAACTCGCCTGCGAAGGTCATTCCGTGGTGGTCGTTTCATCTGAACTCCCCGAAGTCATGCGTGTGTCCGACAGGGTCCTCGTCATGCGCGAGGGGACGGTGGTGGCCGAACTGCAGCGCGAAGAACTCACAGAGCAAGCCATTGTTTCTCATGCCGTCGGCAAGGGACTTCGTGCCCCCGCCCGGCAAAGCCAACAGGAATGAATGTCATGTCCGATACAACGCTTCATGCGGCCGCAACACAGTCGAAACTGCTTGGATCATTGTCTCTTCGCGATGCCGGCACTTTGATCGGACTGATTATCATCATCGCTATCTTCGGCCTGCTCGTTCCCGATTTCCTGTCGCAAAGGAACCTCGTCAACATCCTGCAGCAATCGAGCATCAATGCCTGCCTGGCGCTCGGTATGACGCTGGTCATCATCTCCGGAGGCATTGATCTTTCGGTCGGCCCTACGGCTGCCATCGCCGCCGTCATTACGGCAGCCCTTTTGGTCTCTGGTACGCCGATCCCGCTCGCTATTCTAGCCGGCCTTGGCATTGGCGTCATCTGTGGCTTGGTCAACGGTGTTCTCGTTGCCTATATCGGACTTCAGCCCTTCATCGTGACGCTTGGAACGCTCAGCACCTATCGCGCTATTGCCCTGATCTATACCGGAGGCAATCCGGTCTTTGGACTGCCACCGGAGTTCCGCTCCCTGTTTAATGGATCGGTCGCCGGCATTCCCAACTCGGTCCTTATGGTTGCAGTTGTGGCAATCCTTGCCTGGGTTCTTCTCAAGAAGACACCACTTGGCGAGTATCTGCTGGCTGTCGGCGGCAATGAAGAGGCCGCTTATGTGGCTGGCGTGCCGATCGCGATCACCAAGATCACGGCCTATGTGATCTCCGGTGCGTTGGCAGCCCTTGCCTCGATGATCCTGATCGGACGCCTGGGTGCTGCCGAACCTATCCTTGGCAACCTTTGGGAACTGGACGCGATCGCGGCTGCAGCCATCGGCGGCGCCTCCTTGATGGGTGGCAAGGGCAGTGTCGTCGGTACGCTTCTTGGTGCGATCATTCTCGGTAGCATGCGCAATGGTCTCACGTTGATGAACGTTCAGGCCTTCTATCAACTGCTGGCGACCGGCCTTATAATTCTCGTGGCGATGATGATCGATCGCGTAACGAGAGGCCGTGGATGAATTCCCTGAATGACTTGAAGGCGGTAGGCCCGCGCATCCGAATGATGATGCCTCATCTCACGCCCCTGGAGGCGCGGGTCGTTGAAACTGTGTTTGCGCTGCGCAATTTCACAGACGAAACGGCGCTGAAGGACATCGCGGCAGAAGCGGGGGTATCCGAAGCGATGGTGGTCAAGATCACCAAGAAGCTCGGTTTTTCCGGCTACCGAGACTTCAGGTCTGCCGTCACACAGTACAATCAGCTGCCGACTGCTGAAATGCATCAGGAACTGTCGATCGAGGATACCTCTCGCGAGATCATCCAAAAGGTGTTCCGGACCTCGATCAACGCACTCGAAGAGACGCTCGCGATCATAGACATGGACGCCTTCGATCGTGCGGCGGATCTGGTCAATCAGTCTGGGCAGCGTGATTTCTACGGTGTTGGCGGATCAGCCCAGATTGCCCGCGATGTCGCCCACAAGTTCTTGCGCATTGGCATTCGTGCCAACGTACAGGACGATTCGCATATGATGCTGATGTCAGCCGCGCTGCTCGGTCCGCAGGACATCGCTATTGGATTTTCCCATTCCGGCAATACGACGGCCGTCATCGAGGCAATCCAGTTGGCTCGGAAGAACGGCGCGCGAACGATTGCGATTACCAACTACAATTCATCCGCGCTGGCGCAGGTGGCCGATATCGTTCTCTGCTCCACGGCTCAGGGCTCACCGCTGATGGGGGAGAATGCCGCCGCTCGCATTGCTCAGCTCAACATTCTGGACGCCCTCTTCGTTGCCGTCGCGCAAAGGAATTACGGTGTCGCGGAGAAGAACCTGCAAAAGACAATGGCTGCGGTCATGTCGAAACGCAAAGACAAGATTGTGTAAGGAAGCATGTCTCAGGTCATCGTTTTTGGAAGCCTTCATTACGACATTATCGTCCACGGCCCAGGACGTCCACGCAAGGGCGAGACCGTGGCCGGCGAGCGCTGGTTGCCAAAATGCGGTGGCAAGGGTGGCAATCAGGCAATAGCTGCGGCCAAAACCGGTGTTATCACGGCAATGATCGGCGCCGTAGCCGATGACGAATTCGGACGCGTTCTCGTGGCTAACCAGGTAAGTGGACAGGTCGACAGCAGGTTCATTCGCGTCGTCGAAGGTGCCGGAAGCGGCATGAGTGTGGCGATTTTCGACCAGGACGGTGACTACGGCGCGGTGATCGTGTCGGGTAGCAATCTTGATTTGGGACAGGTCGATGTCGATGCTGCTGCTGAACTCTTTGCCCAAGGCGGCGTCCTCGTCCTGCAGAACGAGATCCCAGATGCGGCAAATGTGGCAGCGGCGCGGGCGACGCGATTGGCAGGAGGCCGTGTCATACTCAATGCGGCACCCGCGCGGGAGCTTTCGACGGACCTCATAGGGCTCGTGGACGTTATCGTCGTTAACCAGGTCGAAGCTGAGCAACTTACCCGGGGTCCGGTTGTAGAAACTCTTGAGGGCGCACTGGGTGCGGCCCGCCTTCTGGCCCAAATCTATCCTGTTGCCGTGGTGACAGCCGGCGGCGAAGGTGTGGCCTGCGCTACGGCTGAGGGGCTGGAGTTGGCGGTGCCCGCGCTTAAAGTGGAGCTTGTCAGCACGCATGGTGCCGGTGACGAATTTACGGGTGTGCTAGCCGCCGAACTTGCAAGGGGCATGGAGATCACAGTCGCCATTGATGCCGCCAATCAAGCCGCTGCTTCCCTTGTCAGCGGAGTGAGTCTGAGAGTCGGCTAGTGCAACGAGTACTAAGTTGAAGAATTGGTGTCATACGGCGCTTTCTACGGCTGAAGTTCCATAATTATGCTTATGCGATTTTTACTAACATGTTGATATAAAAGAGAAAATAGACTTTCAGATGGGCGGGTTGAGCCCTTTCTCCACTTAACCTGAAGCCCGTATATGGATGTGGATTAAATTAAATCTGGCCACTCATGAGGCCAGCTCTTGAACCTCTATGGTCCATGCTTCACCCATTGAGATTTGCTCCTCTCACCGCAATTGTGGGCACCAAGCGTTATAGCTGTATGTGCTACAACGCCGTCGGCGTCGATATCAGCAGCAAGGGACAGTGGCATGTGTGGCCGCTTCACCAATACGATGACCTGGGCCGAAATCCACGCCCTTTACAATATCCACGCTGAGGCCCCGCCTCCGTCGAACATGCCGGCGCGCTACAACATCGCGCCGACACAGAACGTCCATTTCGCCCACAAGGACAAAGCCGGTGACCTCGAAATCGACTGCGGGCGCTGGTGGCTCGTGCCCTTCTTCGCCAAGGAATTGCCGAAGGCCGCGATGTTCAATGCGAGGATCGAGACCGTCGACACTTCAGGGGCATTCCGCGGACCCTTCAAGTCGAAGCGCTGCCTCATCCCCGCCGATGGCTATTTCGAATGGACCACAAGCGAAGAGGACGGCAAGAAAGACCCCTGGCTGTTGCAGCTCCCTGACGGAAAGCCTTTCTCCTTCGCCGGACTATGGGCGCATAACGACAAGCTAGGCGTCACCAGCTGCACGATCATCACAGCGCCAGCCGTCGACCACATTGCGCACATTCATACGCGGATGCCCGTCATGCTGGATCCATCGGTCTACAAGACCTGGTTGGATGCCTCTGTTCAGGGTGCTGACGCGAAAGCCTTCCTTCTTGAAAACCAGATGGACAGCCAGCTCGAGTTTTATCGTATCGGCCGTGAGGTTAATTCATCTCGCTATGACGGCAGTGACACGAAAAAGCCAATTCTGAACTCCTTGTAGAGCTTGATAGCAAGGAGAGCCCCAATGAAGTCACTGCCCTATTCCGCGCCATTGATCATCGCCGGCGTAGCTTTGGCCTTATACGCCTGCAGCGCAGACGGAAGCGCCCCCTCCACGGCTTCAGCACCATGCAATGCTGAAGCCGCTGGAGCCCTCGTAGGCAAGCCCAAGCCGACGGACGCAGAGGCCATGCAGCTTTCCGGCGCGAAGACCGTTCGTCAGATCCAGCTAGGCGACATGGTGACCCAGGACTTCCGAGAAGATCGGGTGACGATCGAGACGGATCCCGCATCTGGTCGTGTTGTTGGAGCCACCTGCGGCTGATTAAGCTACGCGGGTCATGGTAACTGCTGCTTAACCACGAGGGCAGTCGCCCCCATAGAATCGGGGGGCTTTTGCGTTAGCTTCGGGGGGCGGTATGGAGCTATCTATGGGACAGAGCTTTTCTGCTTATCTGAAAACTGCGCAGACAGTCAGATCAGTCAGGCAGATACACACAATCACCACCGCAATATGCGAAGATCCCTATGCTTCATCGCATTTGAAACGCACAAGCGCGGCTTTGACGAGGAAGCTGGAACAAGTCATTGACCGGCCCATTGCGAGCGCTGCCTTCCTCGCCTCCATCTGGCGTGATTTTCGCTGCCTCAACACGCTCGTGGAGAGGGAATACTGCAGGCTGAACCTCCTTCTGCCCAAGGGTGAAACCGAGCCTATGGATGATTGGCTGTTCCTTAAAGAAAAAGGGCCAGCGGAAAGCCGCGGCCCTTAAGGTGTGGGGGTCAATAACCTCCAGAGGGGAACAGCCGACGCGCGGACTGGGAGGAGGGGTACGCACGTCAACTACCAACCTATATGGGTCCCCGTAACACGGCCCGCAAGGCGACTAGTCCGAGTTTCGGTACGGACTTCTTTTTGTTGCTTTCCGTGTGGATCCTGTTCAGCGTGAGAAAGCCGCTGTAACAGGGCGTCGATGCGGCCGTCATTCAGTATCGGTTGATGATTGGCCTGTGCCGCCTTGCGAACCATGTCGCTACAGGCGAGCTGCCTGAATACGTGAGAATTATCTGTCATCGCTGCCCCTCCGCCGCCAGAACGCTGAGCGGAGTCACCGGTTCCGAAAGAAAGGAGCCGACGAATACGGAGAGGTTTATTCTCTCTCAACATCATCCAATTTCACCGACAAGGCAGGGTTTGCGTCAATGATGCGCGGTCCCCCCAATTTCGCCGCTGCGCAACGAAATCGGCTCCCCCC
>NZ_JAGHRK010000014.1:0-32879 GCF_017743835.1 Labrenzia sp. R5_0 | reverse complement strand
GTCGGGCGGCGCCGGGGCGGGGGGATCAGAGCGCGCGATACCAAGCGGCGATGCGCGCCAGTTCCTGATCGGCCTCGGGGGCACGGCCCGCCAGGGCCGGGAAGACGTGCTGCATGCCGGGAACCACCGAAAGTGTCACCTTCACGCCCTGAGCCTTCGCCTTGGCAGCGAGGGTTTCCGAGTCACTTTGCAGCGTCTCGGCGCCACCGCAGTTGATGTAGAGCGGCGGGAAGCCAGTGAAGTCGTTTTCCAGCGGATTGGCGAGCGGGTTGAGCGGATCAGTGGCGCCGCCGAGGAACATGCCGGCCATCGCCTCAAGGATCGGCTTGCCGACCAGCGCATCGGTCGCCGCATTGGTTTCCAGCGTCTTGCCGCGCAGCGCCATGTCCAGCCACGGCGAATAGGCAATCACGGCCCCCGGCAGGGGCAGGCCAAGGTCGCGGAACTTCAGCACCGAGGCGATGGCGAGGTTACCCCCGGCGCTGTCGCCTGCCGTCAGGATGTTCTTCGCCTCAAATCCCTTGGCCAGCAGCGCCTTGTAGGCGGCAACCGCGTCCTCGATCTGGGCGGGGAAGGGATGTTCCGGCGCACGGCGGTAGTGCAGAATGCAGGCGGTCACGCCCAGCGCCTTGGCAAGATGGCCCGCCATCTTGCGGTGGCTGTCGGCCGAACCGACGGCAAAGCCGCCGCCATGGGTGTAGACGATCACGCGCTTGGTGTCGGCACCCACGGGGAACGCCCAGATCGCCTCGACCCCGCCGACGTGGTCGCTCTTATAGGTGACGTTCTCCGGTTCCAGCGCGGGCTGGCCCCATTCATCGAACATGCTGCGCAGGTTTGCGATCGTCAGGTTGGGGTTCGCGACCATCTGGTCGGTCCAGCTCTGATAGAGCGCACGCAGTGTATCGGCTTCTTTGCTGATTGCCATTTCATCCTCCAAAGGTGGCGTTCCGGTCCGTTCCCCCTGCGTCCGATCCTCCATCGGCGCGGGGTTCGCGGCATGATCCTGATCTTTTGACGCTACACGTCGTGGCGTGGTCAGTATTGAACGTGCTTGCTTGCCGTGTTGCATCTTCTTGCTGTTTTGCGCCCTTCTGCAGTCACACGCGGGGCAAAGTTCTCAGCCGCGGCCATCGGCGGCGTTCAGGCTGTCCAGGGTCAGACCCTGTGCCGCAAGCCGCGCCAGCAGCGGCGGCACCGACCAGCCATGCGGATCGGCTGCGGCCAGCGCCCCATAGCGCGCCACCAGGGCGCTCACCCCAAGGCTGTCGGCATGATGGATCAGCCCGCCGCGCCAGCGCGGAAAGCCGTAGCCATGAACCAGCACAAGGTCGATGTCCTGAGGTCGCTCGGCGATGCCTTCCTCGAGGATCGCGCAGGCCTCGGCGATCATCGCAAGGGTGATCCGTTCGACGATCTCGTCGGCTGTGAAGTTGCGCCGGGCATTGCCCAGTCGGGTCGAGACCTTACGGATTTCCTCCGTTACAAGGGCTGACACGGCGGACTTGCCATCGGGTCCATAGTCATACCACCCCGCGCCGGTCTTGCGGCCAAGCCGCTGGTAATCCTCGACCAGCCGCTCGACCAGGGGCACGTGGCGCGGGTCTGCGGCCGCGTCCTGCCGCCTGAGATTGGCGTAAGCGATGTCAAGACCGGACAGGTCCTGCGCCGCAAAGGGACCCATCGCCATGCCGAAGCCCTGCATCGCGGCATCGACCTGGGCGGGCAGCGCGCCTTCCGCCAGTAGCAGGTTCGCTTCGCGCCGGTAGCGCGTCAGGATACGGTTGCCGATAAACCCGTCGCACACCCCCGACAGGACCGGGATCTTGCCCAAGCGCCGCGCCAGCGCGAAGGCCGCGCCCAGCGTTTCGGGCGCGGTGCGATCCCCCTTCACGATCTCCAGCAGCTTCATCACATGCGCCGGGCTGAAGAAATGCAGGCCGAGAAAGCGCGACGGGTTCAGAAGGTCATCGGCCAGCCGGTTCACGTCAAGGTAGGAGGTGTTGGTGGCCAGGATCGTCTCTGGCGGCAGGGCGGCTTCAAGTTCGGCAAAGATCGCGCGCTTGACCGCGAAATCCTCGAAGGCCGCCTCGATGGCCAGATCGGCGGGCGGCAGGTTGGCATAACCGACAACGGCGGTCAGCCGGTCCAGGATCGCCGCGCCCTCGGAGGCGGAAAGCGTGCCTCGACCGATACCATGGTCAACCAGCTTGCGCAGGTTTCCCTCGGCCCGCCCCGCCGCCGCCGCATCGCGTTCGACGACTGTCACGGAAATGCCCGCGGTCGCCAGCGCATAGGCGATGGAGGCCCCCATGTTGCCGCCGCCAACCACAATGGCAGTCGCGATGTCCCGCGCGGGCTTGGGATAGTCTCGCCCCCTATTGCCCGCCGCCCGTTCGGCAAAGAACACATGCCGCAGCGCCCGCGCCTGCGGCGAGGCGCGCAACTCCAGAAACGCCGCGCGTTCTCGCGCCAGCCCTTCGGCGAGGGGCAGACTGGCCGTTGCCGCAACCAGACTCACCGCGACTGGCGGGGCGATCTGGCCCGGCATCCGCCGCTGCGCCTGCGCCTGCATCGCCGCCACGGCCGCGTCATCGGCCAGCGGCGCGGGCCGCTGGTCCGGCCCCTGCGCCGTGGCAAGGATGGTGCCGTCCAGCGCCAGTGCCGCCGCCACCGGGTCGTCGGCAAGCTGATCGACCAGCCCCACCGACAATGCCTTGCCCGCCGCGATGGGCTTGCCGTTCACGATCATGTCCAGCGCAGCCTTGACCCCGATCAGCCGTGGAAGCCGTTGCGTGCCCCCCGCGCCCGGCACGATGCCCAGAACCACCTCGGGCAATCCCAGCTGCGCGCCGGGTGCGGCGATGCGATAGCGACAGGCCAACGCAATCTCCAGCCCGCCACCAAATGCGGCGCCATTGATCGCGGCAATGGTCGGGATGGGAAGCCGTGAGAGGTGCAAGAGCACGTCGTTCAGGTGCGGTGCAGTCGGAGGCAGACCGAACTCCTTGGCATCCGCCCCGGCGACAAAGGTCGTGCCTGCCCCGGTCACGATCAGCCGGTTCGCGCCCTGCGCTACCGCCGCGTCCATCCCGTGCAGAAGGCCCGCCCGAATTTCGGCACTCAGCAGGTTCAGCGGCGGGTTGTCTATGGTCAGGATGGCGGTGCCACCGCTCAGTGCAAGATCAACAGGCATGTCACACCTCACCGGACCGGCGCAGAATTGCGCGAGATGAACTTGGTCGACAGGTAGCCGTCAAAAGTCTCGGTCCCGCCCTCGCTTCCATAGCCGCTGTCACGCACACCTCCGAACGGCGTTTCCGGCAGTGCAAGACCGAAGTGGTTGATGCTGACCATCCCCGCCTGAAGGCCCGCCGCCGCACGATCGGCGCGGTCCAGCGCGTTGGTGAAGATATAGGAGGCAAGGCCGAAGGGCAGGCCATTGGCGCGCGCCAGTCCGTCCTCGATTTCGCGGAAGGGCGACACGACCGCGACCGGCCCGAAGGGTTCCTCGCGCATCAGGTCGATGCTGTCGTCCGGGGTGTTGACAATTGTGGGCGCGTAGAAGCTGCCGCTGTTGCCGATCCGCGTGCCACCGGTCAGCACCTCGGCGCCGTGTTCGCGCGCATCCGCAACCAGCTTTTCCATCGCCGTGACGCGGCCCGCATGACAAAGCGGCCCCATCTGCGTGCCCTCGGCCAGGCCGTCGCCGACCTTCACGGCCTCGAACGCCGTCACGAGTTCCGACAGGAACCGTTCGTGAATGCCCGCCTGCACGAAGAACCGCGTGGGCGAGATGCAGACCTGCCCGGCATTGCGCAGCTTGTTGCCCGCCAGCGCCCGCGCCGCCGCCCCGGCATCTGCATCATCGAACACCAGCACCGGCGCATGGCCTCCCAGTTCCATGGTTGCCCGCTTCATGTGTTGGCCTGCCAGCGCGGCCAGATGCTTGCCCACCTCGACCGACCCTGTGAAGGTGATCTTGCGCACGACAGGGTGCGCGATCAGCGTTTCCGAGATGAAGGCCGAATTGCCCCAGACAAGGTTCAGGCAGCCCTCGGGCAGACCCGCCTCTTGCAGGAAGCGCGCGATGGCAAGGCAGCCCGCCGGGGCCTCGGCCGGACCTTTCAGGATCATCGTGCAGCCGGACGCCAGCGCCGCCGCCACCTTGCGCACCGCCTGGCTGAGCGGGAAGTTCCAGGGCGTGATCGCCAGGCAAACCCCCACCGGTTCGCGCACCACCAGATGCTGGACCGTCGGATTGCGCGATGGCACGATGCGACCATAGATGCGGCGGCATTCCTCGGCGTGCCAGTCAACGTGGTCGGCAGACGACCGCACCTCGACAAGCGCCTCGGCCAGCGGCTTGCCTTCATCCAGCGTGATCCAGCGGGCGATCATCGCATCGTTCTGCCGCAGAAGATCGGCGAACCGGCGCAGGATTGCGCCACGATCGGTGGGCGCGCGATCCTTCCACGACGCAAAGGCCGATTCGGCGCGGCGCACTGCACGCTCCAGATCCTCGGCCGTGGCCTGTGGGATTCGGCCGATTTCTGCCCCGTTGGCGGGGTTGATGACTGCCCGGTCGCCGGCGGCTGCGGTGGCCAGCCAGTCCTTGCCGATGAGGTGGCGGATCTGCGGGTAATCCAAATCTTTCATGATGTTCACGTCCTCGATTGGCGGCGCCACCCGCTTCTTCCTTGGGGCAAGCGGGACAAGGTGGGCATTACCTGTATTCCGCTATGCGGAAAACTCTTCCGCACTATTGACGCGAACCATAGCTTTGGCTTAGACAGGATTCAAGTCGCAGCATTTGTCCTGGGGAGGGACACTCGTGAGGCCAAGGAAGGACAAACCGGAGGACGACGAACAGGACCGCGATTTCGTGGTGGCTCTCGCTCGTGGCCTTGAACTTCTGCGCGCCTTTCGCCGTGAGGGCGAGGCGCTGGGCAACCGCGATCTGGCCGAGCGCACGGCCCTGAGCAAATCCACCGTGTCGCGGCTGACCTACACGCTGCACAAGCTGGGCTACCTCAGCTACAATCCCGACACCGCCCGCTACCAGCTGGCCCCGCCGGTGCTGTCGCTGGGCTTTTCCTGCCTTGCCGGGATGCCCCTGCGACAACTCGCCAAGCCCTACATGCAGGAACTGGCCGATTACACCGGGATGCCGGTGGCCATGGCCAGCCGCGACCGGCTGTCGATGGTCTATCTGGAACGCTGCAAGGGCACCAATGCGGTGACGCTCGCGATCGAGGTCGGCGCGCATATCAAGCTGGGTACGACCGCCGTCGGCCGCGCCTGCATCGCCGCCCACCCCGAGGACGAGCGCGCCCGGATCATCGACGCCGTGCGCGAGCATGAGGGCGAGAACTGGCCGAACGTCCAGCCCGGCATCGAACAGGCGATCGAGGATTACCAGACCCGCGGCTACTGCACTTCCTTCACCGAATGGAAGCGCGACGTGAACGCGGTGGCGGTGCCGTTCATCCCGCACGACGGCTCGCCCATTGTCGCCTTCAACTGTGGCGGCCCGTCGCAAACCCTGACGCGCGACTTGATCGAAAGCGATGTCGCGCCCCGCCTGATCGACCTTGTCCGCCGCGTGGCGGCCGTAGCCCCCTGACCCCAGAGAACACCATGGCCCTAGATTCCGACACCCTCGCCCAGTTCCTCGACGCGCTCGACCGCTTCGTCAAGGAACGCCTGATCCCGAACGAGGCGCTGGTCGCCGACGAAGACGCGATCCCGCCCGCGCTCGTGCAGGAGATCCGGGACATGGGCCTTTTCGGCATGTCGATCCCGGAGGAATATGGCGGCCTTGGCCTGTCCATGTCCGAAGAAGTGCAGGCCGCCTTCGTGCTGGGCCAGACCTCGCCGGTGTTCCGCTCGCTGGTCGGCACCAACAACGGCATCGGGTCTCAGGGCATCATCATCGACGGCACGCCGGAGCAGAAGGCCAAATACCTGCCTGCGCTGGCCTCGGGCGAGATGATCGCCTCCTTCGCGCTGACCGAACCGGATGCGGGATCGGACGCAGGCAGCTTGCGCACCACCGCCCGCCGCGACGGTGACCATTTCGTGCTGAACGGGACCAAGCGCTACATCACCAACGCGCCGCGCGCCGATGTGTTTACGGTTTTCGCCCGCACCAATTCCGAAACGAAGGGCTCGTCCGGCGTCAGCGCCTTCATCGTCGAGGCCGGAACGCCGGGCCTGTCGCTGGGCCAGCCCGACAAGAAGATGGGACAGAAAGGCTCGCACACCTGCGACGTGATCCTGGAAGATGTCCGCGTTCCCGCCGCCAACATCATCGGCGGACCGGCGCGGGAAAACCAGGGCTTCAAGACCGCGATGAAGGTGCTGGACCGGGGTCGGCTGCACATCTCGGCGGTCTGCGTCGGCGCCGCCGAACGGCTTATCCGCGATGCGCTGGCCTATGCGATGGAACGCAAGCAGTTCGGTGAACCGATTGCTGAAAAGCAGCTGATCCAGGCCATGCTGGCCGACAGCCGCACCGAAGCCTTCGCGGCCCGCTGCATGATCGAGGAAACCGCCCGCCGCAAGGATGTGGGCGCGAACGTGTCCACCGATGCCGCCTGCTGCAAGATGTATGCCTCGGAAATGGTGGGCCGGGTGGCAGACCGGGCGGTGCAGATCCACGGCGGTGCGGGCTACATGGCCGAATACGCGGTCGAACGTTTCTACCGCGATGTGCGCCTGTTCCGCATCTACGAAGGCACCACCCAGATCCAGCAAGTCCTGATCGCGCGGAACATGATCCGCGACGCCGCGGCCGCCTGACCGAACCGGAGCCCATGATGAATTTCAACTTCCTCTGCACCCCCCGGATCGTCTGCCAGAGCGGCGGCCTCGCCCAGATTGGCACCCTGACGAAGGGTCTGTCGGTTGCCCGTGCCTTCGTGATCACCGACCCGGGGATCGTCGCTTGCGGCTTTGCCGCCGAAGCGGTCGCGGCCCTCAACGCCGCAGGCATCGCCGCCGAGATCTTCGACAAGGTGCAGGCCGACCCGCCCATCGCCGTCGTCGAGGCGGCGGTCGAGGCTGCCTGCGCGTTTGGTGCCGATGGAGTGATCGGCCTCGGTGGCGGCAGTTCGCTCGACACCGCAAAGGTCGTAGCCGTCGCTGTGGCCAGCGGCCAGCCGATTGCCGACATGATCGGCGTTGACCGCGTGACTGGAAGGCGTCTGCCGCTGATCCAGGTGCCGACCACGGCTGGAACCGGGTCGGAAGTTACCTGGGTATCGGTGTTGACCTCGGAGAGCCACGAGAAGAAGGCGGTTTATGCTCCGCAGCTTCTGCCCGACATCGCCCTTCTGGATGCCAAGCTCACGCTCGGGATGCCGCGTTCCATCACGGCAGCCACCGCGCTTGATGCGATGGTCCATGCCATCGAGGCCGCGACCAGCCGCACCCGCAAGAACCCGATTTCGGATGGGCTGGCCGACAAGGCGCTGGTCCTTCTGGGCCAGAACCTGCCTCGCGTGCTGGATACCCCCACCGACCTTGCGGCGCGAGAGGCGATGCTCCTGGGCGCGACGCTTGCGGGCATGGCCTTCATCAACGCCAGCGTCGGCGCGATCCACGCGCTGTCCTATCCGCTTGGCACCGGCTTTCACGTCCCCCACGGGCATGCCAACGCGCTGGTGGCAGGCCCCGTCCTGCGCTTCAACCTGCCCGTCGCCGAGGTGGAATACGCCCGCCTGTCGCGTCTCCTTCTGCCCACCCGCCATTTCAACTCCGACGCGGCGGCCGCCCTTGCCCTGATCGACGAGATGGAGCGGATGCTGAAAGCCAGCGGCCTCAAGTCCCGCCTGTCCGAGGTTGGTGTAACCGAGGCCGCCATTCCCGGCATGGCAAACGAGGTCGTGACAGGCATCAGCCGTCTGCTGGACACCAACCCGCGCGACATGTCCGCCGACGACGTGGCAGCCCTCTACCGCGAGGTGCTGTGATGCCCGGCGCGCTTGACGGCATCCGCGTCCTCGACCTCAGCCGGGTGCTGGGCGGCCCCTATTGCACCCAGACGCTGGCCGACCATGGCGCCGAGATCATCAAGGTCGAACCCCCGCAAGGTGACGAGACGCGCGGCTGGGGTCCGCCTTTCAAGGACGGGCTTTCAGCCTATTTCTCCGGCGCCAATCGCAACAAGCGATCCATCGCCATCGACATCGGCAAGCCCGAAGGGCGCAACGTGATCCTGCGCCTGCTGGAAGGCGCCGACGTTCTGGTCCACAACTTCAAGTCCGGTGCCCTGGAAAAATGGGGCCTCGGCTATGATGCGGTGCTCAAGGACCGTTTTCCCCGCCTCATCCTCTGCCACGTCACCGGCTTTGGCGCCGACGGTCCCTTGGGCGGCTTTCCCGGCTATGATGCCGTGGTGCAGGCGATGACCGGCCTGATGAGCATCAACGGCAACCCGGCGAACGGCCCGACGCGGATGGGCACGCCCATCGTGGATATCGGCACCGGGCTCATCGCCTGCAATGCGGTTCTGGCGGCCATCATCGAACGGTACCGCTCCGGGCTGGGCCAAGCCATCGAAGTGCCGCTTTACGACTGCGCCATCAGCATGATGCACCCGCAGGCCGCCAACAGCCTCATGTCGGGCAAGGTCCCGGTTGCCACCGGCAACGGACATCCCAACATCGTGCCCTACGACATGTTCGAAACCCGTACCGGCAAACTCTATCTCGCGGTCGGCAACAATGGCCAATTCGCCAAGCTCTGCGAGGTGCTCGGCCTGTCCGACGTGCCGCGCGACCCCCGCTTTGCCGACAACGCGGCCCGGCTGGCCCACCGCGCCGAGATCACGAAAATCCTGTCCGCGCGCCTTGCGGAAAGCGACGCCCAGGCGCTTGAACCCGTGCTCTTGCGCGCCGGTGTCCCGGCAGGCGTGGTGCGCAACGTGAACGAGGCGCTCGACCACCCGCACACACGGCATCGTGGAATGGTGGTGTCAGTGGGCAGCTACAAGGGCACGGGCGTTCCAGCACGTCTGTCGCGGACCCCAGGAGCAGTTCGCGCCGCCCCGCCACGGTTCGCGCAGCATAGCCGCGCCCTGCTGAAGGAGGCGGGTTTTTCGGAACGGCAGATCGACGATCTGACTCGGTCGGGCGTCGTTCTGGAAGAACAGACGGACACCGTTCAGACATGACACGAAAAGCCGGGCCGCCAACTCGGCCCGACCGCCAATAGAGGGGGAGCCAGATGCAGAAAGCACTCGTGACGCCAGACCGGATCCCCGAGTGGATTCCCGGCACCATCACGATGGACAGTTCCGGTCGGGACTGGAAGGGCATCACGATGAAAGGCTACCACTACGATCGCCAGGACGCCGCCATCCCCGCGATGCGCGATTACATGATCGTAGCCTACGACGGAAATCCGACCACCATGCGCCGAACAAGTGGCGGATCATGGCAAAGCGCGCCCGTTGGCAGGGGCAGGATCTCGCTTTTGACACGGGCAGAGCAATCCACATGGTGCTGGGCAGAATCGATCCAGGTCAGGCATATCTACATCGGTCATGACTGCCTCGAGGCCACGGCGCAGACCGTGTTTGGCCGCGACCCGCAATCCGTCGAGATAGAAGATCAGGTTTCGGCCGACGATCCGGTTCTGCTCAACTGCTTCCAGATGCTTGAAAACGAACTGCGCAACGGTGGCATGGGGCAGCGCCTGATGATCGACGCGCTGCGCAACCAAATTGCGGTGCATCTGCTTCGACGCTATGCCCGGATCCGGCTTGCCGATGATACCGGCTCCGCCTTCAGCCCGGCCCAACGCAAACGCATCATTGACCTCATCGAAGACCAGCTAAGCGAAAACATCAGTCTTGACGATCTAGCAGCTGCCGTCGGCATCAGCCCGTTTCACTTTGCGCGCCAGTTCAAGGCCGACTTCGGGATCGCCCCATACGCCTTTGTAATCCAGAAACGTGTCAGCAAGGCACAGGAGATGCTTCGGCGCGGGCGCATACCGCTGAAGTCGGTCGCGCTCGACTGCGGTTTCTCCGACCAAAGTCATCTTTGCCGGACCTTTCGGAAGATCGTGGGCGTAACACCCGCCCAGTACCAGAACGAAGCATGATTGTCGCCACGGATATCATTTGCAGCGTTGGCGCTTCTGTGAGCGCGAATGAATGCAGATCCCAACAGCCTGAACGACCGTGAGATTGCCGTCAGATTGAGAACACTGTCTGGCGATCCGGGCTTGGGCTTTACGGATCGACAGCAGCTCTGGCCACGTCCCTTGCGCTGCACGCAGCCGTTAACTGCTTCGGCACCGGCTCGCCGACCGTGACCGAGAGATAGACGCAAGCTTCGGCATCACAACGGGTGGTGTCTTGACCCTGTGCATGGCGGCGCCGCCGAGTGGCAGTTCTGTATGGGTCCGTGTGGTCGACGAGGTCTTCGAGCAGGAGATCACCGCCGACCTGCCCGCCGCGACGCAGTTCCTGTCGCCGCGGCTGTTTCTCAACACCGGCGCGACGGCCGCGGCCGTCGCCTACGACTGCGCCGGGGTCTACCTGGAAACCGATTTCTGACGGGCGCCAGGCATTCGGCAGCCAGCGTTGTTCGTGCTCCTGCGGCAGTCGGATCGGACCTCTGGACCGCCGCAAGCTATGCCTCAGCTCAGCTTTCCGAGCGCATCTATCCCGACAAGGGGCGCAGGCGAGAAAGGCAACAGATACACCCGCCGTGCCAACCCGTCTTTCACCCGGGCAATCTGCCGGGCCTCGCCCGCGATCCGGCGCAGCAGGAGCGGGTGCTGCGTGCCCGATGCCGCCATGGCGCGGTTGATCACCCAGGCGTATGGTTCGATCCTCGCGCGGCGCAGGTCCTCCTGCAGGGCGGCCGCTTCCGACACCGGTGTGGTTTCGGGCAGCGTGACCAGGATGACCCGCGTGTAGTCCGGATCCTGCAGACGCATCAGCGGTGTCGTCACCTTCCCCGGCGCATCTGGTGCCAGATGCCGCGTCATCTGCCGGTGATAGGCGCCCGTCGCATCCAGCAGAAGAAGGGTATGCCCGGTCGGCGCGGTGTCCATCACGACAAAGGCGCTCCGCGCCTCCGCCACCGTGCGGGAAAAGGCATGAAAGACCGCCACTTCCTCGGTACAGGGTGAGGCCAGATCCTCGAGCAGCAACGCCCGCCCCTGTTCATCCAGATCCCGGCCCTTGCTGGACATGATCTTGTCGACATAGCGCTTCGTCTCGGCCTCGGGGTCGATGCGGTCGACGGTGAGACCGGGCATGGTGCCATCCACCACGAAGGCGACATGCGCGGCAGGGTCCGTGGTGGTCAGGTGAACCGCGTGCCCCCGTTTGGCCAGCCCCACGGCAATGGCCGCAGCGATCGTGGTCTTGCCGACACCGCCCTTGCCCATCACCATGATCAATCCGTGCCCTGTTGCGGCCAGGCCATCCACCAGCGCGCTCAGCCCCTCGAGAGGCGGGACCTGCGCGACCGGCACGGTCGGTGCTGCGTGCTGCTCGCTCTCGGGCGCGAGAAGCGCCCGCAGGGTGTCGAGCCCGACCATGTCATAGGGCCGGAGCGGAACCTCGAACCTTGGCAAGGCCGCAAGGTCCTGCGGCATGCGGCCCACGACATCGGCCTGGTCCGCGGCCAGCCGCGCGGCGACGGGATCGGCGCCCACGGGCACTTGCAGGACGCCGTTGATCGCAAGCAGCTGGTTGGCAAGCCCCAGCTCCCGCAGTTCGGCCGAGGTGCGGGCGGCTTCGCGGATCGCGCCTGCATCCGGGCGCGTCATAAGCACGATGCTGGTCCGGCCTGCGTCCCCGAGGGCTGCGAGCGCCGCGCGGAACCGGTCTTCCTGCATCTTCAGGCCCGAATGCGGGCCAAGGCAGGAAGCGCCACGGTCGTTGTCCTTCAGAAAACCCGTCCAGGCCTTCGGCAGGCTCAGGAGCCGCAGGGTATGCCCGGTTGGTGCGGTATCGAAGATCACATGATCGAAACCCTGTCCGTCCTCCAGCAGCAGACCCACGAACTCGTCGAATGCCGCGATCTCGGTGGTGCAGGCGCCCGAAAGCTGTTCTCGGACGGTGGACCGCTCGGTCTCGGTCGAGGCAGGGCCCATCTGGTCGAGAACGCGCCGCCGGTAGTCATCCGCCGCCCGTTCCGGATCTACGTTCAGGGCGCTGAGGTTCGCCGTGCCGGGAACCGGCGTTGGCAGCGGACCAAGCGGAACGCCCAGCATCTCGTCAAGGTTGGAGGCCGGATCTGTGCTGACCAGAAGAACCCTTTTGCCGCTGTCCGCCAAGCGAAGGGCGATGGCGCAGCTGAGCGACGTCTTTCCCACCCCGCCCTTTCCGGTGAAGAATAGAAACCTTGGCGGCGACAAAAGGTTCGGCAGGATGGAATCGGCATGCATGATGGTGTCTCCGGTTGGCGGCATCATCGCCGGAAACCGCTTCGGTGCGCCAGATCAGATGAGCCGCGTCGATGTGCAGGGACGCGTCATGCGCCAAGCCCCGGTCAACGGTTGCGGAGAATAGGCTCGCTATTCTACGCATACCTTGCGGCGTTTGTTCTTGCGCTTGCGGAGAATACGACCCACAATCACCGCGCATTATGCGGAGATCGGGATGTACATCTGGGAGCAACCAGACTGGCCGAAGCTGTCTTGGAAGGATGGCAGCATTGCTGCGCCCCTGGCTACAGTCCGTCACGACCAGGGGCGACTGATCGGTCGGATGCAGGCGCTGGGCTTCAAGCTGCGCGAAGAGGCGGTCCTGCAGACGCTGACGCAGGACGTCGTCAAGACAAGCGAGATCGAGGGCGAGCAGCTGGATGCCACACAGGTGCGGTCATCCCTCGCCCGACGGCTTGGCATCGACATCGGCGCCCTGCCCCCGACCGATCGCAATGTGGAAGGCATCGTCGAGGTGATGCTGGACGCGACGCGGAACTTTCAGGCCCCGCTCACCGCCGAGCGCCTTTTCGGATGGCATGCGGCTTTGTTTCCCACCGGCCGCAGCGGCATGACGAAGATCATCGTCGGGGACTGGCGCGATGACAGTACCGGCCCGATGCAGGTTGTTTCCGGGCCATATGGCCGGGAGAAGGTTCACTACTCGGCCCCACCCGCACCGCGGGTCGCGGCGGAGATGGAAGCCTTCCTCACATGGTTCAACGCACCCCTGACCACCGACCCGGTGATCAAGGCGGCGCTAGCGCATCTGTGGTTCGTGACGATCCACCCCTTCGAGGACGGCAACGGCCGCATCGCCCGCGCCATTGCTGACCTGGCGCTTGCCCGGTCGGAGGGAAGCTCGCAGCGGTTCTACAGCATGTCCGCGCAGATCAGGGCCGATAGGAACGCCTACTACGACCAGCTCGAGCGCACCCAGAAAGGCGGCACGGACGTCACGTTGTGGATCCTGTGGTTCCTCGACTGCCTCGGCCGCGCGATTCACGGTGCCGATGGCGTCTTGGCGGCGGTCGTCGCCAAGGGGCAGTTCTGGGAGCGCGCAGCGGCACTGCCGCTGAACGAACGCCAGATCAAGGTACTGAACCGCCTGCTCGATGGGTTCGAAGGCAAGATGACCTCGTCGAATTGGGCGGTGATCGCCAAGTGCTCGCAGGATACGGCGAACCGTGACATCGCGGCTCTACTGGACCTCGGTCTGCTCCGGAAGGGCGAAGGCGGCGGGCGCAACACGCATTACGAGTTGGTGCTGTGAGGGTCGTGACGACGACTATCCGCACCGGCCATGGGGGCCTCTGCAGTAACCGTCCGGGCTGGCCGCTCTGCCGAGGTTGGTGCGTAGAGGATAGTGTCCACTATCGGATAATGGACACTATCGGGGTGGCTTGTGACGAAGCGAAGGAAGCGGCGGGTCTGGTCTGACGACGAGAAGCGGATGATCTGCGGGCAGACGCGCGTGCCCGGTGTATCGGTGAGTCAGGTTGCCCGGCGCTATGACGTGAATGCCAACCTGGTCTTTGCCTGGTTGCGCGATCCGCGGTTTGCAGATGCCGACGCGGCCGATATCGCGCGCTTTCTGCCAGTGGAGATCGTCGCGGAGGGTAAGGTGCCTGTGGCCGCACCCGTTCCCGACAACTGCATCGAGATCGAGTTGGCTGGCGGTCACCGGATGCGCATCAGCGGCAGCTACGACCCGGAATCTCTGGCCCGCCTGATCCGGGGACTGTCGGTTTGATCCCGGTTCCGGCCACTACGCGAGTCTGGCTGGCGGCCGGGGTGACGGACATGCGCAAGGGCTTCGCGGCTTTGGCAGCGCAGGCCGAGGCGGTGCTGAAGCAGGACCCCTTCACCGGGCACCTGTTTGTCTTCCGAGGTCGCCGGGGTGATCTGGTCAAGGTCATCTGGTGGGATGGCCAGGGGGCCTGCATGTTCCTGAAGCGACTGGAGAAGGGGCGGTTCGTCTGGCCCTCGGCCAAGGAGGGCAAGGTGGCGCTGTCGCCTGCACAGTTGTCGATGCTGCTGGAAGGGATCGACTGGCGAGCGCCACAGCGGACGTGGCAACCCTTGGCCGCGGGATAATCTGGCTGTCCTGCAAGAGAAGGATTCCCACGAGGAATACAGTGGGATAAACTTCTTGCATGCTCGATCAAACCCTGACCTTGCCGAAAGACCCCGAGGAGTTGCGCAGCTTCACCGCGCGGCTGCTGGCCGAGGTCAAGGCGCAGGCGGTACTGATCGAGAAGCTGCGCCATCAACTGGCTGGGCACCGGGCGCACCGGTTCGGGGCCTCGTCCGAGACGGCCGAGCAGCTTCAGCTCGCGCTCGAGACCAGCGAGATTGCCGCCGCGGCCATGACGGCGCGGATGAAGCTGCCGGACATCGAGGAGAGGGACAAGCCAAAGCGCCGCCCGATCCCGGACCACATCCCCCGGATGGAGGTCGAATTGACGCCGGGCGCAGATGCCTGTGCCGATTGCGGCGGGCGCTTGCGTCGGATCGGTGAGGATGTGACCGAGGAACTGGAATACGTCCCCGGTAGGTTTATCGTGAACCGCATCGTCCGGCCCCGGTTGACCTGCTCGTGCTGCGAACGCTTCGTGCAAGCCCCGCTCCCGTCGCGGCCCATCGAACGCGGCCGCCCCGGCTCCTTACTCATTGGGTAAATGACTTTCGATATGTGTGGCCGTCGAGTTTGAACGTGGACGACCAGATTCCGAGGGATTTTGAGCGGGCGATTTTTT
This sequence comes from Labrenzia sp. R5_0, assembly GCF_017743835.1. Lineage (NCBI taxonomy): Bacteria > Pseudomonadati > Pseudomonadota > Alphaproteobacteria > Hyphomicrobiales > Stappiaceae > Labrenzia > Labrenzia sp. R5_0. Next base: position 17,664 of record NZ_JAGHRK010000014.1, on the reverse strand, counting down.
CGAAAGACCCATATTCCGGGACAATCAGAGTACCTTCGGCCCTGGCGGCGATCGCCATACCTTCAGTCAACGCTTTTTTTGCGACATCGGACCCGTCCGGCAGGAAGCAGCGGCCAAGAACGGTTGCGTATCCGCCCGATCCTTCCTTGATGCAACGAATAGTGTAGCCGAGCGTGTTTTCCGTCAGCCAACCCGCGGCGACGGCTCCGCAAGGCCACGAAATTCCTTGATAGTGAGCGCGTTGGGTGAGGGCACACGCAGACACGCCAAAAAGTTTGACGGTGAGACCACTCTCCACGATCTGGAAACTGGATCCGTCGATAACGCTGACTTTTCCTTCGATGGAATCCGCCTGTGCACCGGCGGGCAGCAGCACGTTTAGGAGGAATATACCGAAGGCAATACACTTTTTGCGTGACATGAGTGCCATATGACAGCTCATTCTCTCGCAAACAAGTCTTCAGTAGATCAATTTGTGTGATGGTAGTGATTTGACTAGATGGTCAAGCAATTGAGTGCTTTAGAACGGATCTAGGCGCTATCCTACACGTAAGGTTGCGCAAGAACCCGTCGGCAAATATCGATAATACTATGACGCATCGGTAAGCGACCGATTTTCTTTGCGCCGCTTGCTGTACCGCTCAAGGTCACCGCTAACCAAACCGTTGCCGCTGATATATTTTTCTGCGGCTCTACGGGCGACTTTTACGTTCACGTCAGTTTGCAGGTCAGCCAAACAGAACTTGTCAAAAATGCGAATAAATTCGTGAAGCGCTTGCTGGTACATGGGCTGCACCGCGCAATGGCCTTTCATGTAACAATCGCAGCCTGCGGGATTGTCGCACTGCGCGAACTGCCAGCCACTTCGCTGCTCGCAAATCGAGATGACTTCCGAGACAAGAATGTCGCTGATCGGGCGAGAGAGGATGATGCCTCCGTACTTTCCGCTGCGGGTATCCAAGAGTCCGACCTTCGCCAAGCTCGACGTTGTTTCATTCACCGTCGATCGTTTGGTGTCGAGAACCTGACAGAGTTCGGGCGTCAAAACCCGGCGTTCTTTGTCCTCCTGAGCGTCGAGGTAGAGGAAGAGCCTGACGGCCAGGTCAGAATGGCTTGAAAGTCGCATCTACTTTAATTCCATGCGGCCGGCCCTTCCGGCCGATTGCCGTCCTTGGCCTTGTTCCAGTGGAAGAGCGATTTGGATAGGGCAAGCTGCCCGTTCTTCGCCTTCGTGATGATGCCGTTCAGATATGCGCCTGGAGACTGGATCAGTCCGGCTTCGTGTTTTTCGAAAATGAGGGCGACGGCGACCGCGGCCTGTTCTCGGCCGAGCGCAAGGGTTGCTGCGTTCCAAGTGGAATCCGCGATCAACAGGTGTCCTCTCATCACAGTTTCGACCGTGTTTATTATGTCCGCCCAGGTCGGAGTTTTGTCAGAAACCACCCATTCCTTAAATTGTGGGCAAAGCAAAAGCAAAGTTTTTGGATCCACGGGTCTTGCTGCAAGCTTTTCCGGTTGTTTTGGACCCGGGCGTCGCAAAGGCTCTTTCTCAGAGCCATTTTCATCGGCGGAGCCGATGTCAGAAGGGAACTGTTGTTCGGCGGGAGCCGAACGCCGTTTCGTGTACAATGAAGAATCTGTTTTCTGGACTGTACTCTGTATGAAGGTGCCGCTAGTGGGACCCATGGGTGCCATTTTTGATACCCTGGGGAACTTTTCTTCAGCGTTATCAACATCGCAGTCCCTATGGGAAAACTTCTCGCTCGCGGCGGCATAAGCGGTTTTGACGCGCTCCAACAGAGTTTCCAAGGCGTCGCACAGCTCGGCCAGCTCGTGGAGCGGAGTATTCGGCCGGCGCCGTTGAACGATCGCCTGAAGATTACGAGCGCATGTCTCCCAGGGACCAGCGATCTGATGGTCGGACGCGGTTTCGATGATGCTGGCAATCAGCCTGCGGGAAATCGTGAACTTGCGACTGTGCTCGCGGTGCTGAACGGCCCGTTGTTTGTCCCGCTCGAATAGATCCTCCAGTTCGGGCGTTTTCAGACCGAGAGGGGAGAGGTCGATACCGAAGGACGACGCCAGCACGATCTTGCCGTTCTGATCGCGCTTTCCGAAGCGCTGCCCTTTGGGACTGTCTTTGAAGCTGATCAGGCCCGCTTCGGCAAGCTTACGAAAATTGCGGCGGAGAGCGGACAGCTCGAAAGAACACTCGCAGACAAGGCGGGAATTATCGGGCCAGACGATTGGCCGGCTTGCCCCTGTCCAGTCCTGTTCCTGGCTGAAACTGAGGAGTTTGTTCATGAGTTCGATCGCCTGGGAATTGAGCCGCAGGAGATGGGTAACGCGGTTGAATGCGGTGACGGCGCGTCTTTTATCGACGGCAGTCTGAGTGCCCCATTCGTCGGCAAGCGACATGGCATCGTTTATGGCAGGCGTGATCTTTCGCAGCCCGGACGGCCTTGGCTTCGGCATAGGGAATATCCTTTTTTAGGCACGACTTTCCCGTGCGCCGAGGTGGCGTTTTGCGTTGACTGATTGTCCGGAGATCCCTATCCTCAGATCACATTTCAGAACTGATCTTCGAGTTGGCGCTCGAGGATTTTGAGGACAGAGCTTCCGTCGCTTCGGCTACGGGAGCTTTTTTCTTTTTAGGTTTGGCTCAATCTTCCTTTTGATACCATTTTTTTCGGTGTTGATTGATTCATCAAATTTCGCTCAAGCTAGTCTTGGAATCGCCTCCAATCAAGTTTGAAGAAGGTCTATCTAGCGTTTCTGCCGCTGCACAATTTTGAACGTGCCGCTCCACATTTTTGGACCTCCCGCTGCACACTTTTGAAACTCTCGCTGCACATTTTTAATTGTACTATCAGGGACTAGCGCGGATTTATCATCCTTGTAACCTCCATTTCGAGACACATGCAGAAGGATGGGCATCAATTCCTCATTGTAGGGTCTTTAAAAGGCTTGCAGCAGAGTCAAAAGCGATTACAACGCGACACGGAATTGTTGCAGCCAGGGCACGAACACGCGGAAAAGATTATAGATACCGTTTGATATCGCTTTATAGAGTGTTACTGAGCGGTTAAAACTCAGCCCGTTTAGACAAATCAAGGGGTGGTCATGGTGGCCGTTAAAGGTGGTGAAAGCCGCCGCAGGCTTATCGCCGGGCTGGAAGACACGCTGGGGTCTACGGTCCTGTCGGCGCTGTCGGACGAGGCCGTCGTTGAGATCATGCTCAACCCGGACGGACAGTTGTTCATCGAGCGTGTCGGCAAGGGCATGGAGCCCTCGGGCGAGATGACACCCCATGACGCCCAGATCATCATGGGCAAGGTCGCTCATGCGCTAGGTACCGAGATCACCTCTGACAAGCCGATCATTTCCGGTGAGCTGCCGATAGGCGGTCATCGTTTTGAGGGTCTTCTGCCACCGGTCGTTTCCAAGCCGTCCTTCACGATCCGCAAGAAGGCATCGCTGCTCATCCCGCTTTCCAAGTATGTCGAGGATGGCGTGATGACGGACGGCCAGACCGCCGTGATCCGCGATGCAGTTGCGGGCCGCAAGAACATTCTTGTCTCGGGCGGCACCGGCACGGGCAAAACGACCCTGACGAACGCGATCATTGGCGAAATGGTTTCCGTTGCACCGGATCACCGTCTCGTCATTCTGGAGGACACGGCGGAAATCCAGTGTGCCGCCAGGAACGCCGTGATCCTGCACACGTCCGACACCGTGGACATGCAGCGGCTCCTGAAATCGACGATGCGCTTGCGTCCCGACAGGATCATTGTCGGCGAAGTGCGTGACGGAGCGGCGCTGACGCTCCTTAAGGCATGGAACACGGGTCACCCGGGCGGCATCGCCACGGTTCACTCCGATAATGCCTATACCGCACTGACGCGGCTCGAACAGCTCATCGCGGAAGTGTCTCAGCAGCCCATGAGCCAAGTGATTGCGGAAGCTGTTGACCTGATTGTCTCAATCGAGCGCTCCCCGGAGAAGGGACGCATCGTTCGGGACATTGTGTCCGTCTCCGGCTTTCGGGACGGCACTTATGACGTCCGCTCAGCCGTTGCATCACAGTTCCTCAACAAGAATTCCAACGACAGACAAGGGACCCTTCATGTCGCGTAATTTTGTATTTCTTCTCTTTCTCGCCGGTGCAGGACTGTACCTAATTGAACCAGCCTTTGCCTCTGGTGGCGGTTCGCTTCCCTGGGAAGGTCCGCTTCAGCAGATCCAGGCCTCCATCAACGGTCCTGTCGCTGGCGCCGTTGGCCTGATCGCGGTCGCGATCGCCGGCGGCATGCTGATCTTCGGCGGCGAGCTCAACGACTTCGCCCGCCGCATGGCCTACGTGGTTCTGGTTCTCGGGATCCTTCTTGGCGCGTCCACGATCGTCGGCCTGTTCGGCTCTTCCGGCGCTTCCATCGGCATCGCTCCGGAAGGGAAAGCGGCAACCGTGGACCCGGCTCGTGACTGATGCGCCGGGCCTCAACAGAGCGCGGATCCACCGCGCTCTTTCACGCCCGACACTGTTGTTCGGGGCAGACCGGGAGCTGGTGCTCGTGACCGGTCTTGCCTCGGTCATTCTGATTTTCGTGATCCTGAAACCCTATGCCGCCGTGCTCGGCGTAGCGATCTGGATCGTGGTGGTTGGCGTGCTGCGGATGATGGCCAAGGCGGACCCGCGGATGCGCGCTGTCTATCTGCGACACGTCAGATACCGCGCTTACTACCGGCCGACATCCACGCCCTGGCGGAAATACTGAACATGGTAGCCCTCAAAAAATTCCGGCATGTCGCACCGTCCTTTTCCGACCTGCTCCCTTACGCGGCGCTGGTCGACAACGGCATTGTGCTCCTGAAGGACGGGGGCCTGATGGCCGGCTGGTATTTTGCCGGGCCGGACAGCGAAAGCTCTACTGCGTTTGAGCGGAACGAAGTCTCCAGGCAGATCAACTCGGTTCTGGCTCGCCTCGGCAACGGCTGGATGATCCAGATGGAAGCGGTTCGCATTCCCTCAACTGGATATCCGGCCAAGGAAAGCTCGCATTTTCCGGACCCGATCACTGCCTTGATCGATGACGAGCGCCGCCGACATTTCGAAGCCGGGGAGGGGCATTTCGAAAGCCAGCATGCCCTCATATTGACCTACCGACCGCCGGAGAAAAACAAGTCCAAGCTGGTGAAGTACATCTATTCGGACGAAGCCAGCCGGAACACGTCTTTTGCCTCCCGGACGCTTGAGTATTTCAAGACCACCATCCGCGAGTTCGAGCAGTACATGGCCAATGTCGTCTCGATCCGGCGCATGGAAACGCATGAAGTGCCAGAAAGAGAAGTGGGGAGGGAAGGGGAGAGGCGCGGCCGGTATGATGATCTGCTGCAGTTCGCCCGCTTCGCGCTGATCGGAGAAAACCATCCGATCAGGTTGCCGGACATTGCGATGTATCTCGACTATCTGGTGACGGCGGAATTCCATCACGGCCTCAACCCCATCATCGATGGTCGTTATGTCGGCGTGGTGGCGATCGACGGGTTTCCGGCTGAAAGCTGGCCGGGGATCCTCAACGCCCTCGATCTGATGCCGATCACCTATCGTTGGTCCAGCCGTTTCATCTTCCTGGATCCGATCGAGGCGCGAGCTGTTCTGGAAAAGACGCGCAAGAAGTGGCTTCAGAAGGTGCGGCCGCTGATGGACCAGCTCTTCAAGACAAACTCCGGATCGCTCGACCAGGATGCCATGATGATGGTCGGGGAAACCGAAGACGCGATTGCCGAGGCAAGCTCGCAGCTCGTCGCCTTCGGCCATTACACGCCTGTCATCGTGCTCTTCGACACGAACCAGGCGCGGCTTCAGGAGAAATGCGAGGCGGTGCGCCGGCTTATCCAGAACGAAGGGTTTGGCAGTCGCATCGAAACCCTGAATACGACCGAAGCGTTCCTGGGAAGCCTGCCGGGCGTTTCCTATGCCAACGTTCGCGAACCTCTGGTGAGCACGCGCAATCTCGCGGACCTGGCTCCGCTGAATTCGGTCTGGGCCGGATCGCCGGAAGCGCCGTGCCCGTTTTATCCGATTGGATGCCCGCCGCTCATGCAGGTAGCGTCCGGCTCATCGCCCTTCCGCTTCAATCTTCATGTCGGGGATTTGGGGCATACGCTGATCTTCGGACCGACAGGTTCAGGTAAATCGACGCTTCTCGCGCTGATCGTAGCTCAATTCTTTCGCTATCTGAATGCGCAGGTGTTCGTCTTCGACAAGGGCAAGTCGATGTATCCGCTCACGCTTGCCGTTGGCGCGGATCACTATGACGTCGGCAAGTCGGAGACGCTGGCCTTTGCACCGCTCTCATCCCTTGAGGACGATACCGACAAGGCGTTTGCTGCCGAGTGGCTGGAAACCCTGATCGAAATGCAGGGCGTGAAGGTTTTGCCGGAGCACCGCAACGCCATCACCACGCAGATCGACTTGATGTCGAAGTCTCAGCGCCGGTCGTTGACCGACTTCGTGTCGGGCGTCCAGAACCGGGAAATCAAGGACGCGCTGCAATATTACACTGTGGACGGCCCGATGGGCGCGCTCCTCGATGCCGAAGCGGACGGCCTGTCCCTCTCCAGGTTCCAGACCTTCGAGATCGAAGAGCTGATGAACATGGGCGACCGGAACCTGATCCCGGTCCTGCTTTATCTCTTCCGCCGGATCGAAAAACGCCTGACTGGGAACCCAAGTCTGCTCATCCTGGACGAGGCCTGGCTGATGCTTGGCCATCCGGTCTTCCGCGACAAGATCCGGGAATGGCTGAAGGTTCTGCGCAAGGCCAATTGCGCGGTGGTCCTGGCAACGCAATCGATCTCGGATGCCGATCGTTCCGGCATCATCGACGTTCTGAAGGAAAGCTGCCCGACCAAAGTTTGCCTGCCCAACGGCGAAGCCCGGGTGTCCGGAACGCGCGAATTCTACGAAAAGCTCGGCTTCAACGAACAGCAGATCGAAATCATCGCCTCGGCGATCCCGAAGCGAGAATACTACGTCACGTCCCCAGACGGTCGCCGGCTGTTCAACATGGCGCTCGGCCCGATCACACTGTCCTTCGTCGGCGCATCAGCTAAGGACGATCTCAAGCGGATCGATGAACTTCACCTCCACTACGGCGAAAAATGGCCCGCCGAATGGCTCAAGCAAAGAGGAATCGACAATGCCGAACAGCTTCTTGTCTAAATCGCTCGCCAGCGTTCTTTGTGTGATCGGCCTTGCAGGACCGGCCCATGCCGGCGGCGGCGGTATCACCGGCGCGACCGAGTTCACGCAGATCCTCAACAACAGCGAGCTCATTGCACTCGGCGGTCAGAACGCCGAGCAGATCGCCAATCAGGTGCAGCAAATCGGCAACCAGATCCAGATGATCGAAAACCAGATCTCGATCTACGAAAACATGCTGCAGAACACGTTGTCGCTGCCGATGCAGGTATGGGGCGAGGTTGAGCAAAACCTCGGTCAACTGCAGAGCCTGGTTCAAAAGGGTCAGGCCATGGCGTTCTCAATGGGCAATCTGGACGACACGCTGAAACAGCGGTTCCAGAGCTACGCGGAGTTCGCGAAGAACGGCCTGCCGGATGGGCAGTCGTTCTCGACCATGTATCAAGGCTGGTCGGATACGAACCGGGACACGATCTCCTCGACGCTGAAGGCGGCCGGATACACCTCCGATCAATTCGCGACCGAAGAGGACACCATGCGCCAGCTACGGCAGCATTCTCAGTCGGCCGAGGGACAAAAGCAGGCCCTGCAGGTTGGCCACGAGATTGCCGCTCAGCAAGTTGAACAGATGCAGAAGCTTCGCGGTCTTGTCTCACAGCAGATGACCATGATGGGGACCTGGTACCAGTCTGAACAGACGGCACGCGATCACACCAAAGCAGCCTCAGATCAGTTCTTCAAAAACCCGAACGTCTCTTCTGGGAACGGGCAAGACTTCAAACCTCAGTGGTAAACATATGACATTCAAACTTCCTATCGTTGTGTTGATCGCGCTTCTCGCGGCTGTTGCCGGTGCGGGCGCAACATACGTGATCGTACCGAAAACCGATCCCGAAGTTACCGAACTGCTGAGACGCCAAGTTGAGTTGGCGGAGGAAGCAAAAGCAAAGCGTGAAGCTTCCCAGAAGGCCGCCAAAGAATTCTTCAAGGCGCCCGATATTGAACCGGGCAGCGGGCAGGATTTCAAACCTCAGTGGTAAGTAAGTAGGGGGCTGTGACTATGGCCAGGGGAAAGTTCGGACCACTTTTGGGAACACTCGTTTTGGGAATGGTGTTCGCAAGCATATTCGCCTCGACTGGATTTGCCCAGAGCGGCGGGGCGCTGGATACTGTTCAAAACAGTTTGGCAAACGCCGCAAAGAGCTGGGAGTCCACGCTCATTAGCGGCGCAACATCTCTCTTCTGGCTGCTTGCCACGATCGAGATCGGCTTGGCGGCTGTCTGGCTAGGCGTGAACGCAGCCTCTCTGGAGGTCTGGGCGACAGAATTGGTCAAACGGATCATTTTTATCGGCTTTTTCGCATTCGTGCTGACCCAAGGCCCACAGCTAGCAAAGGACATCGTTGATAGCCTTTGGGGGATCGGAAGCGGAAGTGTCTCGGGTAAACTCTCCCCTGCCGACCTCTTCGATACAGGTTTGCAGGTCAACGGCATCCTGAATGAGCAAATTCAAAATCTGGATTGGACTGCCATTGCTCAAGCATTGATGCTTGCCGGCTCCGGCCTCATCGTTCTCCTTTGCATGGCGTTGTTTGCGGCAGTTTTGCTCTCTGTCATCGTAGAAATGTACATCGGGCTTATCGCCGGCATGATCATGCTCGGTTTGGGCGGCTCGTCCTACACTAAAGACTTTGCCGTTCGCTATCTGATCTACGCGTTCAGCATCGGCATGAAATTGATGGCCCTCAGCATCATCGCCAAGACCGGTTCAAGTCTTTTGACGAACCTGGCGGCGGATCCGACCATGACGACAACCGCATCTGGTCCCGGCATGCTGGCAGCTATTGCGTTGGCGATGTTCGCGCTTTCAATCTTCGTTCCGAACATCGTCCAGGGCGTGGTTCAAGGAGTGTCTGCCGGCAGCGGTATGGAAGTCATTAGATCCGGACAAGGGACATCCTACTACGCTGGCGCGGCATTCCGGCAAACTGCCAGCGTGGCGGGGGGAATTGCCGGAGCCGGGATCGGCGCGGCCGGATTGGCGTCGAGTTCTTATCAAGCTGGGAGAGCAGCGTCCGATGCCGGGCACTCGCCAGCCCGCAGTGTTGCGGCTGCATTTGGCACAGGCGGAAAAGCCCTAGCCTCCGCAGCCGCGGACAAGTTGACCGGAGCGCCGAGCGCTCACGGGTCTTCAACGCTAGGTCTCGCCAATCACAAGCTGAAGCAATCCCTTCCAAACAAACCAACTGGCGGCGGGTCTTCGCCCAAATCCTCCTGAGCAATAGGCACCTAGATGGCAAAACATACTCCAATCGATAATCCCTATCTTGCCGCTCGGATGGAATGGAACGAGCGCTACGGATCATACGTACGCACCGCTCGCGTTTGGCAGGGTATCGGCCTGCTCGCTATGGCGATGGCGATCATCGGCTTTGGGTTCGCGCTCTACCAGAGCACGCAAGTCAAGCTCGTTCCTTATATCGTAGAGGTGGACAAGCTCGGCACACCCGCGATCGGTGGCTTCCCTGCTCAGATTGAATACGCCGATGAGCGCGTTGTCCGTTCCATGCTCGGAGCCTGGATCACTAATTTCCGCTCTGTTACGCCGGACACGGTTGTCGCCAAAGGATACATCGACCGAGTTTACGCGATGCTGCGGCAGACGGACGTTGCCACCCAAAAGGTCAACAACTTCTACCGGACGAACTCTCCGTTCGATCGGGCGCAATCCCGCACCGTGTCAGTCGAGGTGACGAGCATCGTGCCCCTCTCCAATCAATCCTATCAGATCGACTGGACCGAGATCGAACGGGACAGGAAGGGCAAAGAGCTTCAGACGAAGCGCTGGCGCGGAGTTGCGGCCGTGACTCTATCGCCACCACAGGATGAAGCTATCATCAGGCTAAATCCAATCGGTCTTTATCTCAAGGACTTCGATTGGACCGCGCAATTGTAAGCAAATCACACGCTCAGAGAGTGAAAGTTATGTTCCAGAAAATCAGACTGCACGCGGGCGTGTGCATGTTCGTGGCTGCGGCCGCTGGCACCGTCCTACCTGTTCAAGCTTTGGCTGCCGACTACACGGCAAAGGAGCTGCGCGCCCTCGGGCTTTCAAGCGACTGGCGCAACGGCCGCGGCGTCATTACCAAAGGTCCGGACGGCAAGGTGATCTATCTCTACGGCCAGGTCCAGCCAACAGTGGTTTGCGCTCCCCTGCAGGTCTGCGACGTGGAGCTGCAGCCTGGGGAAGCCGTTCGCAACGTCATGGTCGGGGATACGGTTCGCTGGAAGGTGGATCCGGCAACATCGGGGGGACCGGGGGGAAATTCAGTTCACTTGATCATCAAGCCGACTGAACCCGGGCTTGTCACATCCATGGTGGTGACGACATCGAGGCGCACCTATCAGATCAAACTTCAAAGCGACAGTCACCGTTACATGGCCCGGGTGGGCTTCGATTACCCTGAAGACATACAGGCCAAATTCGAAGCGGCCAATCGCCAGCTTGAAGCAAGCATCATCCCCGGCGCCGGCGTCCCTGCCGAAAACCTGGACTTCAAATACCACGTTCACGGGCAAGCCCGCTGGCGGCCGACACGTGTCTATTCGGACGGCACCAAAACTTACATCCAGTTTCCCTCAGGAATGGCGTCCGGGGATGCACCGGTTCTTTACATCACCTCCGGGGGACAGAACCAGATCGTCAACTATCGCCTGAAGGGCACCCTCATGATCGTGGACTACACGATCGACCAGGCGGTGCTCGTGTCCGGTGTTGGTTACAGCCAGCAAAAAGTTCGCATCAATAGGGGAGGCTGATCATGTTGCACACTCGCCGCTCAATTCTGAAAGCCATCGGCATTTCGGCGCTGGTCACTCCCATGGCCGGCTGCATGACGCAAAGTGGCTGGTTCAACCCGACTACAAGCGTTGACGCTGCCAATCTGTCGCCTTCCGCTGCAAGCATCGTCGCCGGCGACATGGTTGCAAAACTCTCTGAACATGTCGGAGCTGGAACGGGAACCATATTCCTCAAGGCTGACAATTCCCAGTTCGGCCTTGCCCTCGAAAGCTCTCTGCGCGGATGGGGTTACGCGGTCGCCGAGGCCGACCAACAGCCATCGGGCGACACGATCATTCCCCTTGCTTACACGGTCGATTCCGATGCCGGGCAGATCTTCGTTCGCCTCACCACGCCAACCATCGAGCTGGCGAGGACTTATCAGGCAACGGCAACCGGCGCGTCTCCGACAAGTCCGGTTTCCGTTTTGACCAGAACAGTCTAGAGGCGTGCACTCATGAGCAATTCGGATTCCAATGTGCATCTGGCGGGCGACGACATTCGCGCCGACGATGAGGCTCCCAAGATTCGTCGCTTAAACCGGCTGCCGATATTTCTATTCATCGGACTCGTTGTCGTTTTCGGCGTCGTGATCATCTATGGCCTTGCGACCCGTGGCATCACGTCCGGCGGCAGCGTTGTTGAGGATGGAGGTGGATCGCCGGCGAGCGGTTTTGCGGATCAGCTCAAGGCCGGCATCAGCAACGGCGTGATCGATCCCCCAGGGCAACCAATAACGCCGGTTCGGCCGGAACCAGTTGAAGTTGCCAAACCGGAAATCGTGCAAGCGCAGAAGCCGTATAGCAATCCGTTTCAGCAGCGACCCGCCTCACCGGACGCTGTAATCGAACCGCAGGAAACGGAGATAGATTGGCGCGAAAGGATGAAGCGCCGCAACGAAGAGCAGGAAATGCAGGAGTTGCAGCGGCAACGGATGAAGCGGCTGCAATCAATTGACGCGGCTTATGACAGTCCAATCGTCGTGAATATCGATGACCTGGAGGGGCAGGGGCAAGGATCGCAGACCATCCAGGGCAATCAGACAGGAAACGGGGCCTTTACGCGCAGCCCGTCTTCTCCGGATCTTCTGTCCGCTGCCCTGCAGGCGGCGCAAGGCGGGTCTGCCAATGCGGATCCAAACGGACAATTCGGCAAACAGGACTTCTTCAATCAGGACATCTCGGAAGCCGGATATCTGGCGAACCGCGTTGTTCCGCAGCAGTCACCCTATGAATTGAAGCGTGGCTCGGTGATCCCGGCAACGCTCATCACAGGCATCAATTCGGACCTTCCCGGCCGTATCACCGGCCAGGTCAGACAGAACGTCTATGATAGCGCAACCGGCCATCTGCTTTTGATCCCTCAAGGAACCAAACTGTTCGGCCGGTATGATTCCGATGTGTCGTTCGGTCAGAAGCGCGTGCTCGTCGTCTGGACAGATATCATCTTCCCAAATGGAGCTACCTTGCAGATCGGCTCCATGGGGGGCGTTGACGGCGAAGGTTATGGCGGTTTCAAGGACAAGGTGAACAACCATTACCTGCGCACCTTTGGGTCCGCAGCGCTTCTCGCAATTATCGGAACTGGAATTGATATGGCTGTTCCGGAGAGCTCTACGCTTTCCACCCAGGACACGGCCTCAGATGCCGCCCGCCGCAACTTCGCGGAAGTGTTCGGCCGGGTGGTGGAGCGGACTATCAACAAGAACCTCGATGTCCAGCCGACACTTCAGATCCGGCCGGGATACAATTTCAATATTCTGGTCGATCAGGACATCATCTTTCCGGGATCGTATGGCTGACTATGCTGAAACACAGGAAGGCGATTGAATTAGGAAAGAGATGTTCCGATGGCTGAGGGCATGTTGGGTCGCACTCCACTCAACCGAAGGACTCCGCGCTAAGCCGGAAGAAACTCGGGTCTCAGGTCAGACGCCAAGCGGACGCCAAAAAATGGCACGCTTGCACTGGGTGCAACTATTAATGCAATTTTGATTACACAGCCTGCTCTTTGCCCACACGGCCTAGCCAAGAAAACGTTAAGGAAAAGCAGCCCCTCGACTTTGCCGAAAAGATTAAGCGCCACGCTAACAATCTAAAACATAGGATTCTGTAGTAATTTCCGTACAGACACTCACCATTCGGTCAATTACAAGGTCGATTTTATATTGAGAATTTGGCTTTTTCTCGATGGCAATGGCTCTGTTTGCTTTGGCTATGCATAGTATATCATCGTCAAGATTATTTGACATAAGAAAAACGAACATTTTTTCGGTTAAAGCGATGCTACTTAAGCGTTCAAGAGCATCTAAATCCTCTTGTCGTGTCGTGCTTATGTCAAAAAGAATTATGTCTATCTGATCTGGAGTTCCCAGCAAGGACGAAACGATTTGCAGACCGGCTTTCCCATGCGAGGCTACACGCGTTCTGAATTCGAACCTGTGACGTTCGGAATAGCGAGGTATCTCGTTGCAAAGGAGTTTGAGGTCCTCGTTGTTACCGTCAATAATCATGATGTTGAGTTTTTTCCTGCCCATTTCTACCTGCCTAAACAATCTGGAATTCATGCCGGCTTCAATTGAGTAGAATTTTTTTGTGTTTCTTAATTAAAGAAATGACATTTATTTGTCCAAACTCCAGATAAACATTTGGGGTCTAATTGTTCATTATGCTGAAACTGGTTTCGCCAATGATTATATTCAGAATTCTATTTCTTGGCCCGGAGTCGTTTTAGCTTACATGCGCCTCGTCGATTTAGGCCGACTGAATCTCTGCGAGAAAGCCGTCTACCTCTATCTTAAGTCGGGACGATTGATTTGAAAGTTCCCCTGCTGCCATTGTCACCTGGCTCGCTGCGGCCCCGGTTTCCTGTGATGCTTGAGTGACCCCGGCAATGTTTTCAGATACGGCCTGCGTTCCTGCTGCCGCTTCCGTGACGTTTTGGGCGATTTCCCGTGTTGCCATGTCCTGCTGATCCATCGCAGCAGCAATTTCAATCGACGTTTCGTTGATCTGCGAAATGATACGGCCGATATCAGTGACGGAAGCCACAGAAGTGTTAGTCTGGTCCTGAATTTCTTTAATGAGGCCGGCAATATTTTCGGTCGCCTTCGCTGTTTGACCGGCCAGGACCTTCACCTCGCTTGCGACCACTGCGAACCCTTTGCCAGCTTCGCCTGCCCGGGCAGATTCGATTGTCGCGTTCAGTGCCAAGAGGTTCGTCTGCTCCGCAATGTCCGAGATCATTGAGATCACTTCGCCGATCTTTTCAGCGGTCTCGGCAAGCTGACCGATTTGCCCCTCGGTCTTTGACACTTCGTCTACGGCTTGTTTGGAAATGTCAGTTGCTTGAGAAATACGAGAGTTGATTTCTCCGATTGAGCTAGAAAGTTCCTCGGTTGCAGAGGAAACCGTCGCCACGTTCGTCGTGGCCTCCTCGGTGGCGGCTGCCACGGATGTTGCCTGGCTGCTGGTTTCTTCTGCGATGCTGGACATCGACTGGGCCGTGGTTTGCAGTTCGGTTGACGCTGAGGACACCGTTTCCACGATGGTGCCAATATTTGCGGCAAATCGGCTGGAGGCGTCGGTCATCCTTTTCTGACGGTCTTGCTCAATCTGGCTTTGGCGCCGTTGCTCTTCTTCCAGTTCCTTTGAGCGGATCATCGTTTCCCGGAACGTTTGATAGGCTGTCGCCACGGCTCCAATTTCATCCTTGGCATGGACTTTGACGTCCATTGTGAAGTCACCCGCCGTCAAGGCGTTTATGCCTAGGACAACTTCATTCAGCGGTCGCGTGATGGCTTTTCGAATAACGAAGGAGGCGATGCCGAGCGCGGCCACGAAGACAAAAACCGCTATAGCTAGAATGGCTTTTAACGCTGTTTTTTCAGCTTCAAGCGCCTCGCGCGCCGCGTCCAAGGTGAACGATTGCAGTTCCTGCACCAGGGCTTCAAGCTCATGGTTCAAGT
Source organism: Labrenzia sp. R5_0 (assembly GCF_017743835.1). Taxonomy (NCBI): domain Bacteria; kingdom Pseudomonadati; phylum Pseudomonadota; class Alphaproteobacteria; order Hyphomicrobiales; family Stappiaceae; genus Labrenzia; species Labrenzia sp. R5_0. The sequence continues at coordinate 2,652 of NZ_JAGHRK010000014.1, read as the reverse complement.
TGTTTTCTTCTTTTTCAATCCCTGGCAGCAGCGCAAGCGCAAGGTCTATCTCTCCAGCCTCGACCAGTTCGAAGGCTTCAAGAGCATGCTTGTCATATGCCTTGTGCTCAGCGCCTATTTGATCGAATGCCTCATAAACCATTTGAAATTCGGACTTCAGCTTTTCGGAGTGCGAGGCTTGTTCAGCGGTCATCGCCAGGTCCTGAGCTTCCAGAATTTCGCGATCAACCATCTCGGCGTATTTCAGAAAAGTCATGCGTGCCTTGTCAAAATCTGCGCGGGCTTTTGCGTGCTCCTTCATCATCACTCCGGCCCGAAAGGCTCGCTCCAGATTGATGGATTGGTCCAACTGGTGGGTAGTGATTTGAGTTACCGCACTGGTAAGCGGGATGTCTTTGTTGGCAACATTGTTGATGAGCAAGCCGATCTGGTTCAGCTGCCAAAGACCGATTGCCGCCACAAGGACTAATCCGACTAGACATATGCCCACCACAGATAAGATCTTGGTTCCAATGCCGAAAGACCTGCTGGATGCCTGGTTTCCGCTTGGTTGATTTGCCGTAATGCTCATTGTGTCCTCTCACCGAATGAAAAGTAATTCGACTAGACCGGTTTCACTTGACGTTGAAGGCCGTTTATTTGCAGCCGCCTTCAATATTTTGCTCGGTTACTAAATATCAATCTCTGAGATGCTCCAAGGGAAAGCTGAAAAGGAGCGTATTGACCCCAAGCCTCCCTGATCTCAAAAAATGCCCATAAACAATCAAATACACCAAGTGAAATTAATGAAAAATTACTTTAGGTGAATTTTGTCAGTAAAAATCAAATAAGCCGCCGTTATCACAAAAAAAGCGTGGCAGTTTTATCGTATTTAATCTTTGGATTTCAATATAAAGTTGATTGCAACCAATAATTGTGTGATTTGGTAGAGTTTTTGCACGACTTTTCTCTAGTCGCCAATGCTCTTTCGATAGGAATTGCGTAAAATGTCAACTTTTTAACATTTTTCGACAATATGCATACTTTCTTTGTTATTGCTTTCTTAACATTTAGTCTGAAGGCGGAATTACAGTTCAAATTGCCATCAACGCCTTGCCGGAGATGGGAAAAGTCACCGGCGCTTTGGATCCAACCAATCCAAGCCCACGAAACCCTGATCGTGATGCACGGCCATTGGAAGCTTGCCCGGGCAAACGGCGAGAAAGTGCCAGCGTTGGGTGATACCTGTGCGTGCCGTCAGGCCCCGATTCCCGCTGTCGCTATGGAGCGGTGATAGGCGGAGGTTTTCGTCGCTTGCCTGACAAGGCGTTCCCAGCGATGGCCACGAGGAGAACCAGGCCGCCGATCAGAGTGTTGACGCTCGCCGTTTCGCCCAGAAAGAGCCAAACCCAAAGAGGACCGAGCAGGACTTCAGCCAGAGACAACAAGGCAAGCTCTGCTGCCGGGAGGCTACGTGAGCCCAGCGTGTAGAGGATCAGACCGGCACCGACTTGCCCCCCCCATTCCCATGGAAATGAAGCCGTCATTCGGGCTCAAAACGACGGAGAGCCCGAGGCCAAAGCAGATCGCCAGGGTGATGGCGAACGCGAAGAGGCCCGAAAGGAAGACCGCCGGCAGCATCTCACCTGTTCGGCCCCATCGTAACGCCACGGTGAAGGCAGCGAAACCGAACGCCGATCCAAGGGCCGCCAGACTGCCCTTAAGGGCGACGCTGCCGGATTTGTCGGCAACCATGATCGCGATCCCTCCAATGGCAACAACAATCGCAATCCAGGTTGCAAAGCGCACACGTTCACGCAGAACGATCCATCCCAGAACAGCTGCCATAAACGGTGCTGTCGCAAAAAGCAGCATGGCATTCGCGACTGACGTGTTCTGAATTGAGTAGATCCCACCGCTATAGGCCGCAACCAGTGAAAGCCCTGCGACAACAACGGGGGAACCAATTCGGCGGATTTGAACAAAGGGGCTTTCGCCCGACCGCATTCGAATAAGAATGTAAAGAAACAGCGACATGCTGATCGACCTATACAGCAGAATCTGCCACACAACGGCATCGTCGATCATGCGAATACCAATGCCGACTGTCGACCACAGAACCCCGGCCGCAAAGACGAAAAGCACACCGTGCTTGTGGGCATCCGCACTATGAGCGCGCGTCGATATGGATGTCATTTTGGGCCATTCAAATAGGTCTTGCCCCCGCAAGTTAGCATGCCGGCCGGAGTTCTGATCTCTCTTATGCGACATTGACGCCGGATGTTGCCTGCGGTGGCCCGAGCAGAGGTTGCTGCAAGATAACGAACGGCAGATATGAGAAAGCTGCCCTGTAGCATTCAAGCAATGCATGGAAGACAGGTTTGGGCCGAAAGCGTCGAAGAGCGAACAGCGGCTTGTGTAGTTAGGTTTTTTGGGGGGCCTGGCCGTTCACGGCCCTGTCGTCCCGTTTGGCGAGCCAATCCAGCAGTAGGAAATTGACCAAATAGTCAAAAATATTCCATAATTACTATTATCGGTGCAGCCCCTATAGCAGGGTGCGCGCTATTCCCAAGTGCGACTTCTGTTTGAAACCAATAGGTTATCAAACAGGAGGATTGTGTCATGGGATCAAAATACAGCCACCTGACGCTGGAGGAGCGCCGCAAGATTGAA
>NZ_JAGHRK010000013.1:0-32914 GCF_017743835.1 Labrenzia sp. R5_0 | reverse complement strand
CCGCAGCCGTAGACCCAGACTCAGCCCCAACCCAGCCCTAGCCCCAACCTCCCCCTCATCCTGAGGAGGGCCGAAGGCCTGTCTCGAAGGATGGGCAGCACACGCAGGAGCAAGTGGCCCATCCTTCGAGACGCGCACTTTCGTGTGCTCCTCAGGATGAGGGGGAGGGTTGGGGATCGCTCCTACGATTTCGGCTCAGAAGAACAGAAGCTTGAGTGATATTACCCGAGCACCGAAAACGAGCTTTCCTTCGTCAGCTTGCGCTTGCGGGAGAACGTGGCCGTGTTGAGCGTGTGGGGGACATGCTCCAGCTTGAATTGCAATGGCGTGGCGTCATGGTCATTGCCAGCTTCGCAGTAACCGATCAGATCCGTCATCAGGCGCCCGGCAACGGTTGCGTTCTTGAACTGATTGCCGCTGGTTCCGATGGCCAGGTAGTAGCCATCGACATTGGTGCGGTCGTAAATCGGGAGCCAGTCGTCCGTCGCATCATAGAGCGCTGCAACCCCCACAGGGTGTTGGGAAACGCCCAGCTCGGGTACTCGTTGAGAGTAGCGGTAGGCATAGGTGAGACCGCGGTCGGTGAGGTCCATCGCGAAATCGTCGGGATCTTCCACAAGATGCGGGTCGCAGGCAGGGTTCTGGCTGCCGATCATCAACTGGCCGCCGCCACCGGGCTTGACGTAGACGGAGATGTCGTTGTCTGAAACGACCAGACCTTCGCGGGAATAATTCAGACTTTGGGGCGGGGCGATCTGAACCACTTCCTGGCGCAGCGGGCGGTGGCCGATCTTCAGTCCGGTTTCGCCTTCCAGGAGCGCGTTCACCTTGCCGGAATGCGGGCCAGCGACATTGATGACGATAGGTGCCGGGATATGTTCGCCGTTTTCAGTGAGAACACCGGTGACACGGTTGTTCTCTACCGGAATCTTGACGATCCTGGTCTTGAAGCGGAACTGCGCCCCAAGCCTGGCTGCCGCATCCTTCAGGTTGCGGGCGGCGATTTGCGGATCGTCGACGTAGCCACCTGCCGGGAAGAAGACGCCGCCCTGAAGCGCGCCACCGGTCGGCATGCCGAAGTCGTCGTCATCCATGGTTTTCGCCGGGGCGAAACAGTCCAGGTTGTAGCCTGGGAGTTCCTGTGTGATGCGGTCGGCCGACCAGTGTTCATAAGGAATGCCGAGGGCGTCGGCATGTTCCAGAACATGCTTCTGGTAGTTGTCGGATGCGGTCTTCATCACCAGGGTGCCGGTCTCGATGAAATGCGCCAGTTCCCCGGCGTCTTCCGTTTCCAGATAGGCCTGCCAGTTCTTCCAGTCGTGATAGCCTTCAAGGGCCATCGCCGTGCCGTCGCGCGTGGAATAATAGGTGCGGATCACCGCCGCGGAACTGGAGGTGGAGCCATAGCCGGCTGCCGGCAGGGCGTCGACATTCAGTGTCTTGTAGCCATTGCGTGTCATGGACAATGCGATGGCGCAACCGATGATGCCGGCACCGATGATAATCACGTCATGACGGTTCGGCGTTTCGTTTGATGTTGGCATGGCTGTCCTTCCTTCCGGCGTTTCGCCCAGAACAGAGGACAGCCCCTTTTTTGTCTAGCGGCAAAACCGCCACTTGATGTTCCGATCCAGTCATATCGTTTGTCGGAAAGGCTGCAGATGCAGCTAAAAATCATCATCTGTTTACAAATAAAACCATGATGCTGATTTTGCTAAATATCGTGGAATTTGTTCTCAAGTCTCAAATTGTCCTGAAGATGGCCTGCGCGCATAGTCAAACCAGTTCATGTCGGTTTACGCCGATTTTTCAAACATTTGGAGACTTCCTTGCCGCGCGCGAAATTCTGCGAGTGGCCGACATTGGCCCTGATTCTGGTCACCTCGTCGGCTTGGTTTTTGTTGATAGGGTTCTATTCCGAGCTTGGACCTTTCGTGGTCTGCCCCCTGGCAGCGATCCTGGTGACACTGCAATCCTCACTGCAACACGAGGTACTTCATGGTCACCCCACGCGCAGTCCCGCACTCAACGAAGCCCTGGTCTACTGCTCGTTCGGCCTGTGCGTGCCGTATCGCCGCTTCAAGTCTCTTCACCTGCGCCATCATAACAACGACCGGCTGACGGATCCCTATGACGATCCGGAAAGCTACTATCTGGCCTGGGCGGACTGGCAGAGCCTTCCTCGTCCGATACAAATGATCCTGACGATCAACAACACGCTATTGGGTCGGCTGCTGATCGGGCCGATGGTATCGATGGTCGGTTTCGTGGGAGCCGAAATCCGGATGATGCTTGCGGGGGACAAGGTCGTCATGCGCGCCTGGGCACATCATGTTGCCGGTGTGGTGCCGCTTGTCCTGTTTGTCACTCTGGTCAGCGGCATGCCGTTCTGGCTGTATGTTCTCGGCGTCGCCTATCCGGGCATGAGCCTGTTGATGCTGCGCACCTATGCGGAACACCGTGCGCATGAACATGCGGAAGCGCGGTCGATCATCGTCGAGTTCTGCCCGGTGTTCTCGCTTCTGTTTCTGAACAATAATCTCCATGTCGTTCATCACGCCAATCCGCGTGCACCCTGGTATCATCTTCCGAAGATCTACCGCGCTGCCCGCTCGGAATGGCAGGAGCGGAACGGCGGCTATGTCTTTGCGAGCTATTTCCAGTTGGCCAGGCACTATTTTTTCAAGGTGAAGGAGCCCGTTGTGCACCCGATCAAATACAATGAGACCAGCGGATTTCCTGCCGCGGAAAAGGCGGTGTCTTGACCGGTGGATCTTTTCTAGCTGTCCGGCTGCCGATGTACGACTGGCCGGAGGTACGTCATGCCACGCGGGATCTTGAAAGCGCGCTCCAGGGCGCGCTTTGCCGCGTTCTGGGACTGAGTGAAGGCGATATCCGGCCATGGCAGGATGGGCAAGATCTGGTGGAGGCCTGGACGGACCCGGATCTCCTCTTGTCGCAAACCTGCGGATACCCCCTGACCCATGCACTTGCGGACAAGGTCCGGCTCGTGGGGGCGCCTCACTACGAGGCCGAAGGGTGCGATGGCCCAAGATATTGCAGTCAGCTGATCGTCAAGCGTGACAGCTCCCACCAAAACCTGGAGGGCCTGCGCGGTCACCGGGCGGTTTTCAACGGATCGGACAGCCAGTCAGGCATGAATACTTTCCGTCATGCGGTGGCGCAGCTTGATACTGAGGGCGCTTTCTTTTCAGACGTCATTGTGAGCGGGAGCCACCTGGCGTCGTTGAAGGCCGTTGCGGAGGGCAAGGCCGACATCGCATCCATTGATTCAGTCTGCTGGGCACTGGTCTGCCGGGAAATACCGGAGCTGGCGGCGCAAGTTCGGCCGCTTGGCCGCACAGCATCTGCGCCCGGGTTGCCGCTGATCACTTCCCGCCGTTTCAGCGATGCGGAACACGCACTTATTAGCGATGCCGTTGCCGAGGTGCTTTCAGCGCCTGAAACGCAACAAAGCCGTGAACGCCTTGGCATTCACGGCTTTTCGAAACTGTCTTCCGACGATTACGCGGTCATCTTGAAGATGGAAGCCGAGGCGGCAGAGCGCGGGTATCCCGTGCTGGCCTGACGCTGGTTTCGCACCCTCTGGAAAATTGTCAGATTGCCGGCTTCACGCCGGCAATCGGCAGTTATCCAGATCGTCAGATCAGCGTTTCTTGGACTTCTGAGCTTCGCGCTGGCGCAGGGCCTGGTTCATACGAGCCAGCTCTGCCGTGGTGTGTCCGCTGACGACACTCATGAGGTTGGTGCCGAGGGCTTGTGCAAGATAGGTCATGGCGTTGCCAATCCTGAGCGTATTCGATTGTTACAAGAAAGTGCGGTCCACTGCTTAAACGCGAGGCCGCTTGCCTGCTATATGGGCAGAACTTGCAGTTCAATCAATCGAATAGTATTTATCTATTCGTTCAAAAAAATTGAACTGAACTTCCGGGAAATCTGGACCATGCAAAAGTTGCCCGGCACCGGCATGCCGCTGATCGATCTGGATCTTTACAGGACCTTTTTGGTGATCGCGGAAACCTCAAGTTTTTCAAAAGCTTCCGAGCTTGTTGGGCGAACGCCGTCAGCAGTTTCAATGCAGATCAAAAAACTTGAATCGATCCTCGGGGTTTCGGTGTTCGCCCGGGAAGGGCGCACCGTACGTATGACTACGGAAGGCGAAGCTTTGCTTGGATATGCGCGGCGTATCCTGATGCTGAACGAGGAAGCTGTTTCGCTGTTCCTGTCTCCTGAAGTGGAAGGCGAAGTCCGCTTCGGAGCGCCGTCCGATTTCGGCACCAGGTTCCTGCCCAACATTCTTTCACGCTTTGCACGCTCTCATCCTGGTGTGAATGTGGACGTGCATCTCGATGGCAGTCCGATGCTGGACGAGAAAGTGAAGAAGGGGGAGCTGGACCTTGCGCTCTTTACCGCCCGTCCAGGTACCGCACTGGCGCGGGGAGGCACAATCGTCTTCACCGAGCCGCTGGTCTGGGTAGGACTGGAAGGTGGTATCGCCTATGAGCGCGATCCGTTGCCGCTTGCCGTTTCCACGCCCGGGTGCCCCTGGCGCAGAGCTGCGCGGGTTGCGCTGGACGATGCCCAGAAGCCTTACCGCGTTTCCTACACCAGCTTTCACAGTGCCGGCCAGGAAGCCGCACTTCTGGCGGACCTTGCCGTGGCTCCCTTTCCGGCGAGTGTGGTCGAGGCGCCCCTGATGGCCCTGGACGAACGGCATGGCCTGCCGGAAATCGGCGACTATCACATTCTCATGGCCGAGCGGGCCCATGCGGGCAAAGCCACTCATGCGTTCGCCAAGCATGTTGCCGAAAGCTTCAAGGACCTCAGCCACGGCGTCTCGGTCTGAAGTCAGTCTGTCGCGTTAACCATAATTTCCGTTTCACGGGACAAACCCGCAGGACCTCTGGCGCAAAAGTTAACGAGCGGTTACGATTCATGGTAAATGAAGCGTTAACAGCGAGACGTGTCATGAATTCCATCTGCAAAACCCTGCTGGCCGCAGCCGGCATGAGCATCGCCCTTGGAGCCGCAGCGCAGGCCGAAAGCGGCACGACGCGCATTGTCCACGACGAACCTTATGGTGCCATCGTGACCAAGGAAGCCGGTGTGCTGGTGTTCCGCGGCCTGCCACCGACCCGCAAGGTAATCGTCAATCCGGACGGCAAGACGCCGCTGGAACTGAAGCAGACCGAAGTGACCGAGACCAACGTGATGGTTTTTGCCGATCAAAGCGATTACGTGCGCGCCCTCGGCCCGAAGATCATCCGGTTGAAGTAAAGTCCGAGAACCGGTCTGCAGGCGTGTTCTGATAAGCCGACTGGCGTCTGCCATCGGTTTGCTTAGGTCGCATTATTATCTGCCAGTCGCCACCAAACTCCTCATCCGGAGGAGGGCTGAAAGCCCGTCTCTAAGGATGGGCCACTTGTGTTGGCGTTTGTCGCCCATCCTTCGAGACGGCGCTTCGCACCTCCTCAGGATGAGGGGGGAGAAGTTCGGGATGAGGGGAGCGGAAAGCGGAGTTCAGCAAAGGCGAAGAATCGGGGTGTTCCGGATGGAGTGACTGCGCAGGTCTCTGAATCGATCTGTCGCTCTGCGCTCTGCGCTCTTCGGAACTCGGCAGGTATCCTCAGTGCTGGGACGCTCTTGTCCGCTCAACTGTCCTCGTCTTCCCTGCCTTTTCGTGCCGACCCCACCTCCGGTAAATCCTAATCGTTCCCTACACCAACCCCTCATCCTGAGGAGGGCCGGAGGCCCGTCTCGAAGGATGGCCGCTTGTTCCTGAGTATGCTGCCCATCCTTCGAGACGGCGCTTTGCGCCTCCTCAGGATGAGGTTGAGGGGAGCCCGGGAGGATAGGGGGAGGTGGAGTTCAGGCGGGGGAGGCGGTCGTCGGGGTGTTGGTCCGACGACCGGATGCATTCACATGCGCATGCGTTCGGCTTTCGGGTCGAACAGCGGTTCGCTGATGATGGTGGCCTTGCGGCGCTCGCCGAGGATTTCGATCTCGAAGGCGCCTTCCTGCGTGTTCGTTGCCAGTTCCGAGGGAATATACCCTTGTGCGAGGGATTTCCGCAGGTAGTGGGCGTAGCCGCCGGAGGTCACCCAACCGATCACCTTGCCGTCGTGCCACACGGGCTCATCGCCCATGACGTCGGCGTCCGACGCGTCGGCCACGAAGCTGACACGCAGGCGCTTCGGTCCTTCATCGAATTCTTTCTGAGCCGCCTCCTTGCCGATGAAGGTGTCCTTGGACAGCTTCACGAACCGGCCAAGATCTGCTTCGAATGCGCCGTAGATCGGGCGGAACTCGCGGAACCAGGTGCCGAAGTTCTTTTCCAGTCGCAGGCAGAGCAGGGCGCGCATGCCGAAGTTGACGATGTTGAACTCGGCTCCGGCCTTCATCAGCGCATCATAGACCTGACGCTGGTACTCCGGCGCCATCCAGATCTCGTAGCCAAGGTCGCCCGTGTAGGTGATGCGGTTGACCTTGCAGGGAGCGTTGGCAACGTCCATTTCGCGGAAGTCCATGAACCGGAAGGCCTCGCCCGAGACATCGTCTCCGGTGATCTTCTCCAGAACCTTGCGCGAATTGGGACCGGCGATGGAGAGGCCAACCCAGCCGAGGTTGATTGCGCGGATCGTCACCGAGCCGTCCTCTGGCAGGTGCTTCTCGAACCAGCGCATGTGATAGATCTCGGCCTGAGACGAGCCCCACATGTAGAACTTCTGGTCGCTGGCCCGGGCGATGGTGAAATCGCCGATCAGTTTGCCGTTCTCGTTCAGCATCGGCGTCAGGATGATGCGGCCGACCTTCGGCATTGTGTTGGTCATCAATAGCGACAGGAAGCTTTCCGCGCCGGGCCCTGTGATCTCGTATTTGGCGAAGTTCGCCGTCTCCGTCACGCCCACGCTCTCGCGCACAGCCCGGCACTCGGCGCCGATGTGCTCAAAATCGTTGGAGCGGTGGTAGGAAACGATGTCCCTGGCTTCCACGCCTTCCGGAGCGAACCAGAGCGGTGTTTCCAGGCCCCAGCTGTCGCCCATGACGGCGCCTTGCGCCAGCATGCGGTCGTAAAGCGGGGTTGTCTGCTGCGGGCGGGCGGCCGGAAGTTCCTCGTTGGGGAAACGGATCCGGAACCGGCGGCGGTAATTTTCCTGAACCTTGGCATTGGTATAGGAGAGCGTTGCCCAGGTGCCGTAGCGGGCAACATCCATGCCCCAGATGTCGTAGCCGGGATCGCCGTTGATCATCCAGTTGGCGAGCGTCAGGCCGACACCGCCGCCCTGGCTGAACCCGGCCATGACGCCGCAGGCAACCCAGTAGTTCCGAAGACCGCGAACCGGGCCGACCAGCGGGTTGCCATCCGGCGCGAAGGTGAAAGGCCCGTTGATGATCTGCTTGATGCCGGCATTCTGCAGGGCGGGGAAATGCTCGAAGCCGACTTCCAGCTCCGGCGCGATCCGGTCGAGATCCGGCGCCAGCAGTTCGTGGCCGAAATCCCAGGGGGTCTGGCGCGGGCTCCAGGGGCGGCAGTTCTGCTCGTAGGTGCCGAGCAGCACGCCCTTGCCTTCCTGACGGGTGTAGATCTCACCGCCGAAATCCAGAACGCCGATCAGTTCCTTGCCAGTGGCCTCGTTGTGTGAGGTCACTTCCTCCATTTCATCGGTCAGGAGGTACATGTGCTCCATGGCGAGCACCGGCAGTTCGATGCCGACCATGCGTCCGCATTCGCGTGCCCACAGGCCACCCGCGTTGACCACGTGTTCAGCGTGGATCGTGCCCTTGTTGGTGATGACATCCCAGGTGCCGTCGGGCGTTTGAACCAGTTCTTCCACCTTGGTGTGGCGCAGGACTGTCGCGCCGTTGACGCGGGCCGCCTTGGCATAGGCATGGGTGGTGCCGGAGGGGTCGAGATGGCCTTCAATCGGGTCCCAGAGCGCGCCGATGAAGTGTTTCTCGTCCAGAAGCGGGAACATCTTCTTGGCTTCGGAGACCGAGATCAGCTCCAGGTCCATGCCGAGATAGCGCCCCTTGGCCTGGGCAAGACGCAGGAAATCCATTCGCTCGGGCGTATCGGCCAGCATGACGCCGCCGGTCAGGTGCAGGCTGCAGGACTGGCCGGAAATTTCTTCCAGTTCCTTGTAGAGGTCGACGGTGTAACTTTGCAGCTGGGCTACGTTCGGATCACCGTTCAGGGTGTGGAAGCCGCCCGCTGCGTGCCAGGAGGAGCCGGATGTCAGTTCGTCGCGCTCGATCAGCGTGACGTCTTTCCAGCCGAGCTTGGTCAGGTGATACAGAACGCTGCAGCCGACAACGCCACCGCCAATGACAACAACCTGAGTGTGGGTATTCATGCAATCTGCTCCGGAAGCGCCTGCTCTTGCGCGGCAGGCCGTGTTCGAACGTTAAACGTGAAATGATCAGAAGTCGGTCGGGGCGCCGCCCTCGGCCTTTCGCCTCTCGACAAAGGCGGTGATTTCCTCGTCGATGGCCGGATCAAGCGGGGGCTGCTCATAGGCTTCCAGAGCCTTCTTGTAGAGCATGTTCGCCTTGTCGTAGGCGGTCGGGCTGCCTGCTTCCGACCAGCTTTCGTAATTGCGCCAGTCGGAAACGATGGGCGCGTAGAAAGCGTCCTTGTAACGGTCCTGGGTGTGCTGGGTGCCGAAGAAGTGGCCCGCCGGTCCGACCTCGCGGATCGCATCGACGGCAAGGGCTGCCTCTGACACATCAAGCGGCGTCAGGTATTCGGCGATCTTCTGGAGCAGATCGATGTCGGTGATGAATTTCTCGAACCCGGCGCTCAATCCGCCTTCCAGCCAACCGGCGGCATGCTTGATGATATGGGCCCCGCCGTTGATCGCGCCCCATTCCGACAACGTCGTTTCCAGCGCTGCCTGATAGTCGACCGTGTTGGCCGCGCAAACGCCTGACGACCTGTAGGGAAGATGATAGCGCCGGGCGAGCTGGCCACCGACGATTGCTGCCTTCATGTATTCCGGCGTGCCGAAGGCTGGCGCGCCGGATTTCATGTCGACGTTGGACGTGAAGCCGCCATAAACCACCGGCACACCCGGGCGGACAAGCTGGGCGAAGGCGATCCCGGCAAGGGCTTCCGCGTTCTGCAGGGTCAGCGCGCCGGCAACGGTGACCGGAGCCATGGCACCGGCAAGAGTGAAAGGTGTGACGATGGAAACCTGTCCGGCCTTGGCCATTTCGATCAGGCCTTGCAGCATTGGCGTGTCGAGCCTCAGCGGCGAAGACGTGTTGATGACCGTTGCCACGCACGGCGTTTCGACGAATTCTTCCGGGGTAAGGCCGTAGCCGATCCGGGTCAGTTCCAGTCCATCGAGGTTACGCTCCTTTCCGAGCGAATAGATGTGATAGACCTTGTCGGTGAGCCGGAGCATGTCTGCAACGCAGTCGAGATGGCGCACGGAAGCGTGGATATCGACCGGTTCGACCGGGTAGCCCATGACGCAGTGAATGATGTTGAAGAACTGCGACAGTTTCAGGAAGTTGCGATAGTCCTCCTGGTTGCCCGGGCGACGGCCGTGGTCGCGGTCGACGGCATTGGGCGCGCTGGCCACACAGGAAAAGGCAAGGGCATTGCCGCCCACCTGCAGATCATGCGCCCGGTTGCGCGCACGGATCGTGAATTCGGCCGGGGCCTTGGCGACAAGCTCTTCCACCATCGCCCGGTCCATGCGTACACGGTCTTCACCCGGCTTGATGTCGGCCCCGGCATCCTTCAGGATCTGCTTTGCTTCCTCGTGCAGGAAGTCGATGCCGATCTCTTCCAGAACGCGCATGGATGCGTCATGGATCGCTTCAAGTTCGTCAGCGGAAACGGCTTCCAATGGCTTGAAGATATGCTGCGGCTGCTTGAAGGGTTTTTGCGGAAAGAGATCCGGACCGGTCTTCTCGCCGCCCCTGCGCCGCCGTCCGCGCCGTGCGGGAGCCGTCTCGGCAAGCGAGGCCGTTTCGATGTCATGCGTCATGTCGTCCGCCACTATTCCTGAAAGCCGGACCTGATGCCCTGGAAAGGCTTGGGCGCGGCCCGGTCTGCGCCATTTCATCAGACGTTACTTGAGAGGGCACTTTCAGCGGGCAGTCTCAGAACGACGGCCAGTGCTTCAACTCCGACATCCGGCACCGTGTCCTCGATCCAGCCGTGATCTCGCCCATCGGGGGGCTTGACGGAAAGGGACTTCAAAGCGATCAGAACAAGGAGACTTTTCGTGGGGACCCCTGGTGCGCGTGTTGCTGTCGGATTCGGAACTGCTGGCTTTTCTGAAAACGCTCCTGCCGGTGAAGGACTGGTCAGTTGCGCGGCTACGGCCGTTGCCGGTCGCCTATACCGCCCGGTTTTGGCGGCTGGACACGCCGGGCAGAAGCTTTGTCGTTAAGGAATTCTTCCCCGAAAACGAAGACAACCCTTTGTATCCGACCTTGCCGAGGCAGGAGGCGGACGCCCTTGCCGTTCTAGCCCGCCATGGCCTGTCGCCGGAGCTTGAAGCTTTCACCTACAGTCCGGCGAAAACACCGCTGTTGATCTATGGCTATCCGACCCCGGTCGACAACGAGATCGATGTCGGAGAAGCCGCCGAGCTGATCGGTCGGTTTGCTGCCTTGAGCGAACCTGTACCGGGACACCAGACCGTTCCGGCCGGATATCACGAGGTGTTGGCGCGGGGCGATGCCATGCTGGCGCTCATTCCGCATAGCCGCAAGGCGGCGAACCTGAAGCGGTCGCGTCCGGCCGATGGCGCCGTCAAAAGACGCGAGATCAAGCGTTCGCTCGTTCATCGCAGTTTCTGTCTCGGCACGATCCAGGCAACCGGCGATGGTGCCCGGCTGATCGATTGGCAGTTCGCCGGGCTTGGTGACCCGGTCGAGGATATCGCCTGTTTCGTCTCGCCCGGTCTTGCAACGCTCTATGGCCTTCATCCGCTTGTCGCCCATGCGGAGGAAATGTTCCTGACGCGCTACCCTGACCAGGAGACGGTCGAGCATTTTCTGAAGGAGCGCGGCGCCTATCACTGGTGCCTTGCAGCCTATTGCCTGTTCCGCCACGAAACACTGATGCATTCCAACGCCCCGGCGGCCAGGGCCTATGGCCGCGCGCTGGAAGAGGAAGTCGACTTGCTGCTGCGTTTGCGGGGCCGATGAGGGGCGTTTGCAGCAGTTGTAATCAATCTGTCATGGGAGAAGGCTAACGGGAGGCATGTCCATCCAGCTTGCTTCCGTTTCCAAGTCCTTCGATGCCCATAAGGCGCTGAACAGCGTGTCCCTTTCGATTGAGGACGGCACGTTTTTCGTGGTGCTCGGCCCGTCCGGTTGCGGCAAGTCGACCTTGTTGCGCGCCATTGCCGGGTTGGAGCCGGTCGATGCGGGAGAGATCAAACTCAGTGGGCAGGCCGTTGCCGGCAAGGGCCTGCACCTGCCGCCCGAGCAGCGCCAGGTGGGAGTGGTGTTTCAGTCCTATGCGCTGTGGCCGCACATGAATGTTGCCGCCAATGTCGCCTTTCCGCTGGAGACGGCGGGTGAAACGCGGAGCGCGGTGGCGGCCCGTGTGGCGGAGTGCCTGGAAACGGTGGCCCTGACACCGTTCCGGCAGCGCAAGCCGGCCGAACTTTCCGGCGGTCAGCGCCAACGGGTGGCTCTGGCGCGGTGCCTGGCGCAGGGCGCGCGCACCGTCCTGATGGACGAGCCTCTCGCCAATCTCGATCCGCATTTGCGCAGCACGATGGAAGAAGAGCTGGCGGCATTCCACAGGGCGAGCGGCGCGACGACGCTTTTCATTACCCACGACCAGCGCGAGGCGATGGCCCTTGCCGACAAGGTGGCGGTGATGTGGGATGGCAGCATCCTGCAGGCGGACGATCCCGACACGCTTTACCGCCGTCCGAATTCGAAGAAGGTTGCCGGTTTCATCGGCCGCAGCACCCTCGTTCCGGTGGATGTGCTGCGAGTTGAAAACGGCGAGGCGCAAGTGCGGTTCGGCAATGTTATCGCGGTCGTCGAATGCCCTGACCAAACAGTTTCGGGCCCAGCAACGTTGTTGCTCAGGCCGCAACATCTGGTGCTCGCAACGGGCATTTCCGGCTTCGAGGCAACGGTCGAACGTACGATCTACCGGGGTGGCTATTGGGAAGTCTTCGTCCGTCTCGAAGGCCTTTCGCAACCGCTTCTCATGGTGCTTCACCGAAAGGCGGAACCTGGCGAACTCCTGCAGCTCGATATCCTGCGCGGATGGGTGTTGCCGGAGTGAGTTTTTTCCTTGTTGTCATCCTGCGTAAAGCGCAGTGCAGACCCGGGATGACAAGAGCTTCGACTATCCCTCAATCCTTCCAGGGGATCGTCCCGGCTGGAACCCTGCGGGCCAGTGCATTCATTGTCAGCATGATCAAAATCGTTGCGGCGACGACCACAACCGACATGGCGGCGGCAAGCGTAGTGTAGCCGCCGTCTTCGTAGTTGAAGATTGTCGTGCCGATGGTCTCGTTGCCGGTCGACCAGAGCAGGGCGGAGACCGTGACCTCGTTGTAAGCGGTCAGGAACACCAGAATTGCACCGGAGGCAGCCGCGGGAGCTGCGAGCGGGGTGAAGATCCTTGTCATGCGCCGGTAGAACCCGGCGCCAGCCACCCGAGCCGCATCTTCCAATGAACCATCCATTTGCAGGAAGGCGGCGGCAACTGGTTTCAGGCCCACTGCCAGGAAAACGGAGACATAGGCAATCAGGATTATCCAGAGGGTGCCGTAGAGCGAGATGTTCAAAAGCGGCAGGGGGCGGATGAACGCCAGGATGAAGGCGATCGACATCACCAGGCCGGGCACGGCAAAGGCGATTTCCGACTGTGTGAGCGCAAGGTTCGCCCAGGTTCTGTGAGCCGACTTCCGATGGGCGAGGAAATAGGCCAGGAACAGGCTGATGACAGCAATGACAAGTGCGGCAACCCCGGCAACGAGAGTTGAGTTGGCGAAGGCCCTGAGCGTGACGGACTGGCGCCAGAGCACCTCGGTGAAGTTTTCGAGTGTCAGGGTTTCTGCAGACAGCGGCAGGCCGTAAGTGCGAACCAGCGAGGTCGCCAGCAACGAGCTTGCCGGCAGCAGCAGCACGAAGGCGACGAACAGCCAGAGAGTGGCTTCCACAAAGGGACGCTTGCGGCCAAGAGAGATCGCCAGAGGGTCTTGCGGCAGACCGATGAGGCTGGTGCGCAGGCGCCGCTGCAGCACACCTTGCAGCAGGATCGCCGCAAGGGCGACAACGGCCAGGATAACCGAAATTACCGCCACGTTTGGCAGGACATCCGGACCGAAGCTTGCCAGCCTTCGCCAGACCAGAACGGGCAAGGTGGTGTAGCGTGCCGGAATGCCGATCAGGGCATTGATGCCGAAATTGCCAAGTGCGGCAACGAAGGCGAGCGCAAAACCGGCCAGCAGGGATGGCGCGAGCAACGGCAAGGTGATCCTGCGCAACATCAAGAAGCTTCCGGAGCCGGAAACGCGGGCCGCGTCTGAGAGTTCGCGCGGAAACGATCTCAACGCGGCACGGACCAGCAGGAACACCAGCGGGCTGTGCTGCAGGGTCAGCAGCAGGACGAGGCCTTCACGGGAGTAGAGAGGGTGGGTGGAGCCGAGTTCCGGAGCCAGCCCAAGCCAGCGCAACACCGGACTGCCCGGGCCGAGCGCCTGTATCCAGGCAATAGCCGTTACATGCGGCGGGATCATCATCGGCAGCAGGATCAGGAAGACCAGCAGGCCCTTGGCGCGAATATCGGTGAGGCCGATCAGGAGTGCGAGCAGGGTGCCGAGTGCGGTTGCTGCCAGTGCCGACAAGAAACTGCTCTCAACGGAATGCCACAGCGCGCTTCGGACCGACCGGCTCTGCACGGCTTCCATCAACGGGCCCAGGTCGAGACCGCCATCATCCGTCAGCCCGGTCTTGAACAAGAGCAGCAGCGGCAGGCCGCAGATCAGCGTTGCACCGAGAACAAGCGCGAGGAGGGAGGTCTTTTCGGAAAGCTTCGATAGCTGCACAGGGATTTGCCGTTGCTTCTCGCAGTCATTCCGGACAAGTGAGGCGTAGCCGAGCGATGATCCGGAATCCAGACATGTTTCGCGCCGGAGGCGCGGCCAAATTCCAAACGGAACAGAATTCGCTTTGCTCATGCTGATGTCTGGATTCCGGATCAGCATGAGCAACGCTGCATTTGTCCGGATTGACGGGGGAACGGTAAAAAGCAGCGAGGCTTCCGCCACGCTGCCCGTTGTCGAAAGGAGGCGTTGGCCTTACCCGCCGAAGATCTCGGAGAATTTCATCTTGTCAGCCTGGTCCTGTTCCAGGGCCTTGGCCGGATCGAAATCCATGAGCTTGATCTGGTCGCGAGCGGGGAAGCCCTCCGGAGCCGGGACGCCCGGGTGCGCCGGCAGATAGCCCTGGGATGCGGCAAGCTTCTGACCGTCTTCGGAAATCAGGAAGTCGACAAATGCCTTGGCGGCATCCGGGTTCTGGGCAGTGGAGAGGATCGCAACCGGCTCGGTGACGGCGGAGACGCCTTCTTCCGGGAAGACGAACTCAACCGGTGCGCCTTTTACCTTTTCGCGGATCGGCAGGAAGTCGACGACGAAGCCGTAGAGTTTCTCGCCACCGGCAATCGCCTTGTAGACGCCGCCATTGCCGCCCTGCGGGTTGGCGCCCTGGTCTGCGAGGCCTTCGTAGTAGGCCCAGCCAAGCTCCGGGTTGGAGGTCAGCGCAGTCATGTGGATGGTCGCGGCGCCGGAGGTCAGCGGCGACGGCATTGCCAGCTTGTCCTTTGCTTCCGGCTTCAGGAGATCCTTGTAGGACGTCGGCTTCATCGGCGCGTTGGTGTTGTACATGATGCCGGTGGTGATCAGCTTGGTGGAGAAGTAGCTCTTGTCCTTGTCCATGATCGCCGGATCGTAGGCGGAAACGTCGGCCGCCTCATGCGCCATCAGACGACCTTCCTGCTTCAGGCTTTCCATGGTCACCATGTCGGCGATCAGCAGTACGTCCGGCTTCGGCGCACCGGCTTCGAATTCGGCCAGCAGCTTCGCCATGATCTTGGTGGTGCCGTCACGGACCCACTCGACCTCAACGCCCGGATGGGCCGCGGTGAAGGCATCGACGGTTGCCTGGGCGTCGGCGTTCGGCTGGGAGGTGTAGAGCACGAGCTTGCCGGTAACATCGTCGGCGTAAGCGGAGGCGGATGCCGCGGCCAGGAGGCCGGCTGCGATCAGAAGCTTTTTCATGTGACAGATCCTTTGCACAGAGCAGCAAAAGGGTTGCGGATGAAAATCGCCTATCAGCTCTACATGACAGTTTTATTCAGGCAGCGGGTATTTTTACGGGTAATTTTGCCGGCTAAGTTTAGTTTATGGGAGGCGTTTGCGGCAGCCGGCATCTCCTTTGGAGATGCCGGTGCCCCGTTGTTTTCGTGGTCAGACGTAACTTACGCAGGTGCCTTCCGAAACAAGATCCAGTCCTTGCGTCTTGCCGGCAAGCGCAGTCGGCAGGCTGGTGACGGGTTCAAGATAAAGCGCGTAAGTGGAGTGATGGATCGGCAGTACCTTGCCAGGCCGGAGCCTATCCACGAAATCGGCGGCATGATTTGCGCCCATGCTGATCTGCCCGAGGGGTCCTGAAGTGCCGACGCCGCCAAGATGTGGAATGAGCACGTCCGGCGATCCGAAACCCTTGAGCGCGTCGAGGACATTTGGCGTCGGGAAGGTATCACCGGTCCAATAGATCGACTTTGCCCAGTCGCCCTGGCGGATCTCCAGCCAGTAGCCATTACCTGGGCCAAGCAGCGAGGCAATCTCCGGGTTTTCCGAGTGTTCGGCAGGTAGTGCGGTCAGCGAGAGCGTGACGTCACCTCTGGTAATCACGTGAGGTTTCATCCAGTCGGCCACCTGAACCTGCGTGAACCCCTTTGCGGTCAATCGCTCCCGGTCATGAGAGGGAACAAGGAACGGCATGTCCGGGGCAATTGCGCTTTCCGCCGTCTGGTCGAAATGATCTTCATGCAGGTGGGATAGCAGGACTTGATCCACCCTGGAAAGATCGACACCGCGAAACGGGGTCAGCCGTTCGTGTGTCACCACATCGGGTCCCGTGGCGAGATCGAACATCTGGTTGGGATCACCCATGCGAAACGCGTGCTCACCTTCGCCGAAGGCCGGGTCGGTCAGGAGGGTGAGGTCCCCGCATTCTATCAGCATCGTTGCACCGCCGAGCCAGGTGATGTCGAGCCGGGGAGATCCTGTTGCGGTTCTTGCGGGAGCGGACGAAACACCGGTCAAGATTGCCGGAGCAGCCAGCGACATGGTGCCGGCTGACTTCAGAAAACTGCGCCGTTTCATGGGAATACCTCTTGGGACCGTTGTTGGTGCGTTGTAGGTAGACCGCAGATATTGTTCGGTGTAGCTGTATAAAAATAAACAGTCTGGCTGAAAATATCGCGCAATGACAACGCTGGCACATCTGGAAACCTTTGTTGAAGTGGCCGGTCTTGGCAGTTTCGCTGCTGCCGCCCGGCAGCTCGACCTGCCGAGGTCGACAGTTACAGCTCGTATCAAGGCACTGGAGGAAGAGCTTGGCGTTGCCCTGTTCCAGCGCACGACCAGGCAGGTGCGCCTGACGGTGGAAGGCGAGGCCTACCGGGAAAAAGTGCAGCCGGCCTTGCGGGATCTGGAGGAGGCCGGAGAACAGCTGAAATCGGCACAGGCGCCGCAGGGGATGGTGCGTGTGTCTGTCCCGGTCGACCTGCCGCTGGATGTTCTGGCAGAGGCGATGGCCAGTTTCAACTTACGATATCCGGAGGTCCGGATCGAAGTGCATGTCAGCGATCGACCCGTTGATCTGACTGGCGAGCGGTTCGACTTCGCCCTCCGCGGCAACCGGGTTGCATCGGAAAGTGTCATCGTCCGCAAGATCGCCTCCAGTTTCCTTGTTCTTGTCGCCCGGCCGGAGCTCTTGGAAAAGGCGTCTTTCGACGAGCTGTTGACGTCAGGACGGGTGATCGATCCCGCCGAAGTGCTGATGGAAGCGGGGCAAGGAGGAGGTGCCCCTGTTTACAGGACGCGGAACCTGCAGCTTGCGCTGGCCCTGGTGCTGAATGGCGGTGTGGCGGGTATCTTGCCGAAATCGATGTGTGCCGAATTCCTGGCGGATGGACGCTTGGCCGAGGCTGCGTGTCCGGTCGATCTGCCGGAGTTGCCGCTCTTTGCGGTCCTGCCGTCACGACGGTTCATCCCCAAGCGCGTTCGCCTGCTGGTGGATCATCTGGCAAGTGCTTTCGGCTGATCGGATTTTACACGGTCTTGCCCCAACCAGACATTGCCGTTGGGCAGCTTGTCGGCTATCACCGCCCCACCAGACATTAATCGATTTATGAAAGGCATGTTCATGAGCTCAAACGGCGCGGCCGCGGAAATCGGCCTGATCGGTCTCGGTACCATGGGTGGCAACCTTGCGCTCAATATTGCCGAACATGGCTTTCAGATCGCGGTGTTCAACCGGACCACGGAGAAGACCGACCAATTCATGGCGAAGGCCGGGGAACTCGCGCCGAAACTGGTTCCGACCAAGACGCTGGAAGACTTCGTTGCATCCATCAAGACCCCGCGCGCGGTCATCCTGATGGTTCCGGCCGGTGAAGCGGTCGATGCACAGATCGAGGCTCTACGGCCGCTGCTCGATGCAGGCGATCTCATCATCGATGCGGGCAATGCCAATTACCACGACACGAACCGCCGCGCGGCGGAAGCTGCCGAAAAAGGCCCTCGCTTCATGGGGATCGGTGTTTCCGGTGGCGAGGAAGGCGCGCGCTTCGGTCCGTCCATCATGGGTGGCGGTGCGAAGGACGCCTGGGATCAGGTCGGCCATATTCTGGAAGCGATTTCCGCCAAACACGAAGAAACGCCCTGCGCGGCCTTTCTGGGTGAAGCGGGCGCGGGTCATCTGGTCAAGACCGTCCACAACGGCATCGAATATGCCGACATGCAGATGATTGCCGAAGTCTACGGCGTCATGCGCGACGGTTTCGGCATGTCGGCTTCAGAGATCGGGGATGTCTTCGAGAAGTGGAATGGCGGCATCCTGCAGTCCTACCTGATCGAGATTTCCGGCAAGGTTGCCAAGACGGCGGATCCGGACACCGGCAAACCGATGCTCGACATCATCCTGGACAAGGCCGGCCAGAAAGGCACCGGCCGCTGGACGGCCATCGAGGCGTTGATGCTGGGCACCCCGGCAAGCGCCATCGAGGCGGCCGTTGCCGTGCGCAACATGTCCGCGCGGTATGAGGAGCGCAAGGAAGGCGAAGCCGAATTTGGCGCGGCTCCGAGCGGCATGGACCGCGAAGCTGTGACGATCGATGCGCTGGAAGCAGCTCTCGTTGCCGGCAAGATCATCTGTTATGCGCAAGGCTTCGGTCTGATCCTGGAAGCGGCCAAACAATATGGCTGGGCAATGCCCCTGCCGGAAATCGCCAAGATCTGGCGTAACGGCTGCATCATTCGCTCGTCCATGCTGAACGACATGTCGTCCGCACTGTCCGACGACGCCGAACGCAACCTGATGCTGGCGCCGTTCTTCTCGGCAAAGCTGAAGGAAACCGAAGCGATGCTTCGCCAGGTCGTTGCCCAGTCCGCGCTGCATGGTTTGCCGGTACCGGCCCTTTCGGCGGCGCTGTCCTATTTCGACATCATGCGCACAGGGCGTTCCACCGCAAACATGCTTCAGGGCCAGCGCGACTTCTTCGGTGCGCATGGCTTTGAACGCACCGACAAGGACGGCGGCGGCTACCACGGCCCCTGGGCGATGGGCTGAGGCCAAAAAATCAGACGCTCAGGCTTTCGCCTGGGCGTCATTGCGGCTCGGCGTGTGCCCTGCGAAGCACTTGTCCGCAATGACGGCGCACGGATATGCGCCGCCTCGCAGTGCCATCCTGGTGGTTACTGCGCCAGTCCAAGTGCCGCCATGTTGGCAATTGACGCCGGCAGGCCGGAATGGTCGCGCAGTTCAATGATCAGGCGCGGATCACTCTCGAGTTTGGAAAGCGCGCCGAACACGGAGTGCCAGTTGATCGTGCCCTGCCCAAGCGTCCAGTGGCGGTCGGCGTATCCATCCGCGTCCTGCAGGTGGATATGGCGCAGACGATTGCCGGCGGCCCTGACGTAGTAATCGACCGGCGGGGCGCCAGTCGTGCCATGAGCATAGTGAGCGTGTCCGGTATCGATAGAGACTTTCACCGCCTGTGAACCGAAGCTCTCGGCAAGCTCTATCCGGGCATAAGGGTCCTTGTCCTCGATGTTCTCGATGACGAGTTCGCAGCCGATATCTTCTGCACGCTTGACCGCGTCGCTCATGGTCAGGTGACAGAGCTCTATCTTGCGCTGCCGGGCATTTTCATAATTGTCGAGGTTGTTGAAGTCCCAGGTCGTATAGGGGCTGTGCACGACCATGTGGGTGCCGCCCAGAGCCTCGCAGACTTCCAGTCCTTGCAACAGGCGCTTGCGCACGATCTCGCGGACGTCGACATCCATGCTGTCGACGGTGAAGCCGAAGAAGGGGCCGTGAATGCCGACACGGCCCTGATGGCCGTCCAGCAGTTTTCTGGCCTTCTCGACGATCGGTTTCCAGTCGCCGTTCAGCACTTCGGCCGGCCAGAAGTCCTGAAGTTCCAGATCCCGCGGTTTGTCCAGCATCAGTTTGCGATGGGTTTCCAGCGCGTCGACTGTCAGCGCAGCACCAAGAATTGGGAGATCGGTCATGAAACACCTTTGAAGGAGACGAAACGGTTGTCGCCTGATTAGAGGCTGATCCTTGACACTATTGCGACGGAGAGCGGATCAAATTTCAGTATCCACGTTCCCGGTCGACGGCTGGGGGAATCGTACCGTCTTTGTAATATTGGCCGATGTTGTCTGCCACGATCCTGGACGCTGTGCTGATGATGGTCGGGGCGGATATGTGCGGCAGCACCGTGACCTTGTCATGATCCCACAGCGGACTTGACGGTGGCAGGGGCTCTTCATCGAAGACGTCGAGAACGGCATGGCCGAGCGGGCCGTTGTCGAGATTGTTGACGAGAGCGGCAGTGTCGATAATAGGGCCTCGGGCGAAGTTGATGATCGCAGCGCCCTTCTTGCAGGCGCTCAGCTCGTCCTGGCCGATCAGGCCGCGTGTTTCATCCGTCAGCGGCATCAGCAGGACAATGAAATCGGACTGGCCGAGTACCTCCAGAAGGCCATCGCGACCATGCCGGCAGGCTATGCCTTCAATTGATTTTTCGGTACGGCTCCAGCCGAGCACATTGAAGCCGTTGGCTTTCATCCGCAAGGCCGCCGCTGCGCCGAGCTTGCCAAGACCCAGGACGCCAACCGTGCGTTCCTGTGGGCGTTCGAGTGCATGATCCTGCCAGATCTTCTGCCGCTGCTGGGCAATGTACCGGGGCATGCCCCTGTGCAGGTAAAGCGTCCAGGCAAGAACCGCTTCCGACATGGTTTCCGCCATTTGCGGATCCGTCAGGCGGACGATCTTCGGACCGTTTGCGGGAAGCTCACCCATCAGGCGCTCCACCCCGGCCCACAGGCTTTGTACCCAGACCAGATTGGGAAGTGCCGCCACATTGGCGGGGTCGGGATTGGCGACAATGGCAACGCGCGCTTCGGATCGTTGGTCCTCCGTGAGGTCTTCGAACGGCTTGACGTCGGCGATGCCGTCGAGCGCCTTCGGCAGTGCTTCGCGCCAGCTCTGGCGCTCATCAGGGCTTGCAGAGGAAACAAAGGGAACGACGGGCCTCATGCGGCGAAAACCCCGGCTTCATCGGCAAAGCCCTTGATTTCGATTGGGTTGCCGGAAGGGTCCTTGAAAAACATGGTGCTCTGCTCGCCGGGTTGGCCCTCGAACCGGACGGTCGGGGCGATGACGAAGGCGAGGTTAGCGTCTGTCAGTTTTTGCGCAAGCGTCTTCCAGGTCTCCATGTCCAGCACCACGCCCAGGTGCGGCATCGGCACCATGTGATCGCCGACCTTGCCGGTGTTGGTCGTCTCGAAAGGCTTGCCGAGATGGAGGGACACCTGATGGCCGAAGAAGTTGAAGTCGACCCAGGTCTGCGTGCTGCGGCCTTCCTTGCAGCCAAGCAGGCCGCCGTAGAACGCGCGGGCTTCGTCCAGATCGGTTACGTGATAGGCAAGGTGAAAACAGGGTTGCATCGCTCGGCTCCTTTGAAAACGGATGTTGAGTAGCAGATCCGATTCAAAACATTTAAGATGTTTTTCTGCTTCTGAGCGAAGGAAAATGTTTTGGATACCCGATTTCTTGAAAGCCTGCTGGCCGTTGCCGAAACCGGATCCATTGCTGCGGCTGCGCGACAGCAGGGGCTCACGGCCGCTGCCGTCAGCCAGCGTATTCGTGTGCTGGAAGCCGAATTGGGGGCAACGCTTCTCAACCGAACGGCACACGCAGCCCTGCCGACCGAAACCTGTTTCCGGCTGTTGCCCGCAGCACGTCGCCTTGTGCGGGACGCGGAGCAGCTGACAAACCGCATAGATGCTGATGGGTTAAGCGGTCCATTTCGGCTTGGGGCGGTATCGACGGCCCTTTCGGACAACGTGCCCGCGGTCATCCAGCAGTTCCGGCAAAAGGCGCCTCAGGCGGTGCTGACCGTTCGGCCCGGCACGTCGGCCGATCTTTACGAAGGATTGCGCAGCGGGGCGTTGGACGCGGCCATTACGGTTGCCGCCCCATTTGAATTGCCCAAGGACATCATCTGCAGAACACTGGAGGCTCAGGCTATCGTTCATGCCTTGCCGCCCGAACGCGATCTATCCAAAACCGAGGCCGGAAAACTGCCCTGGATTGTCTATGACAGGCAATCGTGGGGCGGCCGCAAACTCTGGGCGGATTTTGGCGTGTTGGTTGGCGAAGAACACATCCTTTGTGAGCTCGATGCTCCGGAAACGATCGCGCAGATGGTGTCTCAGGGAGCAGGACAGGCGATTTTGCCCGTCTGGCGAGGGTTGCGGATGCATGGTCCGGAGATGACCTTGAAAGACCTTCAGGGCGGGGCCGGACGCGAAATGGTTTTCTTGCGAAAGCACACTTGTGCCGCACCGGTACTTGCCGACCTCGTGCACAAGGTGTTGCGCGATCAGGTCATCAGTACACATGGTTAAATTCGGCACTTACTGGTTGATCTTATTGAGTTTAAACACCTTTTAAGGGTGAAAAGAATCACTGTCATAGTAAGAAAATTATGTGTCATGACGAATACCGGCATTAAAATGTCGTTTGCAGGCATGTTCACGAAATTTGACGTATGAATGGTATGAGAATTGCGACTATACTGTTGTGCTAGGAGCCTCTTAATGCAATTGTATTGGTCGTTGGGCCTGAGCTCGGTACAAATACCGAGTATGACCTTCTTCTCAAGTAGAGACGGCGGTCAGGCTTATTTCGAGCAAGAACAACGTATATGCGTCAAATGAAGGCTGAATTAATAAGATTTAATCTAGAAGCCTTCACGGCTCAATTCTGTTCTCAACTCGTTATTCTTTTCCATTGGACGCGCAGGGAGGTGATTGCTTTCACGGAAGCTTTCGCGCGCCGCGCCCAATTCAATCTCAAGCAAACAGACTGCACAGGAGCATCCTCATGAAGAAGTTGTTTGTCTCGGTCGCCGCGACCGCTCTTATCGGCATGGCCTCGTCCGCCATGGCAGAAGAGTGCGGCACGGTCACCGTTGCGGAAATGAACTGGGCGTCGGCAGGCGCTATTTCGCAGATCGACAAGATCATTCTGGAAAACGGCTACGGCTGTACCGTTGAACTGGTGAGTGGCGATACCATGCCGACATTCACCTCCATGAATGAAAAAGGCGAACCGGACATGGCTCCGGAGTTGTGGATCAACGCCGTGCGCGAGCCTCTCGACAAGGCAGTTGCCGAAGGCTCCCTGATCATCGGCGGTGAAATCCTGAACGAAGGCGGTGTCGAAGGCTTCTGGGTCCCGACCTATATCGCCGAAGAGCATGACATCTACACCGTCAAGGATGCCTTGGCGCATCCGGAACTGTTCCCCGGCGCGGAAGACGAAAGCAAGGGTGCCTTCTTCACCTGCCCGGCAGGCTGGAACTGCCGCATCACCACCGGCAACCTGTTCCGCGCCTTCGGCTTCGACAAGGGCGGTTTCGAACTGGTCGATCCGGGTTCCGCTGCGGGCCTTGACGGTGCGTTGGCAAAAGCCAACGAGCGCAAGGAAGGCTGGCTCGGTTACTATTGGGCACCGACCGCGATCCTCGGCAAGTACGACATGACCCTGCTCGACTTCGAAGTCCCGCATGACAAGGAAGAGTGGGACACCTGCACCGTGATCGAGGACTGCCCGGAGCCGAAGCCGAACTCCTGGGTGAAGTCTGAAGTCTTTACCGTCGTCACCGACGACTTCGCCAACAAGGCAGGCCCGGCCATGGAGTACATCAAGGGCCGCACCTGGGATAACCGGACGGCCGGCAAGGTTCTTGCCTGGATGACCGACAACCAGGCTGCCAACGAAGATGGCGCATACTATTTCCTCGAAAACTTCGAAGATGTCTGGACCCAGTGGGTCAGCCCGGAAGTCGCTGAAAAAGTGAAAGCCGCGCTCTGACAGGCAAAAGAAACAACAGGGGCCGCTCCAATGGTGCGGCCCCAACCATTTGGGGCAAAAACTAAACCATCGGGACAACAAAGATGGATTGGATAGAATTTCCATCGCTGGGTCGAACAGACCTGCTGGCGATCAAGAAGACAATCGACGGTTCGTTCAGAGGCTTCACCAGAACCTACGGCGACTATATCGACAACTTTTTCAACCCCTTGCAAGATTTCCTGGTCTTCCTCGAAAACCTTCTGATCAACTCGCCCTGGCCGATCATTCTCGCGGTTTTCGCGCTGGCGGTTTACTTATTGAGCCGCAAGATCAGTGTTACGGTCGGAACGGTTCTGGCCCTGGTGTTCATCGGGGTGTTCGGGCTCTGGGAAGACACCATGCGCACCGTCGCCATGGTTACCGTATGCACCTTGCTGGCAATTGTTCTGGGAATTCCGATCGGCATCGTGATGGCGCGGTCCGATCGTGTTCAGGGTTTCGTCAATCCGATCCTGGACCTGATGCAGACGATGCCGAGCTTCGTCTACCTCATTCCCGTTGTGATGATTTTCGGTATCGGCAAGGTCCCGGGTCTGATAGCCGTCGTGATTTACGCCATTCCGCCGATGATCCGCTTGACAAATCTGGGTATCCGGCTTGTCGATACGGATGTGCTTGAAGCTGCTGATGCCTTTGGATCCAGCGCCCGTCAGAAGCTGATGAACGTTCAGCTTCCGTTGGCTTTGCCGACCATCATGGCCGGGATCAACCAGTGCATCATGATGTCGCTTTCCATGGTTGTTGTTGCTTCCATGATCGGCGTACGTGGACTTGGGCAGGAAGTGCTTGTTGCCATTAACAACCAGTACCTGACAGCAGGTATGCTCAGCGGCCTGTCCATCGTCGCGATCGCGATCA
Source organism: Labrenzia sp. R5_0 (assembly GCF_017743835.1). Lineage (NCBI taxonomy): Bacteria > Pseudomonadati > Pseudomonadota > Alphaproteobacteria > Hyphomicrobiales > Stappiaceae > Labrenzia > Labrenzia sp. R5_0. The sequence goes on along the minus strand of NZ_JAGHRK010000013.1, from coordinate 8,317 downwards.
TCTTCGACCGCGCAACCCAGGCTTTCGGCAAGCGCCTTCAGAAACACTCGGAGGTGGTTCATGGCTGAGGCAACGGGTATCGAGATCAAGAATCTCTACAAGATCTTCGGATCGAACGGCAAGGAGATGGTCAAGAAGGTCAAGGACGGCATGTCCAAGTCCGAGTTGAACGAGAAATTCAACCATGTGCTTGGCCTCAACGACATCAACATCTCCATGCCGGGTGGCAAGATCCAGGTGGTGATGGGCCTTTCCGGCTCGGGCAAATCCACCTTGATCCGCCATATCAACCGGTTGATCGACCCGACCGATGGCGAAGTGCTTTATGGCAACGATGATGTCTGCAAGATGTCTCAGGCAGAGCTTCGGGAATTCCGCCGCCACAAGACGGCGATGGTGTTCCAGAAGTTCGCGCTGCTGCCACACCGCACGGTGATGAAGAACGCCATCTATGGTCTGGAAATCCAGGGTGTGCCGGTCAAGGAAGCCGAAGAGCGTGCGGCCCGCTGGATTGCCCGCGTCGGGCTGGAAGGGTTCGAGAACCACTATCCCAACCAGCTGTCCGGCGGCATGCAGCAGCGTGTGGGGCTTGCGCGCGCGCTCACCAACGATGCCGACATTCTGCTGATGGACGAAGCGTTCTCGGCGCTTGACCCGCTTATCCGCATGGACATGCAGACCGTGCTTCTCGACCTTCAGGAAGAGCTGCACAAGACCATCGTCTTCATCACCCACGATCTTGACGAGGCGCTGCGCCTTGGCGACAGGATCGCGATCCTGCGCGACGGGGCAGTGGTGCAGCAGGGGACCGGGCAGGAAATCGTTCTGAAGCCTGCTGACGCCTACATTGCCGACTTCGTCAAGGAAGTGAACCGTGGCCGGGTGATCCTGGTCGACACGGTCATGGATACGTCCCGGACGCTGGAAAACGGACCGACGATTTCCAGCGGCATCCTGCTGGAAGAAGCGGCCCGGACCTTTGCCGACACGGGCGAGGGCGAGGCTAACATCGTCAACAGCGATGGCCGTCCGATCGGCGTGCTCAACGTGCATGACACGATCTATGCGATGGTGACGCCGGCAACCCACTGAGCCAATGAAGTGTGAAAACGTCAAAACCCCGGAGTTCGCTCCGGGGTTTTTTGTATCCTGGGCGGCGACCTCCACTCTTTCTCGGAAGAAGCCTGGGTGTACCTGCAAGAAGAAAAAGCCCCGGAGTGTTTCCGGGGCTTCAGGATTTCCGGAAAACTCGACTTCAGCGCTCTGTGAAGATCGTTCGTGCCGCACGTGTTACAGGGTGCAGCAGGTAAAGGAGGATCGATTTCGATCCGGTGACCACTTGGGCGTTGACCTGCATGCCAGGGCGGATCGGCCGTTCGTGTGAACCGGCGCCGATGACCTGGCCGGGAAAGGCGAGGGTTGCCTTGAAGTAGTATTCGCCGAATTCGTCCTGGAAACTCGAGGCGGAAATGGTCTCCACTTCCGCGGCCACGGTTCCATAGATGTTCGGGTCGTAGCTGGTGATCGTGATGTCGGCCCTGTCGCCGATGTTGATATGGCCGACGTCCTTCGGATTGACCTTCACCTCGGCAACGAGGTTTTCGGACAGGGGGACGATCTCGGCAATCAGATCGCCGGGATTGACGACTGCACCACGACCGGTCGGGCCAAGGCTCTTGACGTAACCTGCCACCGGCGCCTTCACGAACAGGCGGTCCTGCCGGTCTTTCAGTTTGGCGATTTCCTGTTTCAGTTCGTCGCGCTCCTGGGCAATCCTGGCGCGCTCGTCGGCGACATCCCGGTTCACTTCGGCGCCGGCCTGACTGAGGCTGGCCTGGGCTTCGGTCAGCATTTCACGGGCCTGTGCGAGATTGCCGAACAGCTGTTCCAGTGTGACCTGCGACCGCTGAAAATCCCCCTTGGCCTCCAGGAAGCGGCGACGCGACGTGTAGCCGTCTTTCAGCAAACCTTCCTGGATCTGGAATTTTTCCTTTTCCAGTTCGACCTGTGATTTTTGAAGTTCGACCTGTGCCTCCAGGCTGACCACTTCGGCACGCCTCTGGGCGACACGTGCGGTGTAGGCTTCCTGTTCGTCGGCAACCGCCTTGCGGTTGGCGGTCAAGGCCGCCCGTTGCTGGGTGCTCAGGCCATCCACCGACGGGTCCAGGCGCAGGCCAACGGTGTTGGCATCACTGTATTCCTGTGCAAGCAGACGGCGTTCCTCAAGTTCCAGATAGCTGAGACGGCTTTGAATGCGGGCGAGTTCCGTGGTCGTATCCTGTTTTTCCAGGTGGGCGAGTGGGTCTCCGGCCTGTACCAGCTGGCCTTCCTCAACAAGGATCTCCGAGACGATGCCGCCTTCCAGGTGCTCCACTTTCAAAATCTGGCCGGCAGGCGCTATCTCCCCGATCGTGTTGGCCACTTCCCGGATCTGGCCGATGGCAGCCCACAGCAACAGGAAGCCGGTCGCGATGGTCAGTCCCATGAGGAGGCGTGAATAAAAGGCCGGGGGCACGCCGTCTTCCAATTCCAGCGGAAGGCCGACGCGGCCGTAGACCGCCTTGCGGAGTGTGTCGGGATCGTCTTTTGCTGCCATTGGAAAGTCCTCGGCGGTTGTCTTGCGGCGGGCCGGCGACGGCCCCTTACGTTATTTCGATTGCTGCTTGAGCACGTCCTCAAGGATGTCCTTCGGGGCTCCGGCCATCGCCACCATGCCGTTCTGCATGTAGACAATGTTGTCTGCCATGCGCATGTGGCTGGGGCGGTAGGTCGTGATGATGACGGTCGACTTTCCGCGAACCTGGTCGATCTTCTTCATCAGGAACTTGTCGCCTTCGAAATCCAGATTTCCGGCAGGGTTGTCTAGCAGATAGATCGGGGCAGGGCGCATGAAGGCCCTGGCCAGCAGCAGGCGCTGTTTGACGTTGTCCGGCAGCACTTCGATCAGCTGGCCGGTCAACCGGGTCTCCACACCCTGGGGCAGAATTTCGCCATAGGCGTTGAGGCCGAATTCCTCGAAGGCCTTGCGAACCTGATCGTTGTCCGCCTGCGGATTGGCCATGCGGAAGTTCTGCGCAATCGTACCGTAGAAGAAATCGTGGTGTTCCGGTGCATAACCGATGGAGTTGCGCCATTCGCCCGGGTCGAGCTGGCGGATGTCGAGATCGTCGACAAGGACAGCGCCCATCTGGGGTCGATAAAGCCCGAGCACGGCCCGCACCAGCGAGGTCTTGCCGCAACCGCTCGGGCCGGTGATCGCGGTTACGGATCCCTGCTCCATTTGAAGCGAAAAATTGCGCAAGGCCGGTTCCTGGCGGGAAGGATAGCGCAGCACGACGTTGGAAAAGCGGATCGTGCCCTGGAACTGGCGGTGCAGGCTCGGCAGCCTGCCGGGCTGGCGTTCCATTTCGATTTTCAGAAGGCTGTTGATCCGTTCGATCGTCTGCTGGGCCTGGCCCAGTTGCGATACGCTGAGAAAGGCCTGATGCATCGGGCTGAGCGCACGCCAGGAAAGGGCCATGACGGCAATGAGCGCGCCTTGAGAAAGGTCCTGGTTCATGACCAGAACGGCTCCGAAACCGAGGACACCGATGCCGCACAGGGTCATGAACATCTGCGAGACCACTTGCATGACCTGCGACAGTTGCCTCGTCTTCAGGTTCTTCAGCGCAAAGTCCGCGGAAATCGCCCGGTATTTCTCGACCCAGATGTCGTCGGCGGACAGTTCCCGGATGGCCTTTCGCCTCGACAGGATCTCCACGGTGATGTTCTGCATGCGCGACTTTGCATCGCCGGCCTGATTGATTGCCTGTTTCATGCGCGGAACGATGAGCATGGCCGACAGGACATAGAGCACCAGCAGCCCAGCCGGCAGCAGTGCCAGCGGCCCGCCAATGAAGCCGAGAACCATGACGAAAATCACCGAGAAGGGAAGGTCGATCAACGCATTGGCGAGATTGCCGTGAAAGACGTCCCGCACGCCGTCGAACTGCTTCAGACGGGTGATTTGCGCTCCGATGGGGGCGGACGAAATCAGGGGGAGCGGCAGATGCAGGAAATGGCGGAAGGTGGTGTTGGCGACCACCGCGTCGAGCCTGGCGCCCAGGTAGGCCTGGAGATGCGATTTGGTGCCTCTGACCATCCAGTCCATGATCAGCACAAGCGCAATGCCGATCAGCAGCGTGACCAGCACGGAAACGGATTTGGCGCCGATAGCCTTGTCGTAAACGCTCATGACAAAGAGCGGCAGACCGAGCGCCAGGATGTTCGACAGCAGGCCGACGGTCATGATCGACAGCACCGTGCCCCGGAACTGATGGAACAGGCGGGAGGACCAGTGCTGAAAACCGGCGCTTTCGGTGCTGTCATCCGGCTCGATCACGAAGATCTCGGCATCCTTGAGTTCGCTGAAGGCAATGGCGACCGTGCGATGAGCCTCGCCGCTGTAGGCCTGGAACCGGCCGTCGCTTGTGCGCCCCAGGCCGACCAGCAGATTGTCTCCGTGTTTCACCAGGCAGGGAAACTGTTCCGCGGTCAGCTGCTTTGCGGATCGGCCGGTCGGAGTGACCCGAAAATTCAGCCGGGTCAGCACGGCGCGAAGGTCGAAGATGCCCTTTATGCCTTCAAGGTGAGGCAGGGCTTCGAAGAGATGGCGTTCCATGCCATCCCAGCCGAGGGCTTCCAGCAGGGGCAGCAAACAGGCCTCTGCCGGAGACGCGCGGTCGATCGTACTGCCTGAATGCTGCTGGACACGGGTTTCCAGGTTCATCCGGCTCTCTGCCGGGTTCAGGTTCTGAAAGATCGAATCTGCGTTTTCAAAAGCCGCCAGGGACATGTTCAGCTCCTAAGCCTGCTTTTTGGTGTCGGCTGGCTCGCGCCGCCGCAATTTGTATCGAGGGGTGTTCGGCGTGTCCGGCAAGGCACTAATCCGGCCGTGCTCCATCAGAAACTGCTTGTCGGCAATGGCGCGGAAAGAAGGGCGGTGGCTGACGATCAACGTGGTCAACTGGCCTTTGAGCCGCTTCAACGCTTCAACGAGCTGGGCTTCGCTCTTGTGGTCGAGAGCGCCGTTGGCATCGTTGAGGATGAGGATCTTCGGTTCGCCTGCGAGCGCGCGCGCAATGGCGATGCGCTGTACCATGCTGTCGGTGAGATTTTCTTCAATCGCGTTGCCGAGCATTGTGTCGTAGCCCAACGGCAGCAGGTGAATGTCCTTTTCAAGGCCGATCAGGTCCGCCGCCAATCGGGCTTTTTGCGGGCTTGCGCGAGATCCGAAGAGAGTCAGGTTCTGCAGGATCGTGCCGGCGAACATCTGGGCATCGTTGCTGACGTAGGCGATGTGCCGGCACAGATACCGGTGGTCGACACCGTACAGATCCTGTCCGTCTATCATGATCTTGCCGGAGGTCGGTTCGATATCACCGGAAATCAGGCGAGCAAGCGTCGTTCGGCCGCTGCCGTCGCTGCCCTCAAAGGCAACCGTTTCTCCGGCATTGATCGTCAGGCTCAGATTCTGGACAGGCACGATCGCATCGCTGCGCGCGGCGAAGCTGGCATTTTGCAGCTTGATGTTGCCGACAATTGTCAGGTTCCTGTTTCCTGACCGCTCTTCCTTTGGCAAATCGAACAGGGCGCGCGCTTCGCGGAAGTCATGTTTGACCCGCTGCATGTCCGTCCAGTGGTTGATGCCGCGCAGCAGGGGCTGCACGACCTGACCTGCCAGCAGGGTGCAGGCCGCAACCGCCCCGACACTGATGAACCCGGACATGACCATGAGGGCCCCGGCCGACACCACGCAGACCGTTGTGAGGACGGTGAAGAACCCGGAGGAATTCCGTGCCCGGTTGGTGAGATCGATATAGTCGTAGCCAAGGCGAGAATTTTGCGTCTGCAGGCGTTCAAACCTGCGCAGGATGACCGGCTCGAAGGCCATGGCCTTGATGGTGTTGAGGCCGGACAGGACCTCGAAGATGAAATCGTATTTTCGCTGATCCTGCTCCGCGCGTTTTTCAATCAGGCTGTCGATCCTTGTATTTAGAGCGGCGGTTCTCAGGGCAAACAAGGCCAGGAGAACAAGCGGCACGAAGCCGATCGGCCCCCCGATAAGAAACAGGACGGCAAGAAAGAGGAGGCTGGCGGGAAGGTCGATTGCCAGGAGGCGGGCCTGACCACCGTAATGGTCACCCATTGCTTGCAGCGAGCGCAGCGCGTCCAGGTGTTTGGTCACCGTCGCCTCAGAGTTGATGTCCGCTCTGGAGTGCAGAAGACGTCTGGCTGCTTCGACGTTGGCCTGGTGGGTGAAAGAGGCTGCAAGCCAGCCTGTCAGATACGACCGTGTCGTTTTCAGAACTGCATCGATCACCAGAACGAAACCCAGTCCTGCGATCAGGATGACGAGCGTGTCGGTCGACTTGTTCGGCAGAATCCGGTCATAGACCTGCAAGATGGTCAGTGGCATCGCCAGACCGAGGATATTGATCAGGATGGAAGCGGTTACCACCGAGCGCGGGAGTTTCGGTGTTGATACTTTTTCTCCGGTTTCGGAGGAAAAAAACTCCAGTTGCGGCAGTTTGATACTGGAAAAAGTATCAGTGATAAAAGATGCCATAGTAAGCGCCTCCTTGAATACATTAAGGCGCGTAATTGTTTCAAAACCGTTTACCAAAAATACCATAAATTCTAAATTTACATCAAGTTATACATGTAATTCGAAGAATGAAGTTGGTTTTTATTAAGGTAACCCTGCGTGTGATGACGTTAGGTTTTAACGGAGCACGTGCAAGTCATGGCCGACACCGATACTTCAGCGAATGCAGGCAAGCCCGGCGTTTCTTCTTCAACGGAGACCGCAGCAAAGTCCAACGGCGGATCAGAACCGTCGCCTGCACGCATGGAGGCTCAAGCAGGCGATCCCTACCGCCCGGCCGGTGGCAATGATTATTCCCTGTCCGTGGAACCGGAAGATACCGGTGAAGCAACCTTGGCGAACCTTTATCAGGCTGTGCCTCTCGAAGATCGAGGATCTGGTGCCTCAACCCAGGATGCCGAGGGACTTGGCGGCGACGGCGGTAGAGACGGCCAGGGTGCGCATGGGGGGCTGGGTCAGGGGTTGGGCGGAGCTGGAACCGGTGACACGCTACTGCCGGACGGCGGTACCGAAGTGGCCGAAACCGCCGATGGTGGTCCAAACGATGACGGCGGCCTTGGCGACGGTGCCGTTCCGGAAGCGGGTGGTCTCGACCCGACGTTGTCTCAATTCGATCTGGGCGGCGATGGCATTCAGTCATCGGGCTCCCAGGTTGGTGACGGAACCAGCGGCGGAGGCGGAGGTGCTGGCGAAGGCGGCGATGGTGGGAACACCGGGGTGGGCCCTGTCGAGGACGTCGACAGCACCGACAATTTTGTAACGGAAAACGCCGCAGGGGGTACCGTTGTCGGCGTAGTCGCCTTTGCGAATGATCCGGATGCGACAGACACGGTCACCTACTCGATCATAGACAGCCGGTTCGAGATCGATCCGGATACGGGCGTTATTACCGTTGCTGATGGCGCGGTGATTGATCGCGAAACGACGCCTTACATCGATATCGAGGTTTCAGCCACCTCAACGGATGGCTCGACTTCTACCGGCACCTTCCGGATCACGGTGGGCGACGCGAATGAGTTCGATATCGGTCCGGTGACGGATGTGGATGGAGCCGACAACTTCGTTCAGGAGAACTCCGTGGGTGGCACCGTTGTCGGCGTGACGGCGTTTGCCGAGGATCCGGATGCGACCGACACGGTCACCTATTCCATCACCGATGGTCGGTTCGATATCGACCCGGATACGGGCGTTATTACCGTTGCTGATGGCGCGGTGATTGACCGCGAGATAACCCCCTATATCGATATCGAGGTCACAGCCACGTCAACGGATGGGTCAACCTCGACCGGCACCTTTCGGATTATTGTCGGCGACGAGAACGAGTTCGACATCGGCCCGGTGACGGACGTTGATGGTACCGACAACTTCGTTCAGGAGAACTCCGCCGGTGGCACCGTTGTCGGCGTGACGGCGTTTGCCGAAGATCCTGATGCAACCGACACGGTTTCCTATTCCATCACCGATGGTCGGTTCGATATCGACCCGGATACGGGCGTTATTACCGTTGCTGATGGCGCAGTGATTGACCGCGAGACAACCCCTTATATCGATATTGAAGTGACGGCGACGTCAACGGATGGGTCAACCTCGACCGGCATCTTCCGGGTCACGGTGGGCGACGAGAACGAGTTCGACATTGGCCCGGTGACGGACGTTGATGGTGCCGACAAC
>NZ_JAGHRK010000012.1:0-58869 GCF_017743835.1 Labrenzia sp. R5_0 | reverse complement strand
TCAGGGAGAAGATGCTGGCGCAATGAGTGAACGCCCCCTACCCTTGCAATCCGCAGAAGTCGCACTTCAAGTATCGCTCACAAGCCATTTAGTAATGCGACACTTGGGCCAGTTAGAGATGCGACACCTCCCGTCCGTCTGACGCTGGTCAATATCAACGTTGGAAGGAAGACTGGCTTCGGCACGCCTAAGCGCTGACGGAGCTGCAATGTCTTTGATCACCATGTCGCAACATGAACTAAACCGGCTGGAAGCCATCCAGAAGATCCGCGATCGAAGATTGAGTATCGTTGACGCTGCCAGGCTTCTGAGCCTCAGCCGGAGCCAGGTCCATCGGCTCTTGCAGGCTTACGAGCGTGACGGTGCCGCTGGTCTTGTTTCCGGCAAGCGTGGCCGTCCCAGCAACCGCCGTCACAGCGACGAGTTTCGCAATGCCGTCCTCGACCTGGTGCGCGAGCATTATCACGACTTCGGTCCAACCCTGGCCCGTGAGAAGCTGCTTGAGCTTCATCAGATTGCCGTCGGCAAAGAGACCTTGCGCCAATGGATGACGGAAGCTGGTATTTGGAAGTCGCGGCGCGAACGCAAGCAGCGGATCTTTCAGCCGCGCGGCCGGCGCGATTGCCTCGGTGAACTCGTCCAGATCGATGGTTCGCATCACTGGTGGCTCGAGAACCGCGGCCCCAAATGTGCCTTGCTCGTCTACATCGACGACGCGACCGGCAAGCTGCTACATCTGCGTTTTGCGTTATCCGAGAACACCTTCGACTACCTCCTGGCAACTAAGGCCTATCTGGAACAATGGGGAAAGCCGCTTGCATTCTACAGCGACAAACACGGGGTTTTCCGGACCACACATGCGTCCGAGATGGACCGGACCAGCGGGCTAACGCAATTTGGCCGCGCTCTTTACGAGCTTAACATCGACATCGTCTGCGCCAACACCCCGCAAGCCAAAGGCCGGGTCGAGCGCGCCAACAGAACTCTTCAGGACCGGCTGGTGAAGGAATTGCGTTTGCGCGGTATCAACACGCTTGAAGAGGCCAACGCTTTCGCTCCGGAATTCATCGCGGATTTTAACCACCGTTTTGGCAAGGAGCCGCGCAATCCGAAGGACATGCATCGCCCCTTGGCCGATCATGAGAACCTGGATGGCGCCATGTGCCGGAAGGAGATCCGCACGGTGTCACAGGCTCTGACGCTACGCTATGAGAAGGTGATTTTCATTCTGGATCCGACGGATTACGCCAAGATACTGCCCCGCCAGAAGGTGATCGTCTGCGACTATCCCGACGGCCGCCTGGAGATCATGCACGAGGGCACCCTTCTCCCGTACAGAACATTCGATACCTTGCGGTCAATTCACAGAACCAGGGTTGTTGAGAACAAGCGGTTGGACGACATTCTGTCGGTTGTGGCCGAGATGCAGGAAGGCCGGGAGCAGCACCGGCGTCGGCATGGCCCCTCTCGTGCCGGTCAGAAGGACCACATGTTCGGCATCCCGGACGGCAGCGTGAGCAACGGCTATCAGAAGCGTGGCCGCAAGCCCGGACGCCGATCGGATTTCATGAATGATCCGGAAGTGAATGCTAGAAGGAAGAAGGCGCTGGCGAGGATAGAAGCGGCGGAGTGATCGGCCAATATCGGTCCCATCCTCTAAGTGATGCTACGCGCAGCTGGATATTGCAATGCACTATTTTCTGTATTGAGCACAGGTGGACAACCGCCCCAGCCGGGCGCAGAAAACGGGACGGCCTGGTATCTTCGTTGAGATTTTCATTCAGTTTCAGCTGGATCGTCTTTGCTATGAATAAGCTTCGAAAGTCTTGCACTGGTCCTGATCGTCCTCGTTAGTCCAGTCGGCGCGCAGTTGAGATATTGGTCAACTCGCAATATGGATGATGAACGCATAATCAGCTATCTGAATAATATGGATGCGCTCGTTCAGAAAGCACAGGCGAGCAAGAATACCGAATGAGCTGGAACCTTCGCGATTGGGCACGGATCATAAAGCGCGACGTCGCTGCTCTTTGCAGCGCGAGCCGAGATCCGCGTGTTCCGTGGTACGCGAAGGCCCTCGCCATTGTCGTTGCTGGCTATGCCCTTTCCCCCATTGACCTAATCCCCGACTTCATACCCGTACTTGGTTACCTGGATGATGTCGTGCTTCTGCCGCTCGGTATTTATTTCGTCATTAAGCTCATTCCACCCGAGATCATGGCGGAGCACCGGGAACTAGCAGCCGCTGCCGCCGAACGACCGGTTAGCCGTATCGCTGCCGCGATTATCATCGCATGCTGGGTTGTGGCATTTGCTCTTACGATTTGGTTCTTGCACGGTTACTTTTCCACATAGCATTCAGACACAGCTTGGAGCATCGCTATGACCGACCGCGCCAGAGGAACAGCCGCCAGAAAAGAAAAGCAAAAACACCGCCTCTATCAGGCGCGAACAGCCGCATTAACCGTTGCCCTAGGTGCAGTCCTGTCTGTCCAGTCACAGAGGGCTCAATCAGAACCAATTCCGGTGGATGTGCAATTGGTTTTGGCGGTGGACGTATCGAGTTCGATGAGCCGTGAAGAGCTCGAAATCCAGCGCTCGGGATATGTCGCTGCGATTAAAGACCCGCTTTTTGTAACAGCGATCCAACTTGGAGCGACCGGCAGGATTGCCGTTGCCTATGTGGAATGGGCCGGACCCGACTTTCAAGTTCTCACTATGCCATGGCAGATAATCGACAATTCGGAAACAGCGCAGCGCTTCGCAGATGACCTTGCGGCCAAGCCGCTGACAGGAGGAACCGACACTTCCATTTCCAAAGCATTGCTTTTTTCGGCATCGCTCCTCTCGAAATCGTCCTATCAGGCCATGCGCAAAGTCATCGATGTTTCCGGCGACGGGCCGAATACTACTGGGCCATACATCGTGCCAACTCGTGACGCCGTGATCGCTGAGGGGATTACGATCAACGCGCTGCCTTTGCTTCTCAATCCCGCTCCGTCGGAGATATCCGGTGAGGTGGAACTCATGCGCTATTTTGAGAGCTGTGTTATTGGCGGTCCTGGCGCATTCGCCTTTCCAGTTCGCAACACGGACGGTCTCGTTGCAGGGATTAAGCGCAAGCTCATTTTGGAAGTCGCTTCGGCCGGACCACATTTAGTGACCGTTTCGGCATCAGATTGGACTTCAGCCGATTGCAGAGTTGGGCAAAGAGAATTCTACGAATGAACTCAAATCGTTCATTCCAAGATGCTATGCACCTTCAAAATCTTTCAAGATGGCCCGCATTACGAGTTCGGGCTGACAAAGTCCGAATAGGTCCTCAATCACCCGCCCCCTCACCTCCCTTGCAACCCGGCCCAGCCGGTCGGATCGGGGGCTGGCCGCTTCAGCGAGCGGCAAAGTCTGACTGTCGCATTTCTATCGGGCTAGCGACGTCGCGTTTCTAAACAGCTTTGACAGTTATAACGTTACATTCAACGTCGCGCATTCTTTTAAATGAAGACATCGCCTACAGAGCCTGAAACACGCCTGCTGACCGATCAAAGTATTTCTCGGGAGGAACTTGTCAGCGGTTCAACAGCCGAGCCTGGCTTTACAAGTTTTTCAGCTCTGCCTCGATCAACTCCCTAATTGCTCTCTTCAAGTTATCCACTTTCGGGGACTTTTTATCGTCATAGTAAATGCGATGGATGTTGAAAGATGCGGCGCTTGCGACGACAGGAGAGATGGAGGCAATATCTAAGATCTTGCCTCCGACGCTCACATTGATCTGCTGGGGATGGCCGCCGACGACACCTCTCGTCTTATAGATTGGCCGATTATACGTGTCGTAATAGCAGCTATCGCTCCAGATTGAGGAATCTGCCTGCAGCTTCTCGGCAACAGCCTTACAGATTCCTTCGATCAGCTGAACGCGTGATAGTGCAGTCAGTTTGCTGGTTCCGACGCGTGCGGCAAGTGCTTCGTCGGCTACCTTCCAGATATCGACCATTGGCAAAATCCGGCGGTCCGAGAGTCGCGTCGCGACGTCGCTAACAGAAGGATCAGTCGCTTCGCGCAATAGATGGAGGGATCCCCAAAAGAGCGTATCGTCGAGAAGGTGCGCGTGGTCGAGATTGTCCGGCTCACGAAAAAATCGAATAAATGGGTGGTTCTCCGAAAGACCTGTGGCTGTCACCTCATTTGAGTCGATCAGCTGAAAAACCTTGCTCAAGAGCTGGGCGAACATGAACTCCAGACCCCTTGTCTTCTTGTGCAGATAGATGGTTGGATAGAGCTGGAACAACGTGACTGTGAACTGTTCGAGCGAGATATAGGCCTTGCTATCGACATAGAGAAATTGAGCATCACCGTTCTGACCTGGCTTAAAATTCCGTAAGAGCCAATCAAGGTCGATTCCTCCAGAGGACACACCGGCGAAGTAGGCGTCCCTTTTCGCGTAATCGAGCCTGTCGGCGTCAAGCTGACTTGAAACGATGGACGTATAGACGCAGTTTTCATCCTTCTTCTTAATGATGTCACGGACCATGCCGGGAAATTCAGAACCACCAAACTTAGTTAGCGCCGTGCCGATCGAAGAGTCGGTGATAATCTTTCGGCTAACAGACTCATGATCGACGGCAGCTTCGAAGCTCTCCGCGCGTTCGCCTTCGAGCGAGTTGCGCGCCAGAAAGAATTCCATGGCCTTCTCGAAAGCGTGGCTAAACATGCCGTGGCCGACGTCATGCAGCAACGCGGCTGCCAGGCAAGCTTCGGCCTTGGGCGACCATTTCCCGTCAGCCCCTTCGGGCTCTATAACCATCAGCATTCGTTTTGCAATTTTGTAAACGCCAAGTGAATGTGAGAAGCGAGAGTGAGCGGCCGAGGGAAAGACGTAATCGGAAAAGCCGAGTTGCTTGACACGACGCAGGCGCTGGAAGAACGGATCAGAGAGCAAGTTTTTGAGCTCATTTTCGCGTTCTCCATAAAAATCGATAAACCCGTGGATCGGATCCTTGATAACCTTGTTCAAAATTTCCGGCATTTTCCCCCCAACATGATATTTCCGGAATTGTAGTAACCAACTGCATTAGGCGAACATGCCACGCCTATTCTGCCAAGCGCGTGCGGATGCTTTTGAGAACTTGATCCAAGACTTCATTGCTATTCGTGGAGGTCAGGATGAGAGATTCGAAAGCCGCCTCGTCGGCGATCGCGCGGATCTTGTTAGCGGCTGCGACCCGAAACTCCTGATTTCCATCCCGTCCTTCACCAAGTCCAATTGCAGGATCGAGTTCTGTCATGACAAGCAGATCATAGTCACCCGCATGAGCAAGAGCGATCGAGCGAAGTTCGTTGAGCTGACGATCAGGTAGAGACCGGTCCGAAATTTCGAGGGCGGCATAAAGATAGCCTAACGCGTCAAAAACAGGACGATCGACAAGAACGACCTCGCAGTGCAAGGCAGCTTCAGCTTCCTGCCTCATGCCCTCCGCCATGATCCATAGTGTGCTTTCGAAATTGTGCTGGGTTAGGATCGGAAAGCCGCGGTCCCGTGCCGCCGTAGCGAGGTCATCTACCCGACCGATGGTCACCCCTTCGGTCGATAGGCGAGCGTCCAGTTGCTCCAGGAAAGTTGACTTTCCGGTCGAATGTGTGCCGGCTATTCCGATTTTAACTTTCCTCGCGCTCACAAAAAGCTCTCCTGCGATTTGAAAAGTATATCGGCTTCCCGTACACGGAGATCACGATCGGCGCGATCGAGCGGCCCTAGAAGTTCAACGAACAACAAGGCCGTCAGCGCAACGTCAAATTGAGCGGAATGGTGTTTCAAGCCTGTTTGCCGCTTTGCCTCGGTCGTCAACTTGAGAGCGGCGCCGAGGTTTTCCAAACTGTATGAGGAAAGGCCCGGGCGGAGGGAACGCGCGAGCTTCAAAGTATCGATTGCAGCGGATGGCTGCCATCCTGGAATCGATCGGCTTATAGCATCAAGCTCTACCCGGACGTTGTGACCGACGATCACACATCCGTCAGTCCATGTGACGACGTCGTCAGCAATGTCGTCGATACTCGGCGCACCGGCTACGACATCGTCGGAGAGGCCGTGAATCCTAGTCACGACCGCGGCGATTGGCTGCTCAGGCTTGATCAGCCAGTGAAATTCTCGGCCGGTGGGACGGAGTTCAACGAGTTCCAGCAACGCGATCTCGACAATCTCTGGAGGGGTAGCTCCGTTGCCTTCCACGTCGACGACCCAGGTCTTTTCCCAAATCATTCCCATCCGATCTCCGCACGCCCATGCCGATGCTGCCTATGCGGCTGCGCCCGGTCGTGGACTTGGAAATTTAATGTATGCTGCATGAAGTAGCGTTGCGCTTCGGTGCTGCCACTGACTACGATCCGACGATCAGAAATCTCGATTCCATTTAGGTCCGCCAGCGAGACGCTACGAGCGAGGCTTCGAACAGCCTCAGTGTCAGGTTTATGGTGATGCTTACTGCAGATCTCACGTTGGCCCTCGGGACAGATGCTACAAATTTCGCTGATGCCGAAATGACCATTAAAATCTGGTGTCCCGTGGGCGAAGGCGACCCCGCATGACGTTTTGCGGAAGATCGGGCGCCCTTCGAAATGGGCCAAAATTCGACTTTCGGTATCACGTGGTAAAATCTTTCGTCGGGCCAAATCCGTGTAAAGGTCAGGCACCCCGGCTTCTCGAAAATAGGCCTGGATTTCTTTCCGGTAAAAGAGGCCCGTGAAAACCGTCGCATCCGCTAACTCAGAAAGCCGGCGTGCAGACGCGAAGTGGTCGATCGTATCATTTAGACCCGAGATAATCGGGCGCCAGTAGAGGATCTTCTTCACACGAGACGCCGATTTAGCCAGCACTTCCAAGCTTCCTGCGGCTATCGCCGACGGTACTGGCTCCACACGTTCGTCATGGATCCCTGACCAGGTGACCAAGATCGTCAGTTGCAGGTTCTTGAGAGCTTCAAGACGCTCAACGTCTGATCGATCAATTCGCCATCGGGTGATAACCAGGACTGGATTGCTGAGCCCTCGCCTATCCAGAGCTTCGAGGGTCTTGAAAAGATGCGTCTTCACACCAGGCAGGAAGGGGTCCGTAGCTCGGTTGAAAATCTGAATCGGAGTCGTGTGAGCACGAAACGCCCAATGGCCGATGAGTTCCTGCACGGCGATTTCGTCATCGACGATGAGGTGGGGTCGCTTCATCGAAAAATTCTCGAACAAGTGGCGTACGCAGTAGCCACAATCCAGAGGACACCCGACGATGTGATTGAGACTTAAGCCCGACTTTCGATAGTCAATGAAATTCCGAAGGCTTCGAGGTAGATCATCCGGCGCAGGGCGCACGGACTTCAAATTTAAGAATTCTGCTTTTGTCACGTGTACCTCCCAAACCCACAGTCGGACAGTGAACTGCAACACAGGAAAACACAAGTTAGCCGCGAGGAAACATCAACCACCATCACTCTATGCTGCGATGTTCCTTCGAAGCGACCTCGCATCGACCACGCAGAGAAGCATGTATCCAAACGGGATATTCTCACCGCCAGACACGGACCAGCTAGCGAGCAAACTAGTAGATCATGAACAGTATCGTCACGGAGATTGTCATGTGACACGTTTTAGCGCGACATGTGGTGCGACTGCTTTGAGGAAGAGGGCCGCTACGCGCCTTAATCACATCCATCCAGACGCGACAAAGAGTTCCGCTGCTGTTTCAGCCATTCTGTATTGCCCGATTGCTGGCCATACAGAATTCTGTTATTCGTTCCTCTGCTTGCGGTGAGCAGAGGAAAGTGGTCATGGCGATCAACACAACGAAGGACGCGCTGAATTCTACAAGCCGTCACTCCATAGAGAAGCTCGAAACTCTGAATTTCAAGGTTCCGGCCGACTTCAAGAAGGCATTTAAAGGTTATGCCGTTGCCCAGGGTATGACGATGGTTGACTTGCTTCGTGAAGGATTTGAACTCAGCAAAGACAATCGTAAGTCCTGATGCAGCCGATCAAAAGCGGAATATAGTATGTCCGTCAGCGGCGCGAAAACGGCTTGGATTGAGCATCTGGATGTCAGCAGTGTCCAGATTGATGGTCTAGTTCGGGTCGCAGGATATTTGCCTGATGGCCGTCCGCCCGAAGAAGTTGTGACCATGGAGAAGGCCGCCTCATATGGCGCCTACGCGGTGTTTTTCGAAGCGGGGAAACAAGGCAGGCCGGGGGCACCGCAAGCGTTCTTATTCGTCGATGATGGGCCTGCTAATAATCCGGCGTTTGCGGAGTTGCACAAACGAATCTGGAGTTGGGGCGGCGTTCCACTCCTTTATCGGCGGATACCAGGCCTGGTGCAGCTCTTCCGATGCGCCCACAAGGCCGATTTCATTTCGGCTTCGGGAGATCTAGTCTGCAAACCAGTTAAAACACTGGGACTCGCTTCACGTATAGTTGCAAAAGAAGCTTGGTGGGACGCAGAAAGACTGCGAAACAGCACGCTTTGGGATGATCCAGCAGCTTGCAAGCTACTTCTATCCGCGTCGAAATCGGCACATCGCCTGCTTGTCGATGCCGTTAGTGGCCTCCATTCTAGACTGAAGAGTAGTGGTCTACTGAACGCAGGGCTTCGACGCCGCCTTCTTATCCTTTCACTCCTCATTGCTTATCTGGAAGAACGCGGCGTTCTCCCAGCCGACTTTTTCGGGCAATTTACTGAAGGTGCCACGAGATTTTTTCATGTTCTTGAGGACGGTCCTGCGCTTGTACAACTTCTTCGATCTCTTGAAATGCGCTTCAACGGCCACATTTTCAGAATTCACGACGAGGACCGCGCCGCACTTGAGAACAGCACGGAACTTCAAGGTTTCAGCACGCTGATAGAGGCGCGGGTTGAAGCAGGAGGGCAGCTCAACCTCTGGGCGCTCTACTCTTTCCGCGATTTACCCGTCGAGGTTATCAGCCATATCTATCAGCTATTCGTTTCCGACACCGATAGCTCCGTCTATACACCTCCTTCGCTTGTCCGCCTCATGCTTGATGAGGCATTGAGCTGGCAACGACTTGACCGGGTGATCGACCGAGACGAACTCATCCTCGATCCTGCATGTGGCTCTGGTATTTTCTTGGTCGAGGCTTACAAGCGCCTCGTGCTGCACTGGAGAAGCCGAAACGGCTGGGCTAAACCTGGTGTCCATGTGTTACGCGCATTAGTCGAACGCCTTCGCGGGGTTGATGTCGAAGGTGGCGCGATCGAGCTAGCAGCATTCAGCTTGTGCCTGGCGCTATGCGACGCGCTGGAGCCTGAAGATATCCGCGCAAGTGTTCAGCTTTTCCCAAAGCTAAACGACCGTACACTAATAGAATCCTGCTTTTTTGAAGCAAAGGAGAAAAAACGCATTGTTGGCCCTATCGGCGTCGTTGTTGGTAATCCACCCTTCGTATCCGCCCTCAAGACGCAAGGTGCAATCCGAAGCTATCAGCGCTTCACAGAAGCTATCGGTACTGGGGCAGACAAGCAGATTGCGTACCTGTTCTTGCATGAAGCCATGGAACTTCTCGTTCCTGGGGGTACGCTCTCCATGCTTCAACAGTATAACCTGATCTACAACGCCAGCTCCGCACCTGTTCGCACTGCCTTTTTTTCACGTTGGGATGTGCGCGAAATCCTCGATTTTGTGTCGATTCGTGGATTGTTTAGCAAAGGTGGCGCAGACACTAAAATTGTCGCCGTCGTTGCGGATGCGGCTGAACCACCCAATAACCGCAGAATCTTGCACGCTGTTTTTCGTCGCGCTGGTCGTGCCGATGCCGAACAAGGTTTCGATATCGATTATTATGATTTGCATTGGCTACCGCGCAGTGACGTTCTCGCGGAACCCGGACCTGAAATTTGGCGTTCGGGTCTCTTGGGCGGGGCGCGCGCTTACAGCCTCGTCAAAAGGCTCAAGCAATATCGTACGCTTAAGCAGCATGCCGCTGAACGAGGGTGGCATGTTCGCGAGGGGTTCGTTGAGGGCCAGAAGGGTGTATCCCGGCCCTCTGATCACCTGATCGGCAAGCCACTTCTGCCCTCGACCGCTCTTTCCGTGACCGGCATCGACAAAAGCCAAATCACTGTAGTGCCAGACAAGCCGATTGAGGGCCCTCGCTCGGCCGAACTCTTCACTCCGCCTATGCTCTTGGTCCGCGAACATGAAGATTTGCCAAATGCGATTTGGTCTGAAGAGTATCTCACCTTTAAGAACCAGATCGTCGGATTCGCCAAGGCTGGCCGCGACGATCTAGAGGTAGTTGCACGCTGGCTCAAAACTGAGTCGATCGCGTTGCGCGCCTATGCAGCTGGGATCAGCACGAAGCTCTTCACCCAGAAGGCGACTAATATTGCCGGAGCTGATGTGCTTGCTTTGCCATTTCCTGAGGATGGCGATCTCGACCTCAGCGACAATGAGCGAATTGTTGCCGAGGATATCGTCCACCAGTATCGAGAATTCGTTCGCAAGGGCAACGAGTCTTGTCTTTTACGCGAGGATGCCTGCCAGGTACTTGACGACTTCGCACGTTTGTTCTGCAAGCAGATCAACACAGTTTATCAAGAAAAGCCGCTGATATCGCTGACACCGCGGCGCTGGTCAGGAATCGTCTGCCAGCCCTTCGTGTTTGGGACTGGGGTGATCGATTGGGACGGCGAAGATACGCTGCACGACAAGATTGATGTTCTACTAAGGGAACAAAAGGGCACGTCGGTTTCCATTACACGCATCGCAAGAATATATGACGGGCATTTTATTTTCCTTCTGAAGCCGGATCGTCTTCGTTACTGGCTACGTTCGGTGGCATTGCGCGATAGCGACGACGTATTGGCCGATCTTCGGGCGCAAGGATTTTGAATGCTGGCGGATTCTGACGGAGTTAATGTTCAGAGTGGGGGGTTATCACCCGACCTACATCGTCCGAAGACTTGGCTTCATCAACTGATAACTTTCATTCTGGAAGAATTGCCGAGCTGGCGGGATCGTGGTGGTCGACCAACTGCGGATTCTGAAACACAACTAACCTCGCAACTCTGCGCTCACCTTAACGGCACCACCCGAAAATCTCCCGGCTGGGACGTTCTCCAGTTCCGCATCGAAGAGCCCGACGAAACGAAGCTTTCGCGCCGAATTGATCTCGTTGCAGCGCCAGCGGGAGAGGTCATCTGGATTGAAGGACGCCGGCATGACGATTTTGATACGCTTCTTCCAATTGAATGCAAACGACTTCCCACACCAAAGGGCAAGAACCGAGACAAGCGTGAGTATTTGCGCGTTGCGAACGGCAGCACTGGTGGCGTACAGCGCTTCAAGGCGGGATTGCACGGCGCGGCGCACGAACAGGCAGTCATGATCGCTTATGTGCAGACGGGCGGCATAGTGTCTTGGATCAACCGACTCGATTTCTGGATTCGCGCCCTATCTCGTGTTGGTATTTCCGGTTGGAGTCTTGATGATCGTCTGAATCTAGTCAGCCACGACACCAATCTGCGTATCGCCGTCCTATCATCCGAACACGAACGAGAACTCAACCTAAACAGAATTGAGCTTCGTCATTTGTGGGTCGAGATGTGAACGTCTCGGGTCAATTTCACCATCGAATAGACGTGAATCAACTAGCGGATAAGTATAGGAGCGGTGGCTGAAAATATCAAAAACATTTCGTTTGCCATCTATGTATATTCGTGACGAAGTTGTTCAAATACATTTCGCACGAAACTTGAAAACTAGGCCATTTAATAAACAGATTTGCGGAAAGCCGACATGATGACGTGAATAATGGCGACGCAGGCGCAAAAGTCTCTTAATACGGTCGCCCGTCAATCCCCATGTTTGACGAATAGAGAAGTTGATAAACTCTAATTTTGTAAGCTGCCAATCAAAAGCGCATGGACATGCGCCGCCTCGTCGGAAAAAATCTCACCCGCCTAAGAGATGAGCGGAATATGACGCAAAAGGAAATTGCGGCGATCAGTGGCATCAGCCAGCAATATCTGAGCAGCCTGGAACGCGGAAAACGGAACCCAACCGTTATTACAATCTATCAGATTTCATTGGCGCTCAACGTGGATCCGATGGAGTTTCTTCGACGGATCAAGAAGCCGAAAGATTAGCACCACGGCTCGCGATGTCCGTGCCACGGCCGGGCAAGCCCCTCGTTGATGAGAATTTGGCTTACGTCGTTGCCGTTGACCAAGACCCTTGCGAGGGTGCGGCCATACTTGTCCTTGCCATTTCGGAGGATCTGAATGCGTTGTCCGTTCGCCAACTCGGCGAGCCGGCGCTTGGCCTTCTTTGCCATCTGGATTTCATAGGAACATTTTCCGTCGATCTCGGCGGTATCCAGGCCGAGAACCCGCACACGCTCCGAGCCGTGCTTCATGCCGATCAGGAAACTGTCACCGTCCCAAACGCGCAATTGCTGTGGCTGGCATGTCGCAGCACAGAGATACACGGCAACAACGATGTGGCTGGTCATTCTCTGTTGAAGTCCCCTATTCCGGACAGATCAACGCCAATGTCCGCCTTGTTTGGATCCTGCGCCCATAGCTGTTGCCGGAGTTCATTCCTGGGGTCCGGACTCGCATTGTCAGCCTCTGGCGCCGGCGCTCCCTCCACTGAGGCGGCCGGGTCCGGAGCAGCCAGATCAACGCTCTCTCCTGGGTCTTTTGCCGTGAACACATACTCACCGTCGAAATACCCGGTCTGGTATGCCTCGATGGCATCTTCGAACGCCTCTTGAACCGGCGTGCCGTACCACTTCGTCACGACCCGATAGACGCGGGCGAACAGCGCGGTCCCGATTTTGATGTTGTTGCAGGTGTCGAACACATCCGCGGTGACCTGGGACTTGTCGGTGACGCCAATTCCAACGGGGTATTGCGTGAGCCCGACGCGCACGACGGCTTTGCCGAGGTGATCCTGAACCAGCTTCATCGCTTCTTCGGGTGATTTGACCTTCGGCACCAGAAACGTCTTCGATCCGGCACGAACGGTCACGTTCAACGGATCTTCTGATCCTGCCGCCGCAATGAACTCTTCAACGATGGCAGGGGTCAAGGAAGGGTCGGCACACTGTTCTATCAGGGCGGCATCTATCATGGCTTCACTCGTTGAATGCGATCACCAGCGGAACATCGAACAGCTTTGCCCAGGCTGTGACGCTGGCACGCTGAATAGCGGTAATGTTGCTTCCGCCGGTCCACCAGCCGTTGGCGATCGCCACGATGATATCGGCGTTCAAAGCCATGGATTGCAGGACAGGCCAGATAATCAACTGCTCGTAGCAGATCAACGGCGCTGCGCGATAGCCCGCGACAGGCATAACTGGATTGTAGAATATGTAGGCGTTGGCTCCGCCGCCGTCTCCTGTGAGCCGGCGCCAAGGCTGCCACATGGAAACCGGGACCGGCATGCGTTCGCGATAGAGGATCCGCGTGTCCGACTTCGCGATCTCCACCATCACCGTGTCATAGCCGCTCTTTTGAATGGCCGCGGCGCCCCCGATCACGGTCACTGACAGATCCGACAAAGCATCTGTCCAGAGCCGTTCCGTCGTCGGAGTCCATAGTCCTAAAGCGCTCTCGGGCAGGACCGCTACCTTAGCCCCCTGCCCGGCCGCCTTGCGAACCATGGCGATTGTTTCCTGCTGCTGCTCATAACCGGCGTGCTGTCCAGCCCCTTCATAGCGGAAAGTGGTGTTGATGCCGGTCCAACCCTCAATTACGTTCGGGTCCGTCCAGAATGCGGCGGACCAAGCAGCACATCCGGCGACAATCGGGACCGCGATCCTCCAAAGGCTTGTGGTCATCATGAGCAACAGGATCGCGGTCGCTGCCAGTCCGAACCAGCTCCATCCCGGAAAGAGCACGCCGGCCGCAGTGATCGGGCTGGCCCAACCCATGATTCCGAAGGGTGGCAAGCTCATCAGAACGCTTGCGATTAGATACCGCAGCATTCGCGGCCAACCGGATCGGCCCGACCACAGCGCGGAATAGACGGCGACAAAGACGAGAGACGCTGCGAACCAAAGGCCGATTCCGATAGCATATTGGGATCCGAAGAATATGGACGCGCCCTGCGGCAAGCCTCGTGAGGCTCCGAGGAAGTGCGCCGCTGCCACCAGCGCCGCCACGGATCGGGACGGAGAATAGGCCCAGAAAGCCGGAAACAGCATTCCGGCCGGCAGCAGAAGCACGTTGCCGGACCAGCCGATTGTGCCGGTCGCAATGCCTCCCAGGACGCAAAGCAGACCCCGCGCGAATTTAGGGCTGGAAGGTGAGCACTTCTCGCGCCAGGCCGAGAATGCCGCTCGCCGGGATGGGGCCAAAATATCTTGAATCATAAGAAGCCACGTAATCGGAATGAACAAAGATATCGCCCGCCGGAACGATACCCCCGGCATAGGCGGTCAATGGACGCCCCTGCTCGTCCTTCGCCTGGATGGAAGAATGCGCCAGGAGCTCGCCATCGACGGCAACCTGATTGCCCTCGATGGTGACGGTCTGTCCCGGCAAGGCCACAACGGTTTTGATGAGCGGTGCCATGCCGCCGTTGCACAAACCTGCAGGAAGATAGAGCCGATCGCGCGCCAGTTCGATCGCCGGCGAATTCGCCGGCGGACAGATGAACAAGGTGTCCCCCCGGCGAGCTTCCCTGGACAGTTCCTCGATCCGCCAAAGTCCGAGTGGGAAACTCGGTGTGGTGTTGATCCGGTAGCCGCCGAGAAAACCGGCGGCGGCAATGCCGCCAATCGCTAATCCGGCCAGCGACAGGATTGCCAAGGCTTTCCGCTTGCCCCGTCGCCGCGCCTTCTCTATCACCGGGTCATGCCCTGATCTTTGACCTGTTCCTTTTTCAACACCTGCGCTTGAGCTTTCTCCTGGGAACGCTTCTTTGCATCGACTTTCTGCAGCGCGTTGAACTTCGGCCATGCATCCGCAAGCTTGCTCCGATCTTCATCGGCAACCCGGGCGGCGGCCTTTTCAAAGGCAGGCCCCTCCGGTTTGAGACCGGCCATGAACGTTCTCTCGCCGAACCTCTGGTCCAGCTTCGCGGCGACTTCACCGAGCTCGGCCTCGACCATCTTGTCCGCCAGAAGGAAGGACAGGCCCGCATTCAGGTCGTTGCGGTCGATGGCATCGCGGATCCGCGACAAGACGCCATCGGCCGCCGGCGACAGCGCCGGCACATCGACGCGCGACAGATCCCGCTCCCGTTCCAACTCCACCGTGCGCAAGTCTCCGATCTCGGCCCTGAGACGGATGTAGTTTTTCACATCGTCGCTGAGCTGCGGAACGTTGTTCAACGCCTGCTCGCGAGCTTCGCGAGCGGACTTGCCCGCAAGCATTCCCGTCTTGCCGCGTAGCGATCCGAACTGTTCGGGCGCATTCGCCAATTCTTCAGCGAGCTTATCGCGGGCGGACACCTGCTCAGCGCCACTCGATTTCACGATGTCATCGATCCGCATCGACTTTACGGCCTCGTCCGGCTGCTCATAGACGAGACGGGCGCGGTTCTGGATTTCAACCCAATGGGCTGTCAACGTTGCATCGGACTGCAATTTGGCCTCCACAGTCTCAGTGACGGATAGTGCCCATTCCTCAACGCCTTTGATCCAGGGCTGCAGCGGGGCCGCCTGTTCGCGTGGCTCTGTTTGGACGGTAAGTGCGTTTGTGGCAAGACCGCGTGAACCAATGCCAAGCTTTGCGCCGAGCACGGCAAGCCGCTCGCCGAGCGCCAAGAGCTTCGCCCTTTGCTCGCCAAACCAACGGCGCTGGTTCTGCACCATGGCCTTCGCAACCCGAAGTCCGTAGAGACCCCGACTGCCCGCGTAGCTGAGCGCCTGGGCATAGAGTTCCGAGCCCGCATAATCGAGCGTCGTATCCTTGGCACCTTTCTTGGAAAGAACCTCGACCAGGCCGCCATTCTTCGCAAACGACAACGCTCCGTGATAGAGCTTCACGTCTTCCCGGTGCCTGGTCATCGCGACATAGGTCAGATGCCGGTCCAGCGAAAGCGTTGCCAGAACCTTGACCTTGTCGACGGTCGCGCCTTGAGATTTGTGGATCGTCGTCGCATAGCCGTGATCGACATTGCGATAGGTCTTCTGGTTGACCTCGACGCGCCGGGTTTGATCCGATCCCCCACTACCACCAACAGCCCCGATCTCTGCAACAATGCGCCCCTCACCCGCTTCGACCACGCGGCCGATCATGCCGTTCTTGACGTTTAGGTCTCGGTCGTTCTTCAGGAACACGATCTGATCGCCAGCAGCAAAGAACCGTTCGCCGTCCTCGGTACGGAACTTGTGCCCTTCCTCAATCAGACCGCGTTCAATGAGCGTGGCGCGTGCCAACTTGTTGAGCTCAAAAACATCAGCTCGAAGATGGGCAAGCATCAGCATCGACTTCGAGGGATCGTAGTCGGCCGACCAGTCATCGATCATGCCTTTGATGACCTGATCCTTGAGCGGCATGCTGACAACGTGACCGTTGGCGCGATACGCGTTGATCGCTTTGGCGACATCGCCCCGTGCAAGATCCATGGACGCATCGCGCATCCACTGTTCGCGCTGACGGTAGATCGTGCCAAGTTCCGCGTAGCCCGTTCGGCCCGTCAGGGACCGAAACGCGGCACCGGCTTCGATCGGCTGCAGCTGCTCCGCGTCCCCGATCAGAATGAGCTTGGCTCCGGCCTTCGCGATCGTCTCGACAAAGACGCACATCTGCCGACTATCGACCATGCCCGCCTCATCAATCACAAACACGGTCTTTCTATCCGGAAGCCCCTCACCCCGCGCCCACGACAATTGCCAGGACGCCAGGGTGCGCGATGCGATTCCAGCTTCCTTCTCCAGCCCCTCGGCCGCCTTGCCCGCCAGGGCGGCGCCGGCGACATGATAGCCGTTCGACTCCCAGACCTGACGGGCGGCTTTCATCATCGTGGTCTTGCCCGCCCCTGCCCGGCCGACAACGGACGCCATTCGCTCATCGGCCGTGATGCGCTCAATCGCAACACGCTGTTCATCGGAAAGCTGCTGGATCTTGGAAAGGACCGCGGCGCGAGACCGCTCATCGACGCCATGGGAGGAAGCGGAAACAAGGTGATCGGCCCGCCGCGCCATCTCCGATTCGAGCCGCATCATCTCCCGGCTGGTGAGCTTCGCCGGTTCCATTTCGCAGGTTTCCGGATCAACCGCTTCGACGGCGAGCTTCACGACATCCGGGGAATTCAGAACGCGCGCCAGCAGGTCCTGGAACTTACCCGGATCGTCCACATAGCGATGAAGGTATTTTGCAATGTCCCGCTCATCGAAAACGCTCTTCTCGCGTGTGATCGCATCAATGACAATTTCCGGGCGGCGTTTGATACGCCGAACGTTCTCCAGGCAACTTTCCGCATGCCAGACCGCTCGTTCCAGATCGGCTTCACGTCCTTGGGCTTTGGCTTCTTTGGCAATGTTGCGAGCCTGAACTCCGATCTTGGATGTCGGGCGAAGCTCGATCCCCTGAGCCTCATAGCTGCGGTGATCGATCCGCGTTTCCTGGCCGGCTTGCTCCAAACTCTTGTTTGCATGCGTGGCCCAAAGCTCCCGCCACTGTTTCAGCGTTTCCTTGTCGCCAGCCCATGCCTTGTACTGGATCTTGCCGTTCTTCTGACCTCCCGCCCGAACCGGTTCTCCTTTCGCATCGAGAAGCGTTTCCCACTTCGACCCGAACCCCGCCTCCGTCAAAGGAGCCATCGTCAGCATGACATGGACATGCGGATTGTTTTCTTTGTCGTGATAGACCCAATCCGCAATCATGCCTCTCGATGTGAAGGCTTCGCGGACATAGCCTTGGACGAGGGCAACGTTCTCTTCGCGGCTCAATTCCGACGGCAGCGCGAACACGATCTCGCGGGCAAGCTGCGCATTGGCGCGGGTCTCATGCGCCTCGACCGCATTCCAAAGAGCCTCGCTCGCGCCGGCGACACTCCGCCCGTCGATCAGTGTCCGGAACCACTGTGGCGTCTGATCCGGCAGCGCCAGTTCCTCATGAACCAGATCGCCGTCCTTATGGGCGTAGTTGAATTTCTTGTGGTCCAGATCGTTCGATACCGTCATCTGGGTACGATGCCGGTATGCCGCCGCCGCGACACTCGACCGGCCTTCGCTCCGGGAGATCACCTGAACATGGAAATGATAGATGGCCATGGAGGGCGCTGAACCTGCGGGCGGCGATGATGGGGGCGAACGGTGGCGGGTTGAAGCGAGCGAAGCGAACAGCCAAGCCTCTGAAATTCATTTCAAGGGCCTGGCGTCAAACTTCGCGACAGAGTTGCGAAGACACTTGACGCTTAGCATACCGGGATTGTATCCACAATCCTATAAGTGCGCATTGGTAAGTTCTGCTTGAAAGCAGTCCTCTTAATGAGCAGCCGCCATGCGGCGGCTGGGCGCAAGCCCATCTCTTCGGTTTCAAGTCGCGAAGCTCATTTTCTGAAAAAGGCATTTCCAAACATGTTTGGCTGGCTCATTCGCAGAAAAGCGCAAACACAGGTCACTCCACCCGCCCCCACCTCTGAACGACAAGCTCCAAAAGTCGAAGCCAACCCAAAGGCGGCCTCGACACTGAAGACCGAAACACGCTCTTTTTCACTGGAGAGGGTCAGGCTTCAGAATGCGATGGGCTTTAAGGTCAGCCACGACGATTTGCCTGACAGCTTCCCGCTTCACTATTTCACCAAACGTCCTTTGCCGAATGGATCGATTGCGCTCTTTCCCGGCACGTGGGGAGCGGAAACACTGGAAATCAATCTGCCCATCCGGACGACGGAACAAGCCGACGCCCAGGAGGCGGGAGCGCAGGTAGAGAATGAAAGCGCTCTCATCGATCTGAGGAAGGTCGATAAGATCCCTGCCGAGCTGGATCTCTTCTTGCCGCTCTTCGCCAAAAGCGAAATCCAGCCACTCATGATTGACATGATCCCCGAAACCTCCTTCGGCGCATCCCTCGCAAACATCCTTACGCAAGGGAGCTGGAACGCGTTGCGGCTTGAGGCTACCGCGCGAAGCGGCGGCTGTTGTCAGGTCTGCGGTGACAAGCCCCAATCAATCGAGTGTCATGAGCTGTGGGAGTATCACACTCCGAAACGCCGCGACGCTGTATCGGATACGCGCGGCGTTCAAACTCTCGTAGCGTTGCTTTCCTTATGCAAGGCTTGTCACCGGATGTTTCATCCGTGTCGCGCTGATGCGCACGGCCAGTCTGACGAAGTGTGGGAGCGCATTGCCTGGGCAAACCGCTGGACGGGCGAACAGACTGCCGCCTATTCCCGTATCGTTCAAAAGATCTGGCAACGGCGATCTGCGATCACTTGGGATCTTGATCTAAGGCTGGTTCGCAATTGGGAACTTGTAGTCAGAAAGGCGAAAGTCAATATGCTTGATGACGGCCGTCTCCAGGATCTCATATCGGATCGCATCACCGGTCTGCTCGGCGTCAACTGGCGCTTTTCCAAAGAGAGCGAATTTCAAAAATCGTTGCCTCTTCCGGATTGGTTGACTGTCTAACCGACCTCCCGCCCGGATCTGGTTTACCACAGGCTACGGCTTTCTCTTCGGCGCTTGATGGGGAGCGCGTTCAAGCCTCCGCCCGCTCCGTCCGGTTTTCCTCAAAACCGGACTGCGGCCCTTCGGGCTGGAAAACCAGATCCTCAAAACCCGCATTTCGAAACCGATAGGCCCATCTCTTTTTACCTGAGCGGACTCCGCATGGGTTGAACGAACGGCTCCCGCTGCAACCCGTCTCGACACGGAGTCCCCGACCCGTTAAGAGCGAACCATGCCGCACCGGCAACCATTCACTTGAAGAGGATTATTTCATGGCTCCACGCACTGCCAAAACCGCCTCCGAACAGATCGACGACATCGAAGCACAGATTGCGAAACTGCAGCAGCGCAAAAAGGAAGTGCTCAAGAAGCAGTCCGAGCGCGTTGCCAAGCTCGTCATGGAGAGCGGCCTGGCCGATCTCGACATTGACGAGGCAGAGCTCTCCAAAGCTCTGAAAGATGTTGCTGCCCGATTTCAAAACCCGGCCACTCCACAAGCTCACACTCCGGCTCCGCAAAATTGAGGGGCAATTCCGAACTCTCGAAAATCGGATAAAGCGGGCTCGGTTCATGGACCGCAAGAAAGACGCAAGAGAGAAGATCCAGCTCGGCGGCCTCATCGTCAAAGCCGGACTTCGCGAAACCGACAAGGCCATCCTTCTCGGCATCCTCACCGATGCCGCGAAACAGCTTGGCGATACAAATCAGCGCGACAGATGGCGCGCGATCGGAAAGGCGGCGTTCAAGGATGACAGTCAAAAGGGCAATGTTGATGCTGATCCCGATAGCCCTCATGCTGGCGGCGGTGTGGGGCTTGAGCGGGATTGAGACGAAGATGGCCGCGCTCGCCACAAATCAAAAAGCCTACATGATGCTCGGCAGGATCGGGCTCACCCTCCCCTCCCTCGTCGCTGCCGGCCTCGGTCTCATTGTTCTCTTTTCAGCGCGCGGCAGCCTCGACGTTAGCTGGGCTGGCGTGGGCGTACTCATCGGCGGCCTGATGGTGTTCACCATCGCGGCGCTCCATGAGGTGCTGCGGCTGAATTCATTTTCGTCTCAGGTGCAGCCTGGGACAATCCTGCAATATGCCGATCTCTATTCGCTCAGTGGTGCAACCGGCGCGCTCTTCGTCGGCCTGTTCGGATTGAAGGTCGGCCTGAAAGGAAACACGGCGTTCGGCGTCAATCGGCCGAAACGCGTTTCCGGCCGACGGGCCATCCATGGCGAAAGCGACTGGATGGACAACGCGATGGCTGCAAGGATCTTTCCGGAGCAAGGCGGAATTGTCCTGGGTGAGCGCTACCGGGTCGATAAGGATAGCGTGACGGAGGTCAATTTCGATCCGCGCCATAAGGAGACCTGGGGCAAAGGCGGCAAGGCTCCCCTCGTTGCATTCGATCAGGGGTTTGGATCAACCCACGGCATCGTCTTTGCCGGATCGGGCGGCTACAAGACGACATCGGTAGTCATTCCGACCTGCCTTAAATATCCTGGTTCGATGGTCGTCCTCGATCCATCGACAGAGATAGCGCCGATGGTATCTGAGAGCCGCAGCGCGATGGGACAGAAGGTTATCTGTCTCGATCCAAAGGAATCTGACGTCGGTTTCAATGTCCTCGATTGGGTCGGACAGTTCGGCTCGTCAATCGAAGAGGACATTGCGACGGTCGCGGCCTGGCTCATGTCGGAAAAGCCGCGGCTTGCATCCGGCGCCGATGACTTCTTCCGCACCAATGCGGAACAGCTCATTACCAGCGTAATCGCGCATGTGGTCTTTTCCGATCAAGAGAACGCCACGGGAAGTCGGTCGCTGCGCGCCGTGCGGAGCATTCTGACGAAACCGGAGGAGAACCTGAAAGAGTTCCTGGCCGACATCCACGACACGGCTCCGACCGAGTTCGTGAAAGAGCTTGTCGGTCCGTTCATCAACATGACGCCTCAGACCTTCTCGGGCGTCTATGCGACCGCGGCCAAGGAAACGCACTGGCTTTCCTATGACAACTATGCGGCGCTGGTATCCGGCAACACGTTTGGAACGGATACGATTACCAACGGTCGGACGACGATCTTTCTCAACATCGATCTGTCCACTCTGGAAAATCATCCCGGCATGGCCCGTGTGATCATCGGTGCGTTCTTGAAGGCTGTCTATAACCGGGACGGCAACGTCAACGGCCGGGTGCTCTTCATGCTGGATGAGGCTGCGCGCCTCGGCTACATGCGCATCATCGAGACGGCCCGTGATGCCGGTCGCAAATACTGCATCTCGCTCTTGATGCTATTTCAGTCTCTCGGACAGATGCGGGAAGCCTTCGGCGGGAAAGATGCCACGTCCAAGTGGTTCGAATCCGCGTCCTGGGTCTCCTTCTCCGCGATCAACGATCCGGACACGGCCCGGTACATTTCCGACCGCTGCGGCATGACGACAATCGAGGTGGAACAGGTCAGCCGCTCCTCGCGCGGTGGTCATGTCACCCGTAACCGGTCCCGCCAGCTCTCTCAGCGTCCTCTCATCCAGCCGCATGAAGTTCTGCAAATGCGATCCGACGAACAGATCATCTTCACCAGCGGCAACGAACCACTGCGTTGCGGCCGGGCCATGTTCTTCCGACGGAACGACATGACCGAGAAAGTCGGCGCGTCCCGGTTTGGCAACTCAAGCCAGGCGAAGAACTGATGAAAAGCAGGATTATCAAACGTCCTATCGGGGTAGGTCCCTGGGGATAGAAGTTCGGCGATACCCTACCAAGACGGTCTGGCGCGCTCGATGCGCGCCAGGCTGTCACCATGATGAAGACTGCGAGAGGGCTTTCGCCCTCTCGCGATTGAACGTTTCAAAAGCCAATATCGAGAAATGCGGCTGTCCGGCCTGACGCCTCCAGAATGGCAAGGGCGCGCGGGTTGGCCTTCAGTGCCTCTTGAGCGGCGGCTAGACGATCCCACGGTTCAACGTTTTCAAAGACTTCCTGTTCGCCGTAAGCATCGACAAATCCGCAGTACTGCGGTTCCGTTTTAAGAGCGTCTAGTCGAAACTGCACGCTGGCGATCACTTGATAAGCCTCGCGGAGCTCGGCCCAGTAAGCTGCACTGCCGCCGTCGATGGTGTTGACTTGATTGATCATTGATTTGTCCTTTCGTTTTTCTGACGAAAGGTCCCCACTTCTGCACGACGAGGGAGTCAAGGACCGCGCAGCGGCCGGCGGAGCCGGTGAGTGGGGGAGCCGATTTTCTCGTGGACGCGCGCAGCGTGGCCGCGTGAAAATTGGGGGAACCGCTCATCCTTTACTCGTGAGGAGTTGGAGTACGATGGGCTTTCACAGAAGAAGCATAAACCTCCCGGCTGGGTGATGCCTCATCGGCAAGCGGAGCGCGCAGGGCGAAGCCCGGAGATCAATTGGGCCTTTCATCGGCCCGAAGGCCGGGGGATTAACCCCGGCGATCGCTGTTCAGATAGTCATTCGGAATGACGGCCTGAAGTGCATCGTCATCCTGATCCGGATACCGGCCGAGGTTCGCGTAGAACTTCGAGTGGCCCGTGTTGATGGTGAGCGAAAAGTACGGATCGCCGTTGGCGTTGTTTCGCTCCCAGATGCCACCGATATCGATGCGCTTGCCGGCTGGGCTCTTGGCATAGAGCCGGAACTTGGGGGCTTTCTCGTTGTCGCTGTGCAAGGCTTCGCCGGTCACATCGACGTCGAAGGCCAGAGTTGCAATGTTGCCTGTGAGCTTGTCACCGGCGAACTGGATGTAGTTGGTGAGGTTGTCGGTCATCTTCCGGTTCCTTTTGTTCGAATTGCCGATGGACAAAAAGAACGGCCGCCAAGAGCGCGGGCCGCACCCCGAAGGGACCGCAACGCCAGTGCAGGACCGCAGGGCGGGAAGAATTTGGGTAGCGAGGAGCCGGGAACCGGCGGGGAAATTCTTTGCGCCCAAGGTTGAGGACGAGCTCAAGGCCGTATTGTCCAATCGTCGGCATATTCGGATAGCTCCAATGGGAACCGGAAGATGACCGGCCCCCTGCCCTCTCCGCAATCTGTTTCGCCTGGCTAGCGGACTGGCCCGCCCTTGCCTCGCTCCGCCGACTTCGCTTGTTCCAGCTTGCGGGCTTCCTGTCGAACACGAACCTGCCCCTTGTCCAGCACTTTCAAGGTGCTCTTCACCCGCTCTATCTGTTTGGGATCGAGGCCGTGTTTCTGGGAGAGCTCCGCATGCCTTTCAGGCTTCATGTGCGCACGGATCTCCCTCAAGTCCGTGCCGAAGCGTTTTTCCAGCGTGGCCATCACCTGCCGGAGCTCGGCCTTGTGCGCCTCGGTCAACGGCATGGTTTCCTGAATGGCTTTCATCAGCGATTGGCTTGGCGCGCTGACCTCAACCCGCGCCTGGTCGACAACGGCGCGGCGCTCCTGGGCCATCGTCTTGCGGATCCCGTGCACCACGTTGATGTGGGTTTCCACGATGGCACGCAGGTTCACGGTACCGGCAAGGGCATTCCGGCGCGCAAGCCGCTCTTCGCGGCTGGAAGTTATGCCGCCTCGCCCTGCGAGTTTGCCGAATTTCTCGGGACCGTCCTTCAATTCATAAGCCAGCGAGGCATCGCCAAGTTTGCCCAGTTCTGCGGCGTCTTTCACCCGATTGATAACCTTTTGAGGATCCGCGAAGACGACCTTGAGATGGCGCTCCAGGCTCTCGGTCGATTTGATGGCAGCTTTTGAAACCGCAAGCCGGTCCTGCAGCTCCTCTCTCGTCACCTCGGGGCTGAGCACCTTTTCCGGCACCATGACGCCGGCGGCTTCATAAACGAGAGATTCAAGGCGCTCCTTGGTGGAGCTAAGAACACGTTCGGCATTCTGTGCCGGCGGCTGGCCCAGAATGGAAAAATCCGATTGGACCGTGATCGTGATTTCTGCATCGCCTGCCGGCAACCTGACAGGAAGGTCCGCCCGGTCCAGCGCGACGATGCCCTTTTCGGTCAACAGGCTGGCAACGCGGTCGCTGTGTCCCAGGATTTGACCGGTCAGGGTTTCGCCTGGACGGGATGCGCGTACATTGTAGTCGAACGGGTTCTCTCCAAGCCGTTCCAGATCCGAGAGTGCGCCCCGGATGGCCTCCCGCCGATTGGGATTTAGGGAGTCCTCGAGGAGATGTTGCATCAACGGGCTTTTCGGATCGTGGGTCGTCTCGATGGAGGCCTCGATCATGCGTGCCTTGGTGATGACGGATAAATCCACCTCGCGGCCATAGTGCTGACCGAGCATCGTAATGAAGGCTTCCTGGGCGCGGCCATTGCCTTCCCGAAAGGGGTGAACGTAGTTGAGCTCCGACAGCGCCAGGGCCGCCCGTCTGGCGAATTCTTCCGGGGTGGCCGATTTCATGACACTCTGGTCTTGAATCGGCTTCAAGGCTTCGTTCAAGCCCAATTCCAGACGGGAACCGTGCAAAAAGGACGTTCCGCCTTTCGATATGACGCCGATCGGCTCAACGCGCTCGCCATCAATGACAGGGCATTCGTTCCGGGTATGCCCTGCCCACTCGTAGACATCCTGAAAAATGAAGCGGTGTATGGCTTTTAAGTGAGCAGCGTCGAAGTTGCCCGAGGGGCCACGGCCTTGAACGACTTCTGCCATCCGCGAGGTCGTTAGCGCGTATTCGGCGGTCGTCAGATCACTTCGGGTTCTGAGGTTCAACTTGTTCCGCAGGACGCCTGAGCGCTCCGGATCCCCTGGAACGTCCGGATAGGTGTAAGAGCCTTTTTGTTCGTTGCTCAAACAGAATTCCTCACAAAAATAAGCCGCCCATTCCGGGGCGGCCTGGACCTTCTCTGAAGGGAATTCAGGACTTTTGAAAGCGGGCCATCATCTCGGCGCGGTGCTCTTCAATCGTTATGTCGCCGGCGACATAGCGAGCGTTGGCGTTTTCCAGAACCGGATCATGAACATAGCCCTGCCGTTTGTTCGCTGCGGTGGCTTGCTCAATGGCTCTGCGGCGCTGTTCCACGGCTTCCGGGGAACGATCTGGACGGGAGGAATGAACGTTCATGGGGTAGTCTCCAAACTACGGACCTAGCAACTGACGCCATAGAGAGCCTGAACCGGGAAAAGTTCCTAACTCTCTAACCTATAATAGCATTTTTGGCTGTCGAAGGCGAATGCCGAGCGTGTTTGCCGTTCATCTACCGAAGGTCCGGCCTTGCAAGCGAGCGATCGGCAAAGCTTATCCCGGATTTCGTCACCGAACGCGGATCTGGCAATCAAGACTTCCAATCAAACGAATGGATCGACAAGTTGCACGCCTGTCGGTTCAAAATCAGACGCGTTCCCGGTAACGACCCATCCGTTACGGGTCAAAGCCTGAGCAGCAATCATCAGATCAGCGCCGTTGTGACCAATTCTCGCGGAGAGCTCACCCCAACATAAGGCATCTGATGCGGTAAACTCCAACAACCGGTCTCCAAACATTGAAACCGTCCGGTCCAACCACTGACGAAGATGCTTGGCAAAATCCATATTCCGCCGTTCCTGAAGCCGGATTCCTCTTTCAATTTCGCCAAGCGTGACAACGCTCACATAGAGCGTTTCCTCCGGCTTATCCGACAACCAGGCAGCGACCTTGGGCGCTCTTTCCGCACGCCTTGCGGCAGTAATCACGTTTGTATCCAGAACATAGATCAAAATTCGACATCCCGGGGCGTTACCTTTGATCGCTCAATGCCCTCTCCCGGGAAGCTGAGGACATGGTCTGCAAAGCTCTCGCGCCGCCCCTTCGCTTCTCTGAGAAGCCGGCGATACTCTTCCGAGGAAATAACGACGACAGCTGGTTTGCCTCTGCGGGACACTTCCTGAGGCCGGCCAGCCATTGCGGCTTCAACCACAGCGCTGAATCTGTTCTTTGCATCTTGAAGAGAAATCATCTCGCCCTCACTAACTGGCTAGCTATCTAGCTAGATAGCATTTTCTTCATCGATTTCCAAGTCTATCGTGTGGTCAGCGCAAGTTTTCGCCGCCCGGTCCGCGCGTCCACCGCCTCACACCAGCCCATGCAGAGACTTGTGAAGGTGGAGTTTGCCCTCCCCTGCCCTGTCAATCATGGCGCGGAAATACCCGCCGGGCGAAGCAATGTGCTCCGGATCCCGCAGCGCCTTCTCTGCGACAACCACAAGGCAGGCCGCGGCCAGATATCTGCCTTGCCGCTCGACAGCGAGCTGATATCCGGCTGGACTTAGGCCGATCAGCAGGCGCAACTGTTCAGCAGCTCCACAAAGGGCTGGCCAACTGTTCAAGTTGATCCCGGTTTCTGCCTGTACCGATGAACATGCCGACTGGATGAGTCCTATGGAAACGCCATCCAGGTTGGTTTCGGGTAATTTGCTTGGTCCTGCCCTGCCCGCTTGCGATTTCGGCCGTTGTGTTTCCGAGCGACCGCCGCAAGGCTCTTTTTCAAGAGCCATTTCAACGGCGAAGCCGTTGTCAGAAGGAAACTTAGTGTCTTGCTCGTTAGAGCAAGTCCGCTGAGAATTACTTCTAAGAGAGTCGGTTTGGGTTGTAATAGATAAAGGGCTGACATCAATGTCACCCGCGGATGACAATTTATCCTTTATTTCCAACGAGTGGGCGTCATGGAGAGCCAGAATTTCCGTGTAGATCGTTTCCAGGATCCCCGCCTTTTCCACGACAGTCAGTTCATCCCGGTTCACAACTGAATGGGCCCGTGCTGCAAAGCCGTGAAACTCCGCAGGCTCCAATTCGACCACGTCGGCGATCGCCCGTGAAAAGCGCGTGACGGCCCGCTTGGCTTCCTGCTCTGCCTTAATCCGGCGCTGGAACGCATCCGCCTGAGCCTTGAAGGCTTCCAAGTTGAAGCATGCAGGCGTGAAGTCGAGCCCGTAGGCCTGCGCGAAATCTCCGTCTGAACCGCGGTACATATAACGGCGCCCAGTCGGGCTGTCCCGATAGGCAAGCACTCCGGCTTCGACGAGCTTCTTCAGGCAGCGGGTGACGGTGCGTGTGGTGCGCCGTGTGTATTCGGCGAGCCGTTGATTTGAGATCGCCACCACCGGCCGTTTCCCTGTCTGGAAGTCGTCCGCCTGGACGAGGCCCAGGAGAATATCCAGGACATGGTAGGCCGTGCCATCAATACCAAGCGCCGGCGCGACGCGTTTCAGAACCAGGGAGATTTCCTTTTTGGTGACCTTCGGCCGATCCTCCTGGGACGCCAGATGCGCGCTCGCAAGGATCCCGGCAGACACCTTGCGAAAACTCGCAATCTGCTGAGACGAAGACATAAGTCCTCCTTTGCCGGAAGCGCAT
This sequence comes from Labrenzia sp. R5_0, assembly GCF_017743835.1. Classification (NCBI taxonomy): domain Bacteria; kingdom Pseudomonadati; phylum Pseudomonadota; class Alphaproteobacteria; order Hyphomicrobiales; family Stappiaceae; genus Labrenzia; species Labrenzia sp. R5_0. The sequence continues at coordinate 30,943 of NZ_JAGHRK010000012.1, read as the reverse complement.
AAACGCGACCGGACACTGAGTGTTCAGATGCGAGACAAGCAAAAAGACGCAAGAAATCGTGCTCTGCTCAAAGACAGAACTTGCGTTGCGCTACAAGTGATTCTATGATTTTAGCTGCTACACATAGAGCATAGGCACTCGTGCTTATCTCAAGTTTGGACCCGCCCTTGTGGCGGGTTCTTTCGTTTAGAGCCTCATTTACTCCCCCCTCTCTTTCATGTAATCCGCATAGAGACTGTTCAGTTGAGCCTTCAAAAACTCATCGAATCCTGGAGCTTTAGCTCCATTTACGGTGAACGTAGTGCCGCTTTTGGTCGATCTGATCGTCACCGGTACGTGCTCAACATGTTGGACCACCATCTTTGGTTTTTTCGGCTTTATTGCTTTCTTCGCGCTGCGAAGCACGAATTCGAAACGCTCGTCCGAAGTCAGCTCTGCGATGTTGTCCGCGGACAACATTTCTCGAAGTGGCTTCCAATCAACCAATTTTGCTAACTCAGCAAGTTCCATCCATTTTCGTCGCCCTGTACCAGGAGCGGCGCCAATCGCAACAATCAATTCGACGGGCAATTCTCTGATCAGCTTGATCATTTTTGATACAGCCGCTCTGTCCACTTTGAGCGCAGATATAATGACATTCCGCTTGAACTTTTGGTCTTCCAATCGCGCTGCAAACAACGCACGTTCTATATAGGAAAGATTGGTTCTGGCACTGTTTTCCTGCCCTTGAAGAACGACCAGTTGCTCATCGTTCAACTCCCGAACGACAGCCTTGACCTTTCGATTGAGGCTTCTGGCCGCCCGAAGTCTACGATGGCCGAATGCCACCTGCATGCGACCCTTTTGAGCCGGGTTTGGACGAACAAGGATTGGTACTAATTGCCCGTGCTCATCGATTTGTTGAACAAAGTCCCTCTCGACTTCCGGGTCCGCTTCCAAACGGTCGCGAACAAATGAATCGTCTATTTGAGAGGGATCCAGTTCAACGACCTTTTGTCCTTCCAACAGTTGCCGTTCTAATTCACTAGCACGGTCCATCTGACTTGAGAGTGAGCCAAGAGTTTTTGCGATGCCTCCAACCGGTGAACTTGACCGTCTATTTGGCGTGATGCCCGCCAGTGGGCGATCCGATTTATTTGGATCCCCTTGGATTTCACCATCCTCGTCCGACGAAAAACTGATCAGGTCTTTGCGTGCCATCCCTTACCTCCGTCCCCAAGTCACGTTTAAGAGGTCTTCGATTTCCTGGTTCACGAGAGACATAGATTCCATTGCGCGATCATAAGTACCGCGCACAAATTGGCTTCTTTCGACTTCATACAAAGTTTGCTTGGTAACACCGGCATCAGAAATAGCAGTAGATTTAAGCATCGCATGTTGAAGCATGCGATTTCCAAATATTGAACGCATAAACCCGGTCATCTGGCTTTGTGGTCCATCGTTTGGTTCGAAGCGAGTAACCAAGTAACGCATCCAATCATAGCTGGTACGCCCTCCGGCCTTTTCGACAACACTCATCAATTCAGCTGTCATAGAAAGAAATTGGGACATAGACATAACGTCCAACATCTGTGGATGTACGGTGATCAATACTCCTGTGGCCGCACTTAAGGCCGACATCGTTAGAAAGCCAAGCTGAGGTGGGCAATCAATGACTACAACGTCGTAATAGCTTTCAACGCTTGTCAGCACCTCCCCTATTCGGGCGAAAAACATGGACGCTGAACGTCCTTCAGACATTGCTTTGGGCGTTTCATGCTCGAATTCCATCAATTCAAGATTGCCTGGAACAATATGGAGGTTTGGCGTATATGTGGATCGAATGATTTCGCTTAAGGCTCGAGGGTCTTCATAACGGATAGCACCGTAAAGCGTTTCTCCCTCGTCGACATCTAGTTCGGGTTGATGTCCGAACATCGCTGACAATGATGCTTGTGGATCAAGGTCAATTGTTAAAACGCGGTATCCACGCAACGCCAAGAACTGAGCCAAATGAGCAGATGTGGTGGTTTTTCCGGAACCACCTTTGAAGTTCATTACAGTGATAACCTGAAGCTTTTCATCTCCCCGACGGATCGGCACATATTTTGGCGTGCCATTTTTCTCGTCCAAGACCTGACGTATATGATCCATGTCCTCGACAGAATATGTGCGCCTACCGTTCTCGTTTGGTTCGGGGCCATGCCCATCAGCGGCGACCTGACGTAAATAGCCTTCCTTAATGCCAATCAATTTAGCTGCTTCTGCAGGCGAAAATCTTCGGATAGTCTTTTGAGAAGCAGGTGGAAAGATTTTTCGTTGATGTATCTGCAATTGATGAGCGAGCTCATTCGCGTCCGCCGAAAGTGTCGTTGGCAGGTGTTCAGCAGCACCTTCAACCAGAAGATTGGTGTCCATCTCGAAAAATCCTCGAACTGCGCATTTTTGAAAACTACGCCTCAAACTGCGCTGTTACAATATGCTCCGATTCGTTACCAATTTACAAACGCTTAACCAAGTGCATTTTTCAGCCTAGTTTCGACAAGAACTTCGCATTGTTGTCCGCGGACAACTTTTTGGAGTCACCCGGCACATTTCCTTCAACCTTTTGCCGCCAAAGTGACAGCACTTCCTCGTCGAGCCAAGCATCTCTGTATTGACAAACGCACGTGGATGATGGCCGATGGCAACGTTACCAGGGGTGCCCCGGCAAGGGGCTGAGATACTGCTGGGCCGTTGATTGATGGCAGCGCAGTGACCCGTTGAACCTGATCCAGTTCATACTGGCGTAGGGACGGTGCAAGCGCTGCAGTACGACGTTGCCCAGAATCCGGAGCGTCATGGCGTCTTTCCATCATTCCGGCTTCGAACTGGGTCTCCAACTTGAAAGATTGGAGCCTCAGAATGAACATTGCCACCAAGACTATTACGCCCGAAATCACCAAGGGGCCGCTGCCTGCCTCTACAAAGGTTTACAAGCCGGGCGAAATTCATCCCGATATCCGCGTACCAGTGCGCGAGATCGCAGTCCATCCGGCCGCCGGCGAACCGCCCGTCACGGTCTATGATGCCTCCGGTCCCTATACCGACCCGACCCAGGCGATCGATATTGAAATGGGACTGCCGCGCCTTCGCGCCGAGTGGATCGCCGCCCGCGGTGACACGGAGGAATATGAGGGCCGCATGGTCAAGCCGGAAGACAACGGCTTTGCCACCGGCGAGCGCCTGACACTGCAATTCCCTAACCTGCAGAAACCGCGCCGCGCCAAAGACGGCAAGACCGTCACCCAGATCGCCTATGCCCGCGCCGGCATCATCACGCCAGAGATGGAATTCATCGCCATCCGGGAAAACCTTGGTCGCAAGGCTGCAAACGAAAAGCTTCCCCGTGATGGAGAGAGCTTCGGCGCGGCGATCCCGGATTTTGTTACACCGGACTTCGTCCGCGAGGAAGTCGCCCGCGGGCGCGCGATCATCCCAGCCAATATCAACCATCCGGAAGCGGAGCCGATGATCATTGGCCGGAACTTCCTGGTGAAGATCAACGCCAATATCGGCAACTCTGCCGTCACCTCGTCGATGGCGGAGGAAGTCGAGAAAATGGTCTGGGCGACTCGCTGGGGCGCCGACACCGTCATGGACCTATCGACCGGGCGCAACATCCACAACATTCGTGAATGGATCATCCGGAATTCGCCGGTTCCGATCGGCTCGGTGCCGCTCTACCAGGCGCTGGAAAAGGTTGGCGGCATTGCCGAGGACCTTACCTGGGAAGTCTTCCGCGACACGCTGATCGAGCAGGCCGAACAGGGCGTCGACTATTTCACCATCCATGCCGGTGTCCGGCTCTCCTACATTCCGCTCACCGTCAACCGCGTTACCGGCATCGTATCGCGCGGCGGTTCGATTATGGCCAAGTGGTGCCTGCATCATCACAAGGAGAGCTTCCTTTACGAGCATTTCGAGGAGATCTGCGACATTTGCCGTGCCTACGACGTTTCCTTTTCACTTGGTGACGGCTTGCGTCCGGGCTCGATTGCCGACGCCAACGACGCAGCGCAGTTCGCCGAACTGGAAACGCTCGGAGAGCTGACGAAGATCGCCTGGGCGAAAGACTGCCAGGTCATGATCGAAGGCCCTGGTCATGTGCCGATGCACAAGATCAAGGAGAACATGGACAAGCAGCTTGCGGTCTGCGGCGAGGCGCCGTTCTACACGCTCGGACCGCTGACGACCGACATCGCGCCGGGTTACGACCATATCACCTCGGGCATCGGTGCCGCGATGATTGGCTGGTTCGGCACGGCGATGCTCTGCTACGTCACGCCGAAGGAACACCTCGGCCTTCCCGACCGCAATGATGTGAAGACCGGTGTCATAACCTACAAGATCGCCGCCCATGCCGCCGACCTCGCCAAGGGTCATCCGGCAGCGAAGGTCCGCGACGACGCCCTGTCGCGCGCCCGTTTCGAGTTCCGCTGGGAGGACCAGTTCAACCTCGCGCTCGATCCGGAAACGGCCCGTTCGATGCATGACGAGACCTTGCCGAAGGAAGCCCACAAGGTCGCGCACTTCTGCTCCATGTGCGGTCCGAAATTCTGCTCCATGCGGATTTCCCACGATATCCGCGACGCTGCTCGTCAAGAGGGCATGGAGGCGATGGCAGTCAGATATCGTGCTGGCGGCGATCTCTACATGCCAAAGGATCTGTAGTTCATTCGCAGAGGGGAGGGGAGATTCGAGGGGAGGGGTTTAGGGCTCCCTTCGCCCGATGGCCTACCGCTCGATGCGGTAGGCGAGCGGAATGGGCTCCAAAATCGGTATTTTGATAAAAGGCCTTTGCTCAGCTATTCCGGGAGCGGTCCTGCGGCACCGTTTCACGGTTTTGTCACGCTTGGCCGCCGTTTTTCACGTTTGCACACTACCGGCCGATGTCGCGAGGACATCCGATTGCCTGTTTGACATCCATCATTTGGAAAATTCAGAGAATTGACTTATATTCTTGTCCGGAGTGGGATGGCAGGTTTCCCCGCCGCCCCCTTCCCTAAAGTATGAATTGGACCCGGATTTCGATTTGCAAGGTCGTCCGGGTCTTTTTCACTTTAAGGGTAACGCTGATAGGCCAATGCCACATCGTCGTTACCTCCGGTTTGAGAGCAAGGCTGTTGCCTCAGCCGGGCTAGCCAATCCGGCCCGGTCGCGCCGCTTGCTCTGCGCTGCTGCTTTTGCTGCTCAAAACTGAATCAGGTTTCCTCTTTGTAGAGCGCTAAAACTCTCGGGTTCGTTAACTGGTCGTGCGTTGTCTCAAATGTGGCACCGTCCCATTCAATCCACGCTTCCCAACCGGTCGGCGTCGCTCTGCCGTACCATACTCGAACGCTAATCCGATTGTTCGGCAATTCTTCGACTATGGAAACTGTGTGCGTGCCGCCGAGGCCGGAATCAATGTCATAGACTTTGACTTTTCGTATCGGTCCCATGGTTCCCCTCACAGCAACGCAAGTTGTTCGGCTGGGCGAAGTGGGACGACCGGGACCGGCAGGGCGCTTAGGCGCTCCTGCACCTGACCTTGCCGGGCGCGATCCTGGGCAAACTCGTAGCAGGCAATTTCGCAAATGATCGAGGTATCCTTCCAATCGTCCCTGTACATCGAGGTATCGACGCCCGCGCCTTCATACATGTGGAACCCTGACAACTTCTGATATTCAGCCGCAGGACCGGTTTCAACCCTCTGAAAGCATTGCGCGCCGGAATATCGGAAGGCGGCGGACGCTTGCGGGACGATGAATGCGCCCCGATTGGCCAGTTCGGCCGCGATGTCGATCACGTGAAACTCAAACTGGCGGCCACGATAGCGCGGTCCATTGCCGGCGCGCTTCACGGCACCGAACGGCGGATTGGACACGGCCACGTCAAAACGCTCTCCACCAAGCTCCCTTTGCCAGTCCCTCCAGTCAAAGACATCGGCGCAGATCCAACGAGCCTCCGGCAGCAGCTTTCTGCCCACCTCGACATATCGGGGATTCAGCTCAACGCATGTCAGGTCCGGGCAATTGTCGGCCCATTTCGCGCGGTGGTGCAGGAAGTAGGACAGGATTCCGATCCCGGCGCAAAGATCGATGACGCGGCTGCCAGCGCCCCCGGCATCGATGGAGAAGTCTGCAGCCAGCCCCCAGGGCGTAAAGAACGCCCCGGATGCTCCGTTGATGTGGTTCGCGCCTTCGTGCCAGTTCTGAAACACGAAGTCTTTTTCGTCTTCGCTCAAGCGATCCTTGGTCAGGACCGCCTCGGCCTCCGCGTGGGCCTTGCGCTGCGATTTGGTGAGTTTCGCCATGGCTTAAAACTCCCCATCTACAACGATGATGGGTTCGCTCTTGTCCATGCGAATATTCAAACCTGTCAGGCCGATTCCGATCAGGTCCGGGCCTTCGAAGTTGGTCAATTCAGGATCCATCACAGGCCGGTAAACCGTGATCAGCTCCGCGATCTCCTCGACGGTCATGCGAGGCTCGGCAATGTCTCCGTGCTCATCCCTGCCCACGATGACAAGGTTTCCGGCAAACGGATTTGGAAAGTCCTTGAGGCGAACGATTGTATGAAGACCGTCTGTCAGGCCGTTGTCGTCCACGAAGACATCGTGATTGTCATCGAGGCGGGCGACATCGAAAAAGCTGCACTTGATGCGCTGTTTGACTTCCGCAATGTAGTTTGCCCGGCTTAGGGAGATATTGGCCATTGCCCCGAAAAAGGCATCGTAAAAATAGGCCGTGACGAACTCGGATTTGTTGGTCATAGAGCGATCCCTCAACCTGCGAGGCCGACACAGCAAGCGACCAGCCCGAAGCTGAACAGGCTCACGCTGACAAGCGCGCAGAATTCTTTGATAAACATCTATTTCTCTCCTTCTTCCCGTGGAACGCGGGTTCTGTCCCCGAAAGGGCAGGAGCCCGGCTCCTGCTCCTGAGACCTCGGCGGCGAGAGTGTGGGGGAGGGGGACAAGGGGAAAAAACGGAGGGGACTCCCCACCTATTTCAAGTGCTAATTTCACTTGTTTCGATCCTTGATTTCCCGGCTTCTCCCGCTGCCTTTCTGCGAGGGTTCGCAGCGCTGCGCTGCAACCCTTGCCTCGCGGCGAGCAGCGGGTGTGCAAGCGGAGAGGTCCTTCGCGGGGACCCTGCTGCACGAAGCGTGGAACGCGCGTAGGAAGCTGGGCGGAAGGCACCTTGAAGCGCGCCGAGGGCGGAGCCCTAAGCGTTTTCGAAGGAAGATGTGGAGCGTGCTTTGCACGCGATTCCATTGTTGGCGGCGCGTTGCGCCGCATCGCCGGCCGGGCTCTTCGCTATTTGGGGCTTCGCGCTCGTCCGGCAATCACCTATGCAGCCAGGACCTGTGGCTTTCTATCCTTGTCGAACAGCTCTCCGCTTTCCAGCATGGCGCAGGCGACGCCTATCAGACGACTACCGACCGAACGTAGAGCGCGAGCATGAGAATGCCCTCGTTTGCGCATGTCACTGTACCGGTTCCGGGAATGGAAATCGTGCAGCACAGCTATTCGTGCCCAATGGAATACAGCCGTTCGAAGCCTATGCGGGCAGGACTGGCGCATCGCGACAATATATTGTTTCCCGCTACGCCGGGTCACCGGCGCTACACCCGACAGGGCTCGAAGAACGTTGGCATCCCGTCGGCGAACAGCTTCAGGCGCTTCTGAAAGCAATGCCGCCAGGACGATTGGCCCGATGCCAGGCAGAGATCTCAATATCTCCGGATCACAACGCGTATCCGGGTCTGTTGGCTCGGTCGAGGGTAACTCGGCAACCGCGGCACACAGACGTTCAAGGTGCTTCATGCCGATCTTCATTTGCTGCATTACCAGCCGAAGACGGGCAAGGATGACTTCGCAATGGGCGACGCAGGCCTCCGTAACCCCAGGTGCGACGGAGATTGGTGTCGAACGAAGGTGAGCAAGCAGGGTATCCGCCGTCCATTTTCTGACCCGGCACCTTTTTAACAGTCGTGCGATCGTGGCCTGCCGAACGTTCCGCGCTTTCGCTGGCGTCGGCACAAGTTCCCACAAGTCCAAGACCCAACCTCGCGCCCAATCTTCCGACAACTCAATTACTTGCGGGTAGTAGCGCCAGAGTTGATGACGAAACCGGTTGGCCAGCCGGTTCCGCTCAGCCGAAAGATCCTCAACCATCCGAGACCATTCCCGAAGTTCAATGACCGTTGGATGAACAGGCCTCAGGAAGCGGTAAAACCGCGCGTCAGTTCGCAAAGAGTCAGCCAAAACGTAGGCATCCAAACGATCATCCTTGGCTCCTGCCACGGTGAAGCGGTCACGGAGCCGGTCGAGCTGTTTCGGATTGATGGCATGCACCAGGAAGCCAGCGTCCATAAGATGTTCAACGACCGGCCCATGGGGCACTTCTATACCGACGGCGACATTCTCCGGTTCCTGACCTGTGACCGATCTTATCCAGGAGGCAAGTTCCGCAAGCCCGTCACCACCGTGCGAGAATGCACGATGACCTAACTTCTCCCCGTCTACATCGAGGGCATAGGCATAGTGGGTCGCCGAAGCCCAATCCACGCCCACATACGCTGCAATCGTATTTTCCATGAATTCTCCTTCGTAGCTCGAACGGGCGGCCGCGAACCTCGCCGGACCTGTTCTGGCGCTCGAAGGCGCAACTCCCCACGGGGCGTCGATCGCGGCCAATCCAACGGGGCACTTGTCCCCTCTAGGCGCTCGCGGCGCAGTATCACCAGGTTACTCCCGAAGGACTGGCCCGCAGGTCGATCTATACCACCCCGCGAGGAGCGTTTTGATTGGAACAGGGATCGCCCACCGGGACGGCCAGGTGTGGATCCGCGGGCCCGGCCGGCACGCGGATCTGCGCCTGGTCCTGCACGAGGGAGCGACGCCGGCGTGCCGGCTGCGTGAGTGAGGAAGGATGGGGAGACCGATTTTTGCCCTTGGTGGGGGAGGGGGAGCGGCGTTTCCCCTCTCCCGGCAGGGGTGTGATGACCGCCTGCAGGGCGGCCTATTTGAGGATGGCAAGCGGAGTGCGCAGGGCGACGCCCGGAGGTGGGAGGATCGTCACCGGATGGCCGAGACGGGCGCTTGCGCCTGGCTCGGGGAGCGCAGCGACTAGAGCCGTGCCCAAAGGGTGCCGCCCGAACCTATTTACTTAGTAGTATAACGAGCCTAAGAACGGTTCTTCACTTACATTTAGGTAATTGGCGAAAAGGAATTCTTATGTCCGAAGCTGCTCAAAACGACATCTCTCTTGAGCCTGATTTCGTTGATCTGACGGCGGACATAGTTTCGGCCTATGTGAGCAACAATACGGTCGCCTCGGGCGATCTGCCGGCGCTGATCGCAACCGTTCACGCGGCGCTGTCATCCACCGTTCAAGAAGCTTCGGAGCCTGTTGTTGAAGAGCTGAAACCTGCGGTTCCGATCAAAAAGTCCGTGACCAACGATCACATTATCTGCCTGGAAGACGGCAAGAAGTTCAAATCCCTGAAGCGGCATCTGCGGACCCACTACGACCTGACGCCGGAAGAGTATCGAGCAAAGTGGGACTTGCCGACGGACTATCCGATGGTCGCGCCGAGTTATGCGGCTGCCCGATCCGAGCTTGCGAGAAAGATGGGCCTAGGTCAGAAGGGTGCGCGGAAGACAAGAAAGCCCCGTTCCAAGTCTTGAGGATCCAGTCGGCTTCAATCGCTGTCGGTTTTGGGTTCGCTGGCGCTGTCCCGCAAGACTCGAATTCCATGCCGCAATAGTGTCCGATCCTTGGGACTGTCGCTCATCACCGTTCGGAAAGCGTCGTGTCCAATTGATATCTTTTGCGTCGCGACCAGAAGCTCAAGTGGCTGTTTTCCTTCGCGGTCCCAGGTTTCGACCCGGAAATGCAAGCCTCGAACGAATGGGTCGGAATCGGTAATGAGCATGCGATCGGCAACCAAAACGGCGGTTTCCGGGGAAAGCAGTACTGGTTTCTGTTTGCCGATAGCTTGTTCCAGGATCATGCGAGCAAGCTGATCGACGCTTGCCCACTTTCTGCGGTATTCAGCCATTAATCGGTTGCTCGGTCGCGTGATGGATCGATCACATAGAATGTTCTCTTTTTGTTTCTGTGACAATTCAAATTGTAGGCCGCCCATCTAGCTGTCGCTGCTCGTCAGGCCAGTCAGAGATCTGAGCTCCCCGGCAAGCGTTCGAAGTTCATCCTTATGGTCCCGGACCCATTCGAGAGTCCGGAGGGCGCATTTGAGCCGGAGAATGTGTTCCTCCTCCTCGCTGGCCATATGGCCGCGCAGGCTCGAAAACCGTTGTTCGCGCTTTTCAAGAACATCGCGGATTTCATCGATCTGGGCGTAAATGGACCGTTCCGGCACGACAGACCCTCCAATTATCGTTCGCGTTGAACGAATTGGAGCCGCTTAGCGCGGATCGCCTCGGCGAGTTTTCTCAAGATCTGCCCAACGAAGGCGTGGCTGAATTTTCCATAGGATATCGTCAGCGGATCATAGCTGATCGGCTCAACATGAAAAGATCCGGGCAGAATGTCCGTATTGGCTTCATCAAGGAGGATCCAGCAGGGGGCGTCACCCTTGAGCTTCAGGCGTTTGCGTTCGGTTTCCGGAACGCGCAAGCACAAGCGGCCGACGCCTGGATCTTTCGTTGTGAGGGGAAACAAAACCACGTCGCCACTTTTGGACGTCAATGGAACGACAACGCATGCCGGCCGTGCCTTTCGGCCTTGTTCCTCGCCTTTTGCGTTTTCTCTTGACCAAAGGAAGCTATAGGAGATGACCAGACCAGTTTCCGGATCAATCATCTGCGCCTGTTCCTTGCTCATATTGGTCTGCCAAGGCCAGAAGCCCGTCCTCGACGTCGGCAGGCATCGTCTCCAGCGTCACGGCTTTGCGGGGATCCTTGGTGCCCTGCAAACGCTCATAATCTTCGAATGCCATGAGAACGAATCTCGGTTTGCGGTGATGGGTGATGCAGACGGGTTCCCGCCTGGCTGCATCAGTTACGTCGCCGACGTGTTTGTTGAGATCGGCGGTCGTGAAAGTTCGCATCGGAAACTCCCTTAAAATCCAAATTTTATTGATAATATGGATATTCTGGAATTTCAAGATGTGAGGCACAGTCGTGCAGATATGAATCAGCTCTATGTTTGAGGGCATGGCGTTGATTTCCCGCCAGACAACGCCATACCGGTACAACACTGAAGCACAGGGCGGAAACAAAAAGCCTCCGGGCGTTCCGGAGGCTTAGCGGGGACTGATGATTTTTCGAGGAAAATCAGGCTTTATTGTTGTGTTGATTGTCGTCCAAACAACTTAAGAATGGCTTTAAGGCCATTCGTCAGAGCAGGGAAGAAAGCCCGCACGGGCTTGCCGCTAAACAGAACCGATTGCCGGCCGCTCGATGCGGCTGGCAATCGGCCCCCGCCGCGCCGACCTGGTTAGTGGCGCCAATTACGACGGCCATATTTGCGCCCGTCGATGATGATGCGGTCCTGCTGATCGATGGGCGTTCGGGCGTGGCAGAGGACTCCGGCTTCATCAAGGCGGTAAACGACGCAATCGGAATCCCCGAGTGCATAGACCACAAAGCACCACGGGCCTTTCCCGTCTTCGCGATCCTGAAACCATCCGTTCATGTTCCGGCACTGCCAACGCCCGGCCCACCATGTGGCTCCGGGCTGTCCTTTGTCTGTGCGCTGGAAGAGTTCAAGCTGAAGCATGATCCTGTCCCGTGAGCTTTCGTTGGAAAGGGAAGCCGGTCGCGGGAGGAGAGGCCCGCGACCGGCGACGGCTGATTATTCAGCCGCCACGGGAAGAGTTTCGACGTTGCCCATGTCGTCGTCGGTTTGCTGCTCATGTGTGGGCATGCCGCAGCGGATCGGTTCGGGCAGCCAATCCTTATCTTTGAGGGCTTTCTGGGCGAAGGCTGGACATGCAGCGGCTTTTGAAATCGACCATGCGCTTGCGTCCCGACAGGATCATTGTCGGCGAAGTTCGCGATGGTGCGGCGCTGACGCTGCTCAAGGCATGGAATACGGGCCACCCGGGCGGCATCGCCACGGTTCACTCCGACAACGCCTTCACCGCACTGACGCGCCTCGAACAGTTGATCGCGGAAGTGTCTCAGCAGCCGATGCCCCAAGTCATCGCAGAAGCGGTTGACCTCATCGTCTCGATCGAGCGCTCCCCCGAACACGGGCGCATCGTTCGGGACATCGTGACTGTGTCCGGCTTTCGGGACGGCACGTATGACGTCCGCTCAGCCGTTGCATCTCAGTTCCTCAACAAAAATTCCAACGACAGACAAGGGACCCTTCATGTCGCGTAATTTCTTGACTTTTCTGACCCTGGTCGGGGCCGGACTATTCGTCATCGAACCAGCCTTTGCCTCCGGCGGCGGTTCGCTTCCCTGGGAAGGTCCGCTTCAACAGATCCAGGCGTCTATCAACGGTCCTGTCGCTGGCGCCGTTGGCCTGATCGCGGTTGCGATCGCCGGCGCAATGTTGATCTTCGGCGGCGAACTTAACGACTTTGCCCGTCGTCTCGCCTACGTCGTTCTAGTTCTCGGCGTGCTGCTCGGCGCGTCCACCATCGTCGGCCTGTTCGGATCCTCCGGCGCCTCCATCGGAATTGCTCCGGAAGGGAACACGGCAATCGTGGAACCGGCTCGTGACTGATGCGCCGGGCCTCAACAGAGCGCGGGTTCACCGCGCTCTTTCACGCCCGACACTGTTGTTCGGAGCAGACCGGGAGCTGGTGCTCGTGACCGGTCTTGCCTCGGTCATTCTGATTTTCGTGATCCTGAAGCCCTATGCCGCTGTGCTCGGCGTGGCGATCTGGATCGTGGTCGTTGGCGTGCTGCGGATGATGGCCAAGGCAGACCCTCTGATGCGCGCTGTCTATCTGCGGCACGTCAAATACCGCGCCTACTACCGGCCGACATCCACGCCCTGGCGGAAATACTGAACATGGTTGCCCTCAAAAGATTCCGGCACGTCGCGCCATCCTTTTCCGACCTGCTCCCTTATGCCTTCATTCTGCTCGCCGGCATGGCAATTGCCGAAATGCGCGGTGCGGTTATAACGGGTCGCAACGGCCTGCTCTGGGGCGTTGCAGGGTTCGTCGCGTTCCACTTCGCGCCCGGATTCAGCCTAGCTCCCGAAGTGCCCGGCGTCGCGGCGGCGGATGTTTTTGCCCGGCAGATTTGGTGGTGGGCCACCGTCCTTACCGCAGGCGCCGGATTGTGGCTGATCGCATTCGGCCGTAACTGGGTGGCCTGGGGCGCAGCAGCAATGCTGCTGCTGGCACCACACGTGATCGGCGCGCCAGAGCCGGACACCTTCACCGGCCCAGTTCCGACCGAGATCGGGGCAATGTTTGCCAGCCGTGCCTTTGGCGTCGGAATGGCAGCCTGGCTTCTGCTTGGTTGTTTTGCAGGTTTTTTCTGGCAGCGCGAGAGGGCGAGGGTCGGCGCAACGCAGGCGGCCTGATCCGGAATCTAAATCATAACCGACCGGGCGAAACATCTCGTTTTGCCCGGTTTCTTTTTAAGGAAACCTGAAACCCCATGGAACGCTCTCTCGCACTCTTCGCCATCGGGCTGGTCTTTGGCGGAGGCATCGGCTTTGTTGTTGCCGCAAGCAATGGTGTCGCACTTGACGGTCACGACCACTCATCAGCCAGCGATCACCAGATGCAGACCACATCAGTGCAGCTCAGAACTAATCATTCCGGCCAAACCGCTGGCCACGACCACAACAGGACCACCTCAGTACCTGGCGGTCCCGATGCACCGTCCTTGAAAATCAGTGTCTCGCAGGATCCGGTTAGCGGCTACAATCTCCATATCATGACAGAAAATTTCACCTTTGCGCCCGAGCGGGCTGGCTTGGATCATGTGTTGGGCGAGGGCCATGCTCACGTATATGTAAATGGCGTGAAAGTCGCGCGGCACTACAGTGCATGGCTCCACCTGCCGACTCTTCCAAAAGGTGATGCGACGGTTGAGGTTACGCTCAATTCCAACGATCACCGAATGCTTGCTGTCGAGACGGAACCGCTCAAGGCTGCGGTAACTGTGAACGTGAAATAGGCTTATAGCGCCGGAATGCGCGCTCTGAGGCAGAACCGGAGACGTCCACATGGTCGGGCGTCTTCGATCCAGCCTTTGTCCGCTGCCAGAAAGTTTCCGGCCGTCGAGACGATATCGGCAATGTCGTCCGGAAAGATAACACCGGAAAAAAGGTATGCCGCTCTACCAACTCCCTGAAACGCAACCGTAATTGGCTGCTCGCAGGCCCCCATGCATTCAATCTGTGTAACTTCCATTGCCATTCCTGCCTCGTTCAATGATCGACGCAATGCATCCAGATCTGGCGGAGGGTCGCTTTTGCATGTACTGCAAACGATAATACGGTTCATTCGGTCACCTTTGCCGGCAGTGGTGGCACAGCACTGCGAAAGCGTACAAAGCAACACATTTTTTGTCATTCGGATTAAGTCGTATTGTGTTCGACAAATTTATTCTTCCAATTGAGAAATCACTTGAATCTATAGTGGCTAGAGGGTGTATACGCCTGACGAATTAAGAAATCCGACTCAGGCACATCTTTTGGCCAAATCGCAATCTCGTAAATACCCGGCTACAGGTAACGGCTATAAGTTTGCCCATTCTGCTGACCTCGACGGGCCTGCGCGCGCGCTCTGGCTATTGTTCCATGATCCGGCCTATGTATCCAAAAGTTGCCTGCCGGAAGCAACTGCTCTGAAAGTAGCAGTTAGGGATGACTGTCAAGTTCCTACAGACGATCTAGCGACTAAGCGTCATCACTGGCCTCATTTTGCTCTGGAACAGCACGACCAAAAGATCTTCAGAACCATAATCTCAATGCTAGCAAGGCTGGCAATAGTACTTGAGCCAAATCTGCCGGCCTCATCTCTGAAGGTTTCCCGCAAATGAACAACAAATCAATTGTTCTCTCAGTGGCTGTATTTGGGCTGATACTGCTCAGCGTTGCGGCCTGGTTTTTCGTTCGTCCGATGTTTATGAGAGCAGCGATTCCAACCGAACAGACACTGGCGGTGTTGAGGCCTCATTCGCCCATTATTGGGCCTGAGGACGCACCTGTTACTATCGTCGAGTTTTTTGATCCTACTTGCGAAGCCTGTCGCAAGATTTATCCGGTTGTTAGGGATATCATGGCTGAGTATGGCGATACAGTGCGCCTGGCGATTCGCTACGTGGCCTTTGAAGGCAAGGGATCAGTGGAAGCGATCCGAGTACTGGAAGTTGCGCGGAAACAAGGGGTGTTTCAACCCGTGTTAGAGGCACTTTTGCGCGACCAGAAAAGATGGGCCAAAGACGGAGCGCCAGAACAAGAACTCATCATTCAGATATCAACGGAGGCCGGCCTCGATCCAGAAGCTGCGCGAACTCAGATGCTGGAACCCATTATAGCTGCAACGATTAACCAGGACCGCGCCGATGCTGAAGTCTTAGGCGTAACCCAGACGCCCACGTTTTTCGTTAACGGCCGGTCCGTCAATTCGTTTGGCGAGGCGGAACTGAGGGCTTTGGTGAACGAAGAGGTGGCCGCTTCGCGGAAGTAACCAACAGCAAACAGGGAACAGGATCTGTTTGAGGGGCGATGGCAATCTAATGGCATCGCGCTGCACAAACGAATTTGATCCGCAGATTAGTTGCCTAACATCGGACAGATTGCAATGCACTTTGGCGCTACCCCAAACGCCCAGTCCTCAAAAATCGAACTCGGTCAAGAACCGCCGCTGCTTGGTTACGAAGGGTTGTATGGCATGCCGGACCGGCGAGGGGTTTCACTGCGCTGGTTCGCTGGTTCAGCACTCACTGGTGTCACATCCCTGTTCTTGATGGGCGGCGCGCTATTCGCTGCCTTTGACGGCCAATACGAAGTTGAAAGGGCGAAATCCTCGAGTGCTTTATTGAATGAGTTGTCGATCTCGAACAACGGTTACAGCAAAGAAGACAGGGTTCTGCGATCGGCGACTGAATATTCCAGCAAGCAATTAATAGATGTGAATATTGTCTCCCGTGAGGGCGACAGAGATAACATTCGCGCTCAACCACATATTTTCATCAGCGCTACGCTTGCTACCAAGAAAGACCCGTCGCTTGCATCTCAAATTCCGGCCTTCAGTACGCTGAACATATTTTCTAGGAGTGCGGAGAAAGAAGCGACAGGGGCAACCGAGGGAGTTGCAACTTCTCTTCTTGCCGACTCGCTGTACGGTGCGAAATTGGCCAATGATGTCAGTATAAGCCTTACACCATTTCCATCATCGAACACGGATTTCGATTTGGACAAGACGTTGTCAGAATCGGAAATTGAATTGAAAGTTCGCAAATTTATCCGGACCCGTTCGGTGGATGCAACTAACATGGGTTATGAAGCAGTGATTGATCCTGGGCGTTTCGACTTCAATTTGGCGCTTCAGCCAGATTTGGAGCGCTATGCGGTTCGGATAACGCCGGAAAACGTTTCTTTCGTGTCAAAACGCGATGACGATATTCGGTTAGCCGGAATGGATGAAAGCATTGTGCCAGTGGCTCAGGGGCAAAACCTTACGGGGACCCTCCTAAATCAGCAGGTTCCAGAAGTAGAAGCTGCATCGATCACACTTGCGTTTCAGCGATTGTATGGAATCTCCAAACTTGAAGACGGACAACGACTCCGAATAGCGTACGCGCCCTCACAGGACGATCCGGAGCGAAAGCTGCCCGTGCGCATCAGTCTGTATAGCGATACGAAACACGAAGCGACCGTTGCCCAATCAGACGGCGGCGATTACATCAAAGCCCGGCCGCCTAGCACCTTTCCAGCAGCAGCCTTTGCTGACGCGGATCGTGTCTCCCATAGCGGGCCAACGCCAGCGCTATACGATAGTCTTTATCAAACTGCACTTGAGCAAGACATACCAAAAAACATTGTAAATGAACTTGTTCGCATGTTTTCCTTTAGCATCGATTTCAATGCCTCGACTAGGCCTGGTGCTACCATAGAGCTTCTATATTCCAGAGATGACCGTAACTTCGGATCTGAGATCCACTTTGCTGCGCTGAGCAATGGCAAGACAACGCTGGAATTTTACCGTTTCCGGACGCCTGACGATGGAGCTACTGACTTTTACGATGCGTTCGGCCAAAGCGCAGAGAAGTTCCTGATCAGGAAACCGATTGATGGTGGCAGGTTCCGATCCGGCTTCGGCATGCGTCGGCATCCCGTCTACAAATATTCAAGAATGCATAAGGGAGTGGACTGGTCTGCTCCGCGCGGGACACCGATCATGGCAGCTGGAGATGGTACCGTGATAAAGGCAGGTTGGAGTTCCGGCTATGGGAAGCGAATTGAACTTCAACACACCAATGGATACACGACCACCTACAATCATCAGACCGGATTTGCCAAAGGCATAAAGGAAGGTGTTCGCGTCAAACAGGGACAGATCATCGGCTATGTTGGCTCGACTGGACTTTCAACAGGACCTCACCTTCACTTCGAGATGCTAGCTAATGGCCAACCTTTGGATCCAATGCGAGCCAGGCTTCCAGAAGGACGCGTGCTCGATAGAGAAATGCGTGAAAGATTTGAGTCCGAACGAAGTGCGCTCGACAACTTATTACGTGACGCCCGTAGGCCCCGAATTTTGCAACATGACTACAATGAGGAAGCGTTCAATCAAGCAATCTGATGTTGAACTAAAAAGAGGTGTTTCTTAGAGGTTGTTCGATCCTTTTCATTACACTAAGGCCACCGCAAGTGTGCGTTACCATTTGGAACCGTGCCGCCGGTAAAGCCAGCCGGGTCTGCAACACGTATACTGAGTGCTTGTTAGCCAGATCCAAAATATCCTTCTGCCGCGTCGTTTGCCGCAGTGCATAATATCGGAAGTCTTTGGCTGCAAATCTCCTCCGGCATGAAATCAGCGCCCATAGGATCAAACTCGGGGAAACGAAAGGCCGTTCCATAAAACTGTGCTTACCGTCGCCTTAGTCTTTGAAAACTCAGTTGCAGAAATCTTCCAAGAGCTGTCATCCATTCGTCCAACGAACGATCACTCACAATCGGCCGCGTTCTTTGAAAGAACAGATGAAAGACTGCGAGAATGAGTAGCAGCGTTACGCCCCAGGAAATTAATGTGTCAGAAAGGAAGTGACCGCCGAATGCGATTCTGTTGGATGACAGGATGAAGCAAAGCGGCAGCACCAATAGCAGCATCGCTTTGCGCCACGTAGCGGGAACTAGAAAGGCGACTGAAGTCAACCAAATGGCGGAAGACGCTTCTCCAGAGACGAAAGAACAGTTTCGGTCACAATAGTCAGTGACTTTCCAGACAGTTTGATAGGGTAGGTCTCCGCCGAACTCAGCCACATGTTGCGGTCTCGGGCGACCCCAATTGTCCTTCAAGATCAAATTTACGAGCACGCCGGGGCCAAGAACCAGAGTCGACAGCAGAAACAAGGGTTGGCGGAGTGGCATGAGCGGTGTAACCGTCCGGTGAACACCGCGGCGATGGCGGTTTGATCAATTGTCGGATTTCGAGCGGGTATTCTTTGTCAATCGCACTTTGGCGGCATTGCGGCGGTTTGCGATGCGCAAAAGCGCATATTTGATCGGAAGTTCGTCGATGGTGTCCGGGTCGTACTCGTCGGCCCATTCAGTTGCGTCGGCGTGATTGGGATGGCTCGGATCGGCCAGCGCGTCAAGCATGCCATAGAAGCCAGGAATTCCGCCGCAATCCTCTGGTGGTGCGTTTCTACCGCCGCCGACATAGCACGGATAGGGGGTCGCCGGATTGCCGCTCCGGACGTCGGTCACCGTGAGCCGATGCTCCCAGCTGTCACCGAAGTCATAGAGGTAATTGATCGTCGTCTTGCGAGGCTTCAGTATGTCGCGCAGACGCACCGTGGCCGCCTCCCTGCGTGGCTCCGTTCCCCAATTTTCGTCCATCGGCAGGCCGTATCTTTGCTTGTCGACGGTGAACTCCCAGAGATGGTGGTCGAACCAGCCCATCACGGCCTGGATAACGTCGTGCAGCACTTTCAGGGTGATTGAGGTCGGCACTTCGACCTCGCGCCAGATCAGGGGATCGGTGTCCTGCAATTCGATGCGGACCGTTGCGATCTCGTTTATGCTGTCGGATGCGGCGGTTTTTGGTGATTTGCTCATGCCGCCGATCTCGCAGATTTCGTCTGCCAGTTCCAGGGTAGCAGTTCCTCGACCTGGGATACGGGCGTTTCGGCGATGCGGCCGAGGACATCGGCAAGCCAGGCTTGCGGGTCGACATCGTTGAGCTTTGCCGTGTTGAGCAGCGTCGCCATGAAGGCGGCGCGGTCGGCACCGCGATCCGATCCCGCGAACAGCCATGACTTCCTTCCGAGGGCAAAGCCTCGCAAGGCCCGTTCGGCCGCATTGTTCGTCAGGCAGATCCGGCCGTCGTGAAGGAAGGTGGTGAAGCCGTCCCAACGCTTGAGTATGTAATCAATTGCCTCGGCAACCGAGGAGCTGCGCGACAGCTTGCTCCGCTCAGACCGCAGCCATTCCTCAAGACCTTCAGCAAGCGGAACGCTGTCCCCGCGCCGCCGCTCCAGGCGTTCGCCTGCGTTGAGCCCGTTGATCTCGCGCTCGATGTCGAACAGGGCATCGATGCGCTTGACCGCCTCCAGCGCTATCGGTGAGATCGGTGCAGCGTTCTTCCTGCGCCTGGCGTTGGCGGCGATATCGGCAAGCACGAAGAACTTGCGGCGCGCATGTGACCAACACAGCGCCTGGGTCAGCGGACCAGGATCACGGTCCACCTTGAACAGCGGATTGTAGCCGCTGTAGGCGTCAGCTTGCAGAATACCGGTGAAGCTCTTCAGATGGCGCTCGGGATGTTCCTGGCGCCGGTTGCGAGAGGCATAATAAAGGGCTGCCGGCGGAGCCGTCCCTTTGGCATTCGGGCCGCCGAATGGGCGATCGTCGCGGACATAGGTCCAGATGCGGCCGGTATCGGCCTTGCCCTTGGCCAGGATCGGCACGGTGGTGTCGTCGCCGTGCAACCTCTCGGCACTCAGCACATGCGCTTCGATCAGCGAATGGATCGGCTTGAGTGCCCCCGCGCAGGCGCCGACCTGGTCGGCCAGCGTCGACAGGCTGAGATCGATGCCCTCGCGCCAATAACGCTCACTTTGCCGGTTCAGCGGCTGATGCTGTGCAAACTTCTCAAACAAGATCATCGCCAGGAGGTTCGGACCGGCAAAGCCGCGCGGCGTCACATGGAACGGAGCCGGTGGCTGGGTGATCTTCTCGCACTCCCGGCAGGTGAACTTCTCCCGCACGGTCTGGATCACCTTCCACTGGCGCGGGATCACTTCCAGCGTCTCGGTGACATCCTCACCGAGCTTCGCCAGCTTTGCGGACCCGCAGCACGGGCAACTCTCCGGTGCGGCGACAACAACACGCTCGCGCGGCAGATGCTCCGGAAACGGTTTCTTTGACGGACGTCGGCGTTCAAACGCTTTGATGGTCGATGTTCGCGCCGAGACCTCAGCCGCCAGCTCGTCCTGGGCTGCATCGGCCTCCAGCTCTTCGAGCTGTAATTCCAACTGTTCCAGAAGACGGGCCTTGCGCTCAGAACGGTGTCCGTGGATCTCCCGCTTGAGCTTCTCGATCTCCAGCTTCAGCCGGGCGATCAGGACTTCCGAGTGCGAGTTCACCGCCTGCGCACGGGTGGCGAGTGCCTCAGCTTCACGGCGAGCCGCACGCTCTGCGAGGATCATCGCGTGTGCACTGGCAAGGTCGTCGGGAAGGTCTTCGGCCGCATCGAGCATGGCTGGATGGAATCACATTCGTACCCACCACGCCAGCGCTTTCCACTATCCGGCCGAGCTCGGCCGCCAGGTTTTTTGCGGCATCCGCCAATCGATGCCTTCCAGCAGATATCCGAGTTGGGCCGGGGTGATGGACACCGTGCCGTCCGTCGCCGATGGCCAGATGAACCGGCCGCGTTCCAGCTTCTTCGTGAACAGGCAGGCCCCTTGTCCATCGTGCCAGATCACCTTGATCAAGCCGCCGCTCCGGCCGCGGAAGACAAACAGGTGGCCGCTCATAGGATCATGCCTCAGTGTCTCCTGAACCATCAGCGACAGGCCGGGAAAGCCTCTGCGCATATCCGTATGGCCTGTCGCGAGCCAGACCTTCACACCGCTCGGGACCGGGATCATCGCCGCTCCAGGAGATCGAGAATGCGTCCCAGAGCTTCCGTGTCGATATCACTGTCGACCCGGACCCGTTTACCCCGGCCCAGATCGATCGTTACAACGCTCGGCTTGCGACGCGCACGTTGCGGCGGTGTCGGTTCCGGCGACTGATCCGGAGCCAACAGAGACCGCGCATCGGAAATTGTCACCGGGATAAATTGCGGAGCAGGCGAAGGTGCGGGTGTTGCACGGTCCGTCGACGCCCGACCGTCGGAGATCGTGCAGAGTTGTTTGCGCCACCTAAATAACTGGCTCACGTGGCAACCCGCCGCCCGGGCAATCTCCGACACGCTTGCTCCAGGTTCAAGGCACGCCGCGACAAGCCGCTCCTTATCTTCCTGCGACCACCGCCGGCGGCGCTCCACCGACGTGATCACCTCAATATGCTGATTGGTCATATGACTACTCCTCTTATGTTCGTTTACAAGAGGTGGAGACACAACTTCCCCGCCGCCTTGAGGCGGATGCGGCTAATCAACACCGTTGAACAAAGCAGGAGGCAAGGCATTTCGACGACGGTTGGCATACTCTTATTCGCGGGTTGATTACCGCATTTCCGTTTGTTCGTCTGGGGCTGCCTCGGTCTAGTGTCGGGCGTAGAATAAATCTGCCACATAGGAGTATCGAGGGTTCCCCACCGCGGCCCTGCCTCCAACTTTGATCAACAGATAATGTTTTCCAAGAGGACCTGATCGGACGTGCAGCAGGCCTGTTTCAAGGTTTACTGAGGGGCTCTACTTCTTGCCCGATCGCCCATATGAAGGCGGCCATTTCTCGCGCGATGGCTGTCACGGCGACTGTCTTGGCCTTGCCGGCACTTATCAGTCTTCGATATCGAGTGCACAGCCTCACTTGCCCTTTCCAAGCAATCACGCAGACCGACTTCGGCAGGCCTGCCAGTCTCGCGCTGATTGTGGGGCTGATCCGTGCTGGATAACGGTATGTCCAGGCCCCCTCAATCAGCGCTCGGCGCGCCCGAGCATTGCCTGCTTTAGTGATCCCTCCGCGTCTGACGCGATCGCCCGTTGAACTTTCTGTAGGGACGAGTCCGAGATAAGCCATCAACTGCCGTGGGCTGTCGAACCGACGGACATCTCCAATTTCGACCACCAACGTAACGGCTGTCATGAACGCCACCCCGCGCATCGCCTGGTACGCGGCGACCACTGGGGCCATTGACCACGAGGAAGAAGTTTCTCCAATCAGTTTGTTCAGTCGATCAAGACGAACTCCGGCGTCCTCAACGGTCTGACAATATTCGGCGAGCAATATTTGATGCGCGGGATGATCGAACGCTTGAGATGCCAGCCACCGTCCATGCGCGCGGGTCCAGGCTTTCCGTCCTGCATAGTATCGGCCATGGCGGAGTAAGAACGAATTGAGTTGTTGTCGCGCCTGTTTTTGTGCCTCGAAAGCCGCGTCGCGGGCACGGACGAGGTCGCGAACTGCTTCATGCGCTTCATCCGGCACCCAGACAGGTGTCAACTCGCCAGCTCGATGGAGCCTCGCAAGACTGATAGCATCGCGACGATTGGTTTTTACGCGATCACCGGCACGCTTTGGTACCAATGACGGCGCGACAACACTGCATTCGTGACCCAATTCAACGATTTGCCTATAGAGCCCATACCCGGTAGGGCCGGCTTCATAGCAGAAGTGGAGCTTTGCCCCACGCTTAGCCAATTTCTTGACCATTGCTGCTACCGAAGATGGTTCCGAGGATATGTCGCCCAGAAACCGTACCTCGCCATTGCGCTCGCCGTCGGCAATCGCCACCGAAATCTTCAACTTTGATGTGTCTAGGCCGATGAAAGCTGCGTGCTCGTTTGTCATGTCTTCCCTCGCTGGTCGGTAGGTCGCCCTGGCCAATTCCAGAGCCCACACAATCTACAGCGTGGGTAAGCGGCCCTCGCCAACGAACATACGGTCTAGTGCTATCACTAGGACTGGCAGTCTTCAGCCTACGCCAGCAAGACGGCCTTCACCGGAGGGGTACTGAGCGGTGGACGATCGGGGATAAGCAACTTCAGAACGAACACAGCAACACAAGTAGTCGCAACCACCTGAACGAGAAATATGCCGAGATACCTTACGTCTCTGAGAAACGCCATGTTCTTCGCCCAGAAACCGAAAACTTCTGAATAAAACAATCCGGTCGACCAAATATCGGCACCGGGAAAGATAAAGAAAAACAGCGACACGGCACAGACATACAACCCGACCGAAATCATCGGATGTGAAACACAGGAGTCGGTCAGCTTTTTTAGAATCGGCTTCCGGCCGTTTTCATTAGGAACTTTGTTCTTCATCGCCGCCATTTTGAACGAATTTCGAGGACTGATCCTGAGCATCTAGAAGGTGTCCGAGGTGTTTCACAGGTGTCAAAATGCCGCCAGCTCGAACAAACCGGAGACGTGTTCAAGCCAACGTTCTGGGTTAACCGTCAACCTGTTGTTGGATGCCTAAATCCGGTTCATTCGAAGGTCGATTGCTCGCGCTGGCCTTCTTCCTTGGAGCTGATCTTGCTTCGCCAGCTGTACAACTTGCGATTAGAGTTTCTGGCCGATCAAGGATAAGTCGCTGCACGACCCACAGCGGGGTTTCATTTAGTTTTGCGGCTTCGCGTTGAGTGCACAGGTTGGTCCCATTCCACTCAATATGCTCTTTGCTGGGTTTAGAAGATTGATTTGACGAAAAGTTGCCGCCAACTCGAGCGGTGCTCAGTCGGCGCCGGACGCGTTTCTTTTCACGAAATCCTGAAACACTTTCAGCGTCTCTTCGCTGACATGATGCTCGATACCTTCCGCGTCTTGCTCGGCCACTTCCGCGGAAATTCCTAGTGTAATCAGGAAATCGACGACAATCCTGTGCCGCTTGCGGCAGGCTTCCGCCAGTTGGCGGCCCGCCTCGGTCAAGCGGATATCGCGGTAGCGCTCCTGAAGGATAAGTCCTTCTCGCTTCAGCCTAGCAAGATTTTTCGATACCGTCGGCTGCGCAACACCGAGCCGCTCGGCAATTTCGACCGGACGCGCAGACCCGTTCAGGTGAATCAGTTCCGCGATGAGTTCCACATAGTCCTCGACCATTTCACTCTGGTGCGCGGTGCGCACAGCCTCGAACCCGCTGGCCTGTTCATCGACACTTCTATCGGACACCTTGGGTGAAGGACCGGTCATGAATGGAACACATCCTCTTTGTTTTCATTGTGATTGTGTATGCCGCGAAATTTGCCACTTGACAATGTGTTAGATTACCCTAAGAAAATTTGCCAGAGCTAAACTTAATAGGCGTAGCTATGAAAACTCTCCTTGCCAGCGCGGTGATCTGCCTTGTTCCGGTCATCGCGCAAGCCACCGCAATCAAAGAAGCCCTCTGGGCTCCACGTGCAGCCGCCTATCGGCACACCTTGTTTCTGGGAAACCTTTCCCCAGTCCCCTGGGAGAAAATCGAAGCCAGCTGGAACCGTGCCGTTCCAGGCAGCTCACTTCCGGATGCCGCGGTTTCCCGGGCAAGTGACGAGGAAGCCGCTGCTCTTAACAGTGCTCTTCAGGTGCAGGACAGGCAGGCGCTGTTTGAAGCGGCAACGGTCATCGTTGCTCAGGGGATACTGCGTCACCTGGAAAATGCGGATGCCGGGCTCGGAACTCCGGAAGCAGCCACTGAGTTGGCCAAGGCCGAAACGCTTTACCGCGCCTTTGAAGATGCTATTCGCACCGTCGATGAGCCTGCCGCTCGCCAGCTTGGCAGGGCATGGCTCATCCTGAACTCGTCCCTAGGCAGTGGCGGCGTTCTGGGCCAAGGCGGACAGGAAAGCAACAAGTCAGAATTCGCAAACGCCCGCAAAGATGTTTCCGATTACATTCGTACCAACTACCTGCCGGCAGAATTTGCAACCCGTGACAAGCTGGCTCCTGTTCCGGAAACGGTTTTCCTTTCTGGACAGGAAGTGAAACTGCCTGCAACATTGCCTCCGGGATCAAACATCGCCGATCAAAGCGAGCTGCCGCGCCTTATTCTTCAACTCGAGGAAGCCGGTGAAGACGAAGCCAACCTGCCGCTTGTCGCTTATGGCGACATGCTGTTTGACAGTCCTGAGATCTTCGGCGGTCCTGCGCAGGAACTCGGGATTGCCTGTTCCACCTGCCATAACAGATCCGACATCAACAGGGAGTTCTTCATTCCGGGCCTCAGCTATCGCCCCGGGGGAATGGATGTCGACGGTGCCTTCTTCAATCCGATGTTCAATGACCGGAAGGACGATCACCTCGATACGCCGTCGATGCGCGGTATACGGTTCACCGCGCCTTATGGCCGTGACGGACGCGAACCCAGTCTGCGCCGTTTCATCCGCAACGTGATCGTTACCGAATTTGCCGGCAAGGAGCCGACCCCGTTCCAGCTTGATGCGCTAGTCGCCTATGTCCGTGAGTTCGACTGGCTGCCGAATCCGCAAATCGACCGGGCAGGCCGGTTGACCGACAAGGCCTCCGACGCGGCAAAGCAGGGTGAAGCCATCTTCAACACTGATTTTCCAGGACTGAACGGCAAGTCCTGCGCGTCCTGCCACACGCCGGATCAGAATTTCACCGATGGACTGACACACGATATCGGCAGCTCGGAGCCACCCTTCCCCGGAGGCACGGCTACCGCCTTCGAAACGCCAACGCTGCGCAACATTAACTTCACCGCCCCCTATATGCATGATGGTTCGCTGCCGACGCTGGCCAGCGTTGTGGATTGGTTCAACGACACCAGGAATCTTGGGTTGGACGAAGAGCAACGAGCAGACCTGACGGCGTATCTGGAAGCCATCGGCGATGGCGAAGAGCCCTATCAGCGCTTTGAAGGCCGTGACAGTGTCTTCCGCCTGTCCTGGGAAGAGCTGACTACTTTCGCGTCAACCCTGGACACTCTTCTGCCCGCCCGCGATGTCCAGAATATCGCGTTGCTCATCGATACGGTTGCGCCGGATCTTGCAGCCGACGCCAGCGTGATGACCAATCAGGCGGCAAAATCCGAAATCTATGAACTCAGCGCCATCCTGAGGGCCGTGGGCGATGCCAGCGCTGAAGGTGACTGGGGCGACGCGGAACAGCAATGGCAAAAGTTCAAGACCATGCAGGCCGCAATTGACGAGAGGATGTTTTGATGCTGAACCGCCGTACGTTCTTGGCCGCTGCCTCCGCCAGCTTCGTCCTGCCGGCTTTTGCCGCCGAGGAGGGTCTGACCTTGGCCTTCATACCGCAGGAGAACCCGGAAAAGCTTCTGGGAGATATCAAAGTCATCACCGGCTGGCTTTCGGAGCAAATGAGCGTCCCCGTCACCGGTTTCGTCACTTTTGACCATGCAGCCGCCGTCGAGGCGCTTCGAAACGGCGATGCTGACATTTCCTTCATGGGCGCCCTGCCATTTGTTCTCGCGGAAGATCAGCTCGGAGCGGTACCGCTTTTGTCGGAAGTCTACCGGGGTCAGCCCAGCTACTCCGGACGAGTCTTCGTCCGCAAGGACAGCGGCATTGAAACCCTTGCCGATCTCAAGGGGCGTGACATTGCCTTCGCAGACCCTGTATCGGAATCCGGTTATATCTATCCGCTGGATCTGTTTGTCCGCGAGGGCCTGATTGCCGATGCGGCGGATGCCGACAGCTTCTTCGGCAGGAAATTCTTTGCCGGTGGATACCAGCAGGCGATGCAGGCCATGGCAAACGGATTGGTCGATGCCTCCGGAGCGAGCCAATATGCGGACCTCTTTTTAACACCGGACCAGCAGGCAGAAGTCAGGGTTCTGGCGGAATCGGAACAGATCCCGAGTCATGCGGTCATTGCACGCCCCGGCCTTGATGCCGGATTGCAGGCAAAGTTCGTTAAGGTGATGCTCAGCCTGAACGATCCGGAAAACCGCTACCTGCTGGCCTATCTCTACGGCCCGGACGGTTACGTTACCGCCGACCCGGAAGTCTATGAAGGCGTTCGCGAAACCGCGCGGCGCTATGGTTTCCTGAAATGAGTGTTGCCGCCGCCCTTTGCGATGTTACGCATCAGTTCGATGAGCATCCAGCCCTGTCGAATATCTCCCTGACCCTGAAGGAAGGAGAGACCGTTGCGTTTCTGGGGCCGTCAGGGGCGGGAAAGTCAACCCTGCTGGCACTTCTCGACGGGCGGTTGCGGAACTGGCGCGGTACGGCAGAAGTTCTGGAGACACCTTACTCGGCGACAGCACGTCCCCCGAGAGATGCAAGATCGGAGGTAGGCTTCATTTTCCAGGAATTCGCGCTGGTTGACCGGTTGAGCGTTTACCAGAACGTGATGAACGGAAGGCTTGGCCGGATGCGGACCTGGCAATCGCTCTGGAGCCGCTTCGGTGAACGCGATCACCTTGTCGTCTCCGGTGTTCTGGAGGATACCGGATTGACCGATCTGGCCGCGCGCCGCGCGGACAAACTCTCCGGCGGACAACGGCAACGCACCGCCATCGCCCGGTGTCTGGCCCAGGAACCGAAACTGATCCTGGCAGACGAACCGGTCAGCAATCTCGACCCGGCCAATGCCGAGAAAATTCTCGGCCTGATTACAGGTGCTGCCCGCAAACGCGGCATCACCGTCGTCTTCAGCTCGCATCAGCCGGAGCTGTCACAGCGTTTCGCCGATCGCATCATCGGCCTGCGCGACGGCAAACTGCTCTTCGACCGGCCTTCGGGGCAGGTAAGCGCTGCCGATATTTCGGAGCTTTATCATGGCGCGTCTCCGAGCGCCGAACTGCGTGTGGTGAGTTGATGTCGCGCACCGTGACCTGGCTTGTGCTGGCCGCTGCCATCTTGTGGTCACTGGGAAGCGCAGATATGGGATTGGAAAAGCTCCCCGGCGCAAAGGCGCGCCTGGGCGAATTTTTCGGCCGGATGCTGCCGCCAGACATGTCCATTTGGCCGGAAGTTTTGCAAGGTCTGGCGGAGACCCTGCGCATTGCCATTCTGGGAACTTTCTTCGCCGTCCTGTTTTCCGTCGTTCTTGGCATTTTGGCAGCGGAAACACTGGTTCCGCCGGCAATCTGGCGGCCCGTCCGATCGCTGCTTGCGATCGTGCGGGCAATTCCGCTGATCCTGGTTGCCATGCTGATGGTCGGTGCAGTCGGCCTTGGACCGTTGCCCGGTATCCTGGCAGTGACATTTCACGCAACGGGCATGCTGGCGAAATTTTACGCAGAGGCGATCGATACCGTCTCGCCCGAACCGGTGAAGGCACTGGAAAGCGCGGGCGCCAACAGATTACAGCAACTGCGCTGGGGGATCTGGCCGCAAATGGCGCCGCTGGTTCTGCGCGATACCGTCTTCCGGTTCGAACTGAATTTGCGCGAGAGCCTGATCCTCGGCGTCGTCGGCGCAGGCGGCATCGGTCTATATATTCAGACCTACGTCCGCTCGTTTCAGTACGACAAGGCAGCGACGGTGACGCTGGCGATCATCATTCTTGTGCTGCTATCAGAAGCCGTGAACACCGCTTTGCAGAAACGCTTCTCCTGATTAGATGTGCAGCTTTTCGAACTGATCATGATGTCCAAAGAAGCTGCGACCCTAAAAACGCAACTAATTCCGAAGCCTAATCAGCGGGCTCCTTCCTCACTGTTCTGCGCATCAATTAAGACCGCGGTCCCAGAGGAAGGCTCCAGGACGTCTAGAGTAAACCGTTACTTCCTTGGTACGCTGGCAACAGTGGTCACGCGGGCGTCGTCAATCCCGGTCCAAAGCGCGGCGGAATACGGAGATTGACGTTTAATGTATCGGTACGGCGTCGAATACCAAGGCAGAACTGTTTCAGCTTGGTTGTCCAATATCATGTCCCCGTAGTCCGTGCGGACTGTCAGCACAGCATGACCACCATTCTGGAGGTCCTTTGCGACGGTGATTAGCAGAGTGCTGCGCGGCCATCCCGCATTTAGAAGCTCTCGTTGCTTTTCAAGGACATATTCCTCACAATCTCCATATCCGTCGTCTGGGTAGGTCCAATACTCTGGTTTGCCATAGAGATCGTCATCGGTCATTGGCCGAACACGACGATTTACATCCGTGTTAATCGCGAGCAATTCCTGCCATCTTTCTTCCGTCAATTTTACGACGACCGGCTCATAGCGTTCATTTGAACAAGCACCAATGTTGTCTCGGCAAAACTGTACGTATCCGATGGGTGCTTTGACGTCTTGTTTCATGTCCATAAAGCGCCCGGTATCGGCTGACGCAGACGCGGAAGAAGTTACCAACAATGCCAGAAAAGTTGTTGGCAGAAGTATATTTTGTAGTCTTTTCATCCCAAAGCCCTCCCTTAAGGCTGGCTTCACGATGTCATCTTGAATTTTATTTTAATAAAAGCTTCTCAGTAAGTATTGAGTCAAATAAAAAGAAATATAAACTAATATTTGAATTACATTTTACTATAATTCTAATTAGACTTGTCTAAAATTTTATCTTTCTCCTGCAACAAACTGATATGCTTACATTTCTTCCGTTGATGGTCCTTGAATTAAATAAAGGAGGATTTGGCGTGCACCCTGACAATCGAGAGCTTAAAAAGAAATCCAGAAGGCAATTCAGGTGAATATTTCGGCAAGTTTTTTGAAGGCAGAGCAACCCATTGATTGGATCGCCGCGACCAAACGAGGTTCCACAGCATACGTCCAACAACTACAGGCGGCCTGATCCCGCTCGTGACAATTCAACCTTTTTGAGAATGGCCTTACGGCCGAAAAAGACGGCCCTCGCAGAGGGCCTCTCACTGCTACCTTGGAAAAACAATCCAACACAGTTCCAACGTCGTATGTACAGTACCGATATGTTGGCTGGGTATAGTCGATGGACGCACTTGAAGAATGGATCAGAGTAAATTCGTACTTGGTATACGGGATACTATTTTTTTATTGTGCGATGAAAAGTGGGGCTCTGCCGCTGTTTGCTGCTATCTTTGCCAGCACTGATGATCTTTCGATATTTGCAGTATCTGCGGCATCCTTTCTTGGCGGATACTTAGGTGATGAAGCACGGTTTTATCTTGCGCGGCGATATGGTGACTATTTGACAAGCCGGCTGCCAAGATTAGGTGTGATTGTCAAACGAGCTGAAGGCTTGCTTGCGAGGCACGGAGCCAAATACATTTTTTTGTACCGATATCCAAAAGGTATGCGAACGATCGGCGCATTTCCGGTCGGGTTAAGCAATATGTCCTGGTTGCGTTTCACTGTTTTCAACGCAGGATCCGCTGCCTTGTGGACCACGTTGCTAGTTGCGTTTGGATATGTGTTTGGTGTTGCGATAGTAGAGACTGTAGAACGTAATTGGGGCTGGCTTAGCGTTGTCGCGATAGGGGTATTCGCACCTTTGGTTTGGCTTGTGTATCGCAATAATTTGACGAGTGCGCAAAAGGGATTAAGAACTCCCTAGTGTCAAAAACAAAAAATAACCACTTTTCCGGACAATCAAATGTACGGTCGATGTGCTCGCATTTGTAACAGCTCTGTTCTGTCCTTGTTGCGAGAGAACCAGAAGACCTCAACGATTCCTATTGCGAGGAAACCGAACAATGAACGTTGCCCTCCTGAGATGCGAGTATTCTAGCGAAATGTCAGGTAGTTATGCGTCCGGAGATATTTGAA
>NZ_JAGHRK010000011.1:0-91297 GCF_017743835.1 Labrenzia sp. R5_0 | reverse complement strand
CCATCAAGCCCGGCCACTAGGACCAATTTTCTGGAATTAAGGTCACAAAACCCTGTCGCCAGCGACGTTGCCGCCGTCGATGAACCGGGTTATACGCAGACCAACCCAACCCGTCAACACCGGTTTTGATTTTTTTTGAAAGAAAATTCGCCCCACTTTCGTGGCAGTGGATATTAACCATTCGCTAACCATGAAATCCCAAGGATTTCCTCAATTTCATCCGATTGGCGCGTTTCCGAAGCCCATCAGCCGCTGCCCGGCATCCACCACCAGCGTGTGTCCGGTCACCTGTTTGGCCCCAACCAGATAGATCACCGCATCAACCACATCATCAGGCCCGAGGCCCGGCCCCATTGGCGTCAGCTTCTGCCTAGCGTCAAAGTTTTCCTGGGTCTGGTCACTCGGCAGGATCAGGCCCGGAGCGACCGCATTCACGCGAATGCCCCTGGGTCCCAGATCGTAGGCCGCCAGACGGGTCGCCCCGTCGAGCGCAAACTTTCCGCAAAAATAGCTGAACCGTTCCGGGGACGCCGACAGCATCTGGGTGTCGAGCATGTTCACGATCGCGCCGCCTTCCGGCAAGGGATCCTGGTTGGCGAATGCCTGCATCAGGAATACCGGCGCGGCCGCATTGACGTTCATCAGGAACTGCCAGGTATCGATCGTCAGGTCAGACAAGCTGTCTGTGTTGAATGCGGATGCGGAATTCACCAGCACCTCGACCGGTCCACCCAGTGCAGCGGCCGCGTCCTCGATCAGGCCACCGGCCGTTTCCGGCCGGCTCAGGTCTTTCCGCAAGAGTGCGGCCTTGCCGCCCTCGGCGATAATCTCGTCATGAAGCTCCTGCGCACCCTCGGCAGAAGAGTTGTAATGCAGGCCCATGGCATAACCCTCATTCGCCAGCCCCCTGGCGATGGCCTTGCCGAGCCGTTTGCCGGCCCCTGTCACCAGTGCGATCCTGTCGGTTGCCATATGCACTCCTCCGGTTGGCTCGGGTTTGTCTCGGCTTGCTTCTCAAGAAGCAGACTCTAGGAAGCGGCCTGCGCCTCAGGCAAAATCTTGCAGGTTCAGGACCGGCTGCACGCGTGGCACTTCATGGCTGCGCACCAGGTTTGCCCTCGACATGACGGCCAGAGTTGCCGCGCTGGTCTGCGCCACCCGAACTTCATCACGGAACAGATACACTGCCCCGGTCAACTGCACGGTCACCGGCCAACCGAGTTCCCGCAGGCGGAACGACTGGAGAATACTGTCGGTCTGATACCGGATCCGGTCCGGCCCGTCTGGCAAGTGCAGCGCAAAGCCGAAGCCGGGGTCAACCCACAGCCGCTCGATCCCGGCTTCCGTGGCCAGATGGACCCTCTCGCGGAAGAATGTGAGCTGGTGATCGAAGATATCTTCAGCCGGCGGCAGGTAATCGTCGGAACGGGCGTTCTTGCCCGGCGTGTAACACAAAACAATACCTGCTTGATGCTTCGCAATCGCCTCGTAGAAGGCCGGGTCGTCAACGCGTCCCGTAAGATTGACCACTCCTGCTCCGGCCTCCAGCAGGGCGACGCCCACTTCCGGATGATAGGTTTCAACGGAAACAAGAATGCCTTCGTCGGCAAGAGCCTTTACGACCGGACGCATGCGGTCGATCTGCCGCTCGGCCGCGACGATGTCCGCAGTCTCGCCGGTCGACTCCGCGCCGATGTCAACCATCGCCGCCCCCTCCAGCGTCATGCGCCGACCACGATAAAGCGCCGCTTCGAAGGTATGGCAGACCGTTTCGCGATAGGTGCTGTCCGGTGACAGGTTCAGGACGCCCATCTGATAGGTGCGGTCCTCGAACCGCCGGCCGAACTTTTCAAATTCGAAGGTTCGGATCGGTGCTTCGAGAGCATCGCGATATTTGAGCCAGAGAGGCAGCAGGCGATCGGCGGAAATCATGTGAGGCGGGGCTCCCGGTGTCGAACCTCTTGCCCGGAAATGCCGGGCGGGATCAGGCAGGTTTCAGGGCAGATAGGAAAATGCGGTGAGAGGGCAAGGTCAACGGGACGGCCGGCGGCGCTTGATGCGAATGCCGACACCCCCGGCTTCCTCAAAGATGTCCGGCTTGGTGACCTTCACGCTGACGCCTTCAACCAGCTCATTCGTCAAAACGAAATCCGCAACGGCTTCAGCCCAATCCTCGACCAGGTCGATATGACCGCCGGAGGCAGCCTTCTGCAGGATGAATTCGACCGCGTCGGCATAGGAAACAAACGCACCCGTTTCGCGCACAATCCGGCGATAGCCGGTAACGGTCTGCATTTCGATATCGAAGCAGACGGTTTGTGTCCGGTTTTTCTCGCTGTCCAGAATGCCGATCTGCGTCGCGACTTTCAGTCCTTCGATGAGGATGACATCGTGCCCGTCCTCTTCAAGGGTATCGACATTCTTTTCCATTCAGGTCTCCGGGATCTCGGGCATGACCGGTGCCATCGCCATTGCCGTGAAGTTTCTCAGCAGATGGATGTAATCGGATACCGCGCCCGGTCAAGGTTGTTGCCTTGCCCGAATGACCTATTCAGCCGCCGCTTCGACTGTGTCCAGAATATCAACCGCCCGGGTCACACCGCGCAGCTCCGCCAGTCCCCGCAACCGGCCGATCGCCGGATACCCGGGCGTCGAGGTTCCACTGAGATCGTTCAATATGCGATGCCCATGATCCGGCCGCATCGGGATCCACTTACCCGTTTGTCGTTCCATGCGCCGCAGTGCACGAATGATGGCGACCATATCGACGTCGCCCTCAAGATGCGCATCTTCGCGGAAACTGCGGGGATCCTGCTCGCGCCTGGTTGCCCTCAGATGGGCGAAATGGATCCGCTCACCCAATGCATCGATGATTTCGGGAATATTGTTGCCGGCACTGACACCAAGCGACCCGGAGCAGACGGTAAAGCCGTTTGCCATTGACGGGTTCATGCCGGCAATTCGCTGCAGATCACCGAGCGATCCGACAATTCGCGGCAAACCGAAGAGAGACCTCGGCGGGTCATCCGGATGGATGGCCAGGACGGCACCCTCCTCCTCGGCGGCCGGCACGACGATTTCAAGGAAGTTCTGAAGGTTCCGGAAAAGCTCTTCCCGGCCGATACCGCGATAAGACGCGAGGCGGTCCCGGAATGTCTCCAGCGTGTAGCTTTCTTCCGAACCGGGCAGTCCTGCAATGATATTGGCGGTCAGCCTGTCCCGCTCCTCGATGGACATCCGGGCAAAGCGTTCCTCGGCAAGCGCAATATCGGCAGC
The DNA here is from genome assembly GCF_017743835.1 of Labrenzia sp. R5_0. Classification (NCBI taxonomy): domain Bacteria; kingdom Pseudomonadati; phylum Pseudomonadota; class Alphaproteobacteria; order Hyphomicrobiales; family Stappiaceae; genus Labrenzia; species Labrenzia sp. R5_0. The sequence continues at coordinate 88,021 of NZ_JAGHRK010000011.1, read as the reverse complement.
ATCATAGTCCGCCTCAGCGCCCTCCCGCTGCAGGATGAACAGATCGAAAGCGGCATAGGCCGCGAACTCGAACCGCAGGGCGGTTGCACCGTCTTCCAGTTCGTAGTCGAGATCCGTCCGGGTCCAGTCCAGCACGGGCATGAAATTGTAGCAGATCGTCCTGATGCCCTGGCGCGCCAGGGCGCGAACCGTCTCCGCCCAGTTTACCGCCCACTTTTCCCATCCGGGCGCCCCGGTCTTGATGTCCTCATGCACCGGGATGCTCTCGGTGACGACCCATTCCAGGCCGGCTGCCTCGATCATGCGGCGGCGGGACGCGATTTCCTCTTCCGGCCAGAAGGTGCCGTTGGGAATGTCATGCAGGGCGGTGACGATGCCGCGTGCACCTGTCTGGCGGATATCCCTCAGGGAGATGGGGTCCTGCGGTCCGAACCAGCGCCAGCTTTCGATCATCGCCTGAAGTCTTTCTTGTTGTTATCGCTGCAGCGTTTTGTGTTTGGGGTCTTGCGTCTGGCGCACATGATGCCCGGCGTTCAGGGCGCGGCCTGTGCCGGGGTATAAAGGTAACCGTCGAAATCAGGGTCGCCGACGTCGGAAAGCTCAAGCAGGGTCAGGCGGACGTTTTCCAGGTGCTGCCACATGGCAAGGCGCGCCTTCTCGGAGTTACGGTGGCGCAATGCCTCCAGAATTTCGGCGTGATCATCCAGCCATTTGGCCCGGTAGCTGAGATCGAAGATGCGGTCATGCAGCCGAGCCCACATGGAACTGTTTTCACGCTTGTTCCAGAGGTCTTCCACCTGGTCCACCAGAACACTGTTCTGGGTTGCTTCGGCGATCTGCCGGTGGAACTGCCGGTCGGCGGTGTAATCTTCCTCACCGTGCTCGATCGCCCTGCGCTCCAGATCAAGCGTCTCCCGCAGATGAATGATGTCGCTTTTGGTGATCGTGTTGGCGGCAAAGCCGGCAATGCTGCTTTCCAGGAGTTGGCGGGCCTGCAGCAATTCGAAGGGGCCGTAGTCTGCTTTCGGAATATGAAGCGAAATCTTCTCGCCGGCGGCCACATAGCTGCCGGACCCCTTGCGCACATCGAGATAGCCCTCGATTTCAAGAACGATGAAAGCTTCGCGCACCAGGGAGCGGCTGATACCGAGTTCGACCGAAATCTGTCGCTCGGTCGGAAACTTGTCGCCGGGCCTGTAGCCCTCCTCCTCGATACGCCTTGCGAGAAGTTCGGCAATTTCCTGGTACCGGCGCTTTGCAGCATCGCTGGTCATGAGGCCTTCCTTGCACCCTCCCCGGCAGCTGCAATCTCGCGATAATAGTCGGCCAGGATATGGAATGCTTTTTTCTTGGTTTTCTTGTCGGCGGCAATCAGCCCCTTGTGGTTATAGCCGTTCTGGAAAATATTTTGGCGCCGCTCAACACGAAAATCGTAAAGTATCCACGGCGACATGCCTTTGATATATCCAAGTTCGCGCAGAGTTGCGATCTGCCTGATATAGACTTCGGCCATGTAATCTTCGCTGAAGAGGCCAGACTTCGGACCTTTCTCACCGATAACGCCGTCAGCACCCGTTTCCGAAATCACCACCGGACGGTCCGGGTCCGAGTTCTCCCCGATCGCGGCAAGGTCATCGAAATTCTCTTCATACCAGCCGTAATATTCGTTGAGGCCGATGATATCGATATGCGCCGCGAGCCTGTCCTCGATCCGGTTCCGGGCGTGGTTCACCAGACAGGCTGCGGAAGTCAGGCGGGTCGGGTCGAGACGTTTGCAGGTTTCGGCAAGGCCTTTCATGAAGGTAAGCCGGGCATCCGTGTCAGGATTCTCGTTTCCCACGGACCAGATGACGACACTTGCCCGGTTGCGATCCCGCTTGATCAGTTCCGACAACTGGTTTTCAGCATCGCGATAGGTTGCCGGATTGGCAAAATCGATGGCCCAGTAGACCGGGATTTCCTCCCACAGCAAAAAGCCGAGTTCATCAGCAATCTGAGCCGCCCGTTCGTGATGCGGATAATGTGCAAGACGCAGATAGTTGCAGCCCAGTTCGCGCGCATGGGCAAAGCGGCGGCGCAAATCATCCTCATTTGTCACCTTGCCGAGGATTGCATCGTCCTCGTGGACGGAAATCCCGCGAAGGAACAGAGGCGCCCCGTTCAGCAGAATATCCGTGCCGCGGCGCTCGATCTGGCGAAAACCGATCCGGTCGTACACACGGTCTTCGCCGCAGGTGACGCTGACATCATAAAGGACGGGCGTTTCCGGGCTCCATAACTGCGGCCGGGTTGAAATGTCGAGCGTTCCCTTGCCGTCCGCATCCAGCACAATTTCTTTTTCGATGCCAAGCCCGGGAATGGAAAGCGTCACATCACCAGCCGGCACACCGTCGACGGTGACTTCGGCTCGCAGCGTGGAATATGTGCCGTCCGGCACAAGGTGAAGAAAGAAGTCCTTGATAAGGGTCTTCGGTGTTTCGAAGAATGACACTTCCCGATAGAGACCACCGTAGTTGAACCAGTCGGTATTGCGCATCGGCACCCGGTCGCGTGTCCGGGTGTTGTTGACGCAGGCCATGATCCAGTTGCGGCCGGTCTTCAATTTGCCCGTCAGCTCGACGCAGAAAGGTGTCGACGCACCGTAGTGGTTGCCAAGGAACTCGCCGTTCAGGAAGATCTTGCAGTCATAGCTCGCGGCACCGAACCTCAGAAACTGGCGCTTGGAACTGTCCACCGTCTCCATGTCGAGAGCCCGCGTGTACCAGGCACTGCCTTCGAAGAAGTACCACTTCTCCTTCATCATCGCCCAGTTGGACGGAACCGGCACCGTTTCCCCCATGTAGGGATCATAGTCCCAGGGTTCAGTGCGGTTTTCCGGCGCCTCCGGCAGCATGGCGAACCATTTCTGCCGGAGGCCGGTGTCGAGCAGATCGACACAGAAAGTCCAGTCGCCATCAAGGCTTTCCGATGCCCGCCCACCCATGAAGATCAGGCCGTCATGACACAAGGACTGCGTGTTGAAGGGCACGTCATAGTCTTCGTCATGCAGCGCCTGCAAGGCGTTGTCGGCGAGATGGGAGCGTTCGAGCATCGGTCAGGTCTCCGGCGGGACTTTCAGGTGTTTTCAGATGTTATTGCGCAGCTGCCTTGATGCGCTTGATCAGGTCGGCAACGACCGGAGACTTGGCCGCCGCTTCCTCATGCATCGGCAGGACCGCTTCGATGAACGGGCCCTTTTCCACTTCAACGAATTCCACACCGAGTTCGCTCTTCGCGGTCTCGACCGCTTCCGCACTCATGGCATCCCACTGCTCGCGGTGGAAATCCATGGATTCACGTGCGGCCGTGCGCATGGCTTCCTTCTGCTCGTCGGTCAGATCGTTCCAGGAGCTGGTGGAAATCATCACGACGGACGGGATCATGGTGTGGCCGTCGTCGGAATAGAACTTGGAAACCTCGCCGTGACGGGCGGAAGTAAGCGCGATCGGGTTGTTTTCAGCGCCATCGACAACACCCTGCTGCAGGGCGCTGTAAAGCTCGCCCCAGGCAATCGGGGTCGGGTTGGCACCGAGCAGCTCAACCATGCGAATGGCGGACGGGCTCGGCTGAACGCGGATCTTCATGCCTTTCAGGTCGGCCGGGGAATGGATCGCCTTGTTGGCGTAGAAGGAACGTGCGCCCTCGATGTAATAGGCAAGGCCGATGAAGCCCTTGTCCTCGGACGAGGCAAGAATGTCCGCGCCGATGTCATTGGTCAGAACATCGTAGTAGTGGTCGGCACTGACGAAGATGTAGGGCAGGTTGAGCGCACCGTAGGATTCCTCGAAGGCCTCCAGCTCGGATGCGTTGGAACGGGCCATGTCCAGGGAACCGTTCTGCATCAGCTCCATGGATTCACGCTGGGTACCAAGCTGGGCGTTGGCATAGATGCGGATTTTCAGATCGCCGTCTGTCAGCTCTTCAACGCGCTCGGCCATGAACTGCATCGACTTGTGCAGCGGATGGTCTTCCGGGTTGTTGTGGTTGAGGCGCAGCGTCTTGGCGCTGGCGGCAGAACCCAGAGCGACGACACCCGCGGCAAGAACAGCCGCCAGCTTAACGAATTTCGACATGATTTCCTCCCAATTGCAGCCTTGGCCGCAGGACTTGCGTTCCGTGCCGGAACGGATCGGTTGGCCGCGGGACTTGCAAGGCCAGACCGCCGCGGATGAGGAATTGTTCGTCCAATTTTCAAAATCAGTCAACCTTTTTTGGAAAATTGGTTGACCAATTTAATTTCCTGACGCATGTCTTAAAGTGTCGGAGCCCACGCCGCGCCTGTTGCCGCGGCAAGAACGAGGCCTGCGCGGGAGGAATATCGTGACAGTCATCACCAGAGGCGTGGACATGGTCCTGCGTCTCGTCATCACCATCGCCTTCGCCGTCCTGGTTGCCTGTGTCGTCTGGCAGGTCGTCTCGCGCTACGTGCTGCAAAGCCCGAGCACGGTGACAGATGAAATGGCCCGCTTCCTGTTCATCTGGGTTGCTCTGCTGGGCGGGGCTTACACCTTCGGCCAGCGACGACACCTTGCCATCGACCTGCTGCCCGTCATCACCACCGGCATCCTGCGCCTTCTTGTCAATGTCGGCATCATTGCCGCCATCGCACTCTTTGCAGGGGTCGTGATGGTCTACGGCGGGCTCGACCTGGTCAGCCGGACGCTGGAAACCCAACAGGTATCCCCGGCGCTGCGCCTCCCCATGGGCCTCGTCTATATCGCGATCCCGTTCTCCGGGCTCTGCATTCTCTACTACTGCCTGACATTTCTGGCCGACCTCTTTCGCACTGGCCGCGGCCCGAACGAACAGAAAGGTACCGCCAGCGTCGGCGGCCCTCTGGACTGAAACCTGACCGGGAACGAGTAACTTCATGGATATCCAATCTGTCCTCGTCCTGTTCGGGACATTCGCCTTTCTGATGATCCTGGGCGTACCGATCGCCTTCGCCATCGGTCTTGCCGCTTTCGCCACCTTCCTGCTGTTCATGTCGTTCGACCAGTCGGTCTATATCGTCGCGCAGCAGGTCGCCTCCGGTCTCGACAGCTTCACCCTGCTGGCCATTCCGTTCTTCATTCTGGCGGGCAACATCATGAACCGGGGCGGCATCGCCATGCGCCTGATCGAGTTCGCCAAGGTTCTGGCCGGCCGCCTGCCCGGCGCGCTTGCCCACTGCAACGTCATCGCCAACATGATGTTCGGCTCCATCTCGGGCTCCGCCGTTGCCTCGGCCGCCGCTGTCGGCGGTGTGATGTCTCCGCTTCAGAAGAAGGAAGGCTACGATCCGGCGTTCAGCGCGGCGGTCAACATCGCCTCCTGCCCGACAGGCCTTTTGATCCCGCCGAGCGCAACCTTCATCGTCTATTCGCTGATTACCAACGGCACCTCCATCGCGGCCCTGTTCGTTGCCGGATACATTCCGGGCATCCTGATGGGGCTCAGCCTGATGGTCGTCGCCGGCATCATTGCCAAGCGCAGGGGATACCCGGTTGCCGAACGGCCCAGTGGCCAGGAAGTTATCGCCAAGACGCTGGACGCCATGCTGCCACTTGGCCTGATCGTGATCGTCATGGGCGGCATCATCGGCGGCATCTTCACCGCAACCGAAGCTTCAGCCGTTGCAGTTGTCTATACGCTCTTCCTGGGCGTGATCTGGTACAGGGAAATCTCGCCGCGCGAACTTCCGGGCATCATCCTGGAAAGCGCGGTGACAACATCCATCGTGCTGCTGATGATCGGCTGTTCCATCGCCATGTCGAAAGCGATGGCCTTTGCGGATATCCCCTATTCGATCTCCGACACGCTGCTGAGCCTTTCTGAAAATCCGCTCGTCCTGCTGCTGATCATCAACCTGGCGCTGCTTGTGGTTGGCACCTTCATGGACATGACGCCCGCATTGCTGATCTTCACCCCCATCTTCCTGCCGGTGGTGGAAGATCTCGGCATGGACCCGGTGCATTTCGGCGTCGTCATGACCTTCAACCTGTGTATCGGAATCTGTACACCGCCGGTGGGGTCGGCACTCTTTGTCGGCTGCTCGGTCGGCGGGGTGAAGATCGGCCAGGTACTCAGACCCATGCTCGGCTTCTACGCGGTGCTGGTCGCTCTCCTGCTGCTGGTCACTTACGTGCCTGCCCTCAGCCTGTTCCTGCCGCGCGTTCTCCTCGGCTACTAGGATCTGTCATGAAAGCCCTCAAAAACTGGCGTTACCTGGGCCGCTCCAGCGCCGGGATCGCACTTGAAGTCGAGAACCGGCACCGCCTGGTGGTCAAGGTTCTCGAAAATGCGCTCATCCGCGTTGTTCTTCTGAAGGACGGGACCTATCGTCTGGACCGGACCTGGGCCATCGCACCGGAAGGCGACGTGCCGTTCGACGGCCGCGCGCGCGACGACCTCGCAGGTTTTTCCTGCCCCGACTTCATGCTGGAAGAGCAGGGCGGCAGGCTTGTCTTGGAAACGGAAAACCTGCGCCTGACCATCAATACCCCGCTTGCCTTCGTCTGGGAAAGCCGGCCCGCTGCCGGCGAACCCTGGCAGGAGATCGCCCGCGACCGGCCCCAGGACGCCTACATGATCGGGCGCCGCGACCATCGCAATCATCATTTCATGCGGCGAAACCCGGATGAGCGTTACTACGGTCTCGGTGAAAAGGCCGGTGGTCTGGAGCGCACCGGCAGGCGCTTCGAGATGCGCAATCTCGATGCCATGGGCTACGACGCGCAAACCACCGACCCGCTCTACAAGCACATTCCCTTCACCATCACCGACAGGGGCCGGCTCGGCGCAGTCGGGCTCTACTACGACACGCTGGCTCCCTGCTGGTTCGACCTCGGCAACGAGAAAGACAACTACCACCTGCCTTTCCGCGCCTTCCGCGCCGCCGATGGTGACCTTGACTATTACTTCAGCTGGGCACCGAGCGTTCTGGATATCGTCAAGCAGCATCACCGGCTGACGGGCGGCACCGCCTTCATGCCGCGGTGGGGGCTTGGGTACTCCGGCTCGACCATGGCCTATACCGATTCCGAAAATGCACAGGAACGGCTGATGGAGTTCCTTGGCAAGCTGTCGGAAGAAGACATGCCATGCGACAGTTTCCAGATGTCGTCGGGCTATACAGCCATCAAGGGCAAGCGCTACGTGTTCCATTGGAACACCGACCGCTTCCCCGATGTCGAGACCATGACCCGGGCCTATGCCGAGGCCGGCATCAACCTCATCGCCAATATCAAGCCGGTGCTTCTGGACGACCACCCGCTATTCAAGGAAGCAGCCGAGGCCGGGCTCTTCATTCGCGACAGTGAAACCGGCACACCCGAGCAGTCACCTTTCTGGGACGGCTATGGTTCACACCTTGACTTTACCAACGAGGACACCGTCCGCTGGTGGCAACAAAACCTGAAGGACAAGCTCTTTTCCAGGGGCATTCCCTGCACCTGGAACGACAATAACGAATATGAGGTGTGGGACGACGAAGCGGTCTGCGCGGGTTTCGGAAAACCGATACCGGTCAATCTGATCCGTCCGCTGCACAGCCAGCTGATGACACGGGCCTCGTTTGAGGCCCAGGTTGCCCACCAGCCGAAAAAGCGGCCCTATCTGATTTCCCGCTGCGCCTGCCCCGGCACGCAACGCTATGCCCAGACCTGGACGGGCGACAATTTCACCAGCTGGGACACGCTGCGCTGGAACATTCCGATGGGCCTCGGCCTCAGCCTCTCCGGCTTCTACAACATCGGCCACGATGTCGGCGGCTTTGCCGGCCCGCGGCCGGAGCCGGAGCTGTTCCTGCGCTGGGTACAGAACGGCATTTTCCATCCGCGTTTCACGATCCATTCCTGGAACGACGACGGCACCGCCAACGAAGCCTGGATGTATCCGGAAATAACGCCGCTCGTACGCAACGCGCTGAAGTTTCGGGCGCAGCTGATCCCTTATCTTTACGGCCTGCTGCACCGTGCCGTGACCGAAGGCGAGCCGATGCTGCGGCCTCTGTTCCTGGATTATCCGAACGACCCTGCCTGCCGGGAGGCTGAATTCGACTTCCTGCTGGGCAGGGATCTTCTGGTCGCGACAGTGGTCGAGGAAGGCGCAACGTCGCGGCGCGTCACGCTGCCTGCCAACGAAGAAGGCTGGTGGGCCTTTGACGGCAGCAACTGGTATGAAGGCGGCCAGATGGTCGACGTTCCGGTGGCTCTCGATACCATTCCGCTGTTCGTTCGAGGCGGTACAGTGCTGCCGATGGCAGCCGAAAACCTGAGGTCGACACCGTCTTCCGACACCTTGCGCACGTGGCGTATCTACCCACAGCCGGAAGAAACATCGGACAGGCACTCGCAGTTTTATGACGATGACGGTGACACGGTGGACGCACTGGCTGGCGAGAGCTGTTTGACCCGGCTTTGCCTCTCCCGGACAGGGGTCTCAGTCCATCTGGATTGGCAAATATCCGGCAACTGGCAACCCGCCTTCGACAAGGTCACCCTTTGGCTGGCCGGTGCCGGCACGTTGACCGCCAACGGAACCGAGCGAAAAACGGGCGATACAATCGACTTCACGGTGAGCCAGTCATGAGCAGCGTCGGTCACTTGGTTGAAACGGTCGACTACGACCGGACAAAGCTGCGCATCCGACTGCTGCACATCGGCTTTGGCGCCTTTGCCAAGGCACATGTTCTGGTGTTTCACGACGAGATGCTGCGCGGAATAAAAAGCGACTGGGGTGTCGCGGTTGCCCGGCTCAACTCCGGTGCGGACGAACTCACCGGTCTTGACGAGGCGGACGGACTTTTCACTGTCGGCGAGATGTCCGGTGACGACCTCTCATTGCGCCAGGTCGGCGCTATCTGTGCGACGGTCCACCCCAAGCGTGATGGCGTCGATGCCTTGCCGAACCGGATCGCCGATCCGGATCTCGCCGTGATCACACTGACAATCACCGAGAAAGGGTATTGCCTGAAGGACGGCAGGCTGGATGAAGACAACGCCGGCATCCGGCAGGACCTTGCAACGCCAGATGCCCCTTCCACGGCCATCGGCGTGCTGGTGGAAGGTCTGCGGCGGCGACAGGCAGCAGGTCTCGCCGGTTTGACGATCCTGTCGTGCGACAATCTTCCCGCCAACGGCGAGCTGTGCCGCCGTGCGGTTCTGGATTTCGCCGCGCGGCTCAACCCGGATTTGGCAGAATGGATCGAAGGCAATTGCACTTTCCCCTGCTCCATGGTCGATCGCATCACACCGGCAATGACCGACAGTTCGTTCGCAACGCTTGACGACGCACTAGGTCACGCCGACCGGAACGGTATCCTGTGCGAGACCTTCCGCCAGTGGGTAATTGAAGACCGGTTTGCCGGCCCACGTCCGGACTGGCATCTGGCAGGTGCTGAATTCGTTGAAGATGTGGCGCCGTTTGAAAACATGAAACTTCGGATGCTGAACGGCAGCCATTCGTTTCTCGCCTATCTTGGGGCGCTGGCAGACAAGGAAACGATTGCCGACTGCATGGCCGATCCGGCCTTCCGGCAGGCAGCCCTCACCCTGATGCTGAACGAACAGGCCCCGACGCTGTCCGTGCCGGACGGTGTCGATATCAAGGCCTATGCCGAAGCCCTGATTGCCCGGTTTGAAAACACCGCGCTTCATCACAAGACCACCCAGATCGCTTCTGACGGCAGCCAGAAACTGCCGCAACGGCTGTTGGCACCGATCCGGCAACATCTGAAGGGCAACAGCCCCTGGCCGCTATCGGCACTCGCCGTTGCCGCATGGATGCTCTATTGCCGCGGTGTTTCAAGAACGGGCGCCTCGCTGCCGTTGAACGACCCCCTGTCCGCAAGGATTGGCACCATTGTGCAGGAAACGGACGGCAACGCGTATGTCGACAGGATGCTGTCGCTCTCGGAGGTTTTCGGCGACGACCTGCCAGGATCAGCGGCCTTTAGCAGCACAATCAGATCCGCTTACCAACGGCTGCAAACCTCGGATATAGCCTCAGTTCTGAAGGCCTAGAGACCTGCGGAAGAGCCAGGCGGCTTCTGCAGGAAACCGCCACTAGTCCCTGACGAGCCGCAGGGTCCTGGGCTGCTCGGCAGGTTTCAGTCCGGACAGTTCCTTGCAGCGCTCGGCAGCGGCTTCAACCGTGCGGCGGGCGAGATCCTGAATGCCGTTCTCGTCAGCCATGAACTCCAGCATGCCTGCTTCGGTCGTGCCGCCTTTGGACGTCACGGCGACGCGGAACCCGGTCGCATCCGCGTCCGGCTGCGCAAGCATGCGCCCGGCGCCGGCCACTGTGCGCACGGCCAACTCATGAGCAAGGTCCTCCGGCAGACCAAGGCGTGCCCCTGCCGCGGCAAAGGCCTCGGCCATGGCAAACACATAGGCAGGCCCTGCACCGGACAAGGCAGTAACCACCGGCAGCAGGTCTTCGTCCGGCAATTCAACAACCGAGCCGAAGGCGGCAATCAGCTTGAGGGCTTCCACCTTCTGGCTGGCAGTCAGCGCCTCGTTGGCAACAAAGGTCGAGACAGCAGAGCCGACCGTTGCCGGCAGGTTGGGCATCGCGCGAATGATTGGCGTTCCATCCGGGAATTGCTTTTCCAGCACCGAAATCGGTTTGCTGGCCGCAATCGACAGGATCACCGTTTCGCCACCCCCGAAGGAGCCGAGCGGTGCCAGAACCTTCTCCACGATCTGCGGACGAGTGGCGATGACAATCGCGGCCGGAGACGCCGGGAAAGGCTCGTTGATGTTGACGCCCGCCTGGCTTTGCAGCCAGCCGGATGGTCGGGGATCGCGCACGTAGATGGAACCGGCAGGCATTCCCTTTGCCAGCCAGGCTTCCACCAGAGCCTTGCCCATGAAACCGCAACCAATGAGGCAAACGCCTCTTTTCGCCAATTTGTCCATAATCATGCGTTCGCAAATATTCAGGTCTTTGCGCTAATAGAATGCTTTCCTGCACCACTCACAAGTCTTAACCGGTCGATACTGGTAATTTTTCCTTTCCTCCAAAATTCGCTTTAGAGGAATGGAGTTGAGGAATTCAGTTTACTTGACGTTTTTCCTTATAGACGAATGACGTAAGGAAGCTTGCCAGTAGAGCAATATCGATATTTATGACAAGCCCCGCTAGGGAAACACCCCAACAAGACCAGTCATTCTCTACGTCACCTCAGCCGACAGTCACGCACCCCAGGTGTCGCTGAGCTTGTAGCCGCCCGGCCAGGGGTCGCTTGGGTCGAGCATGTGTTGGTGAATGCAACTGAAGAGACAGTCTTTAGAATGCAAAGAAAAATAATCTTAATCGAGACACACCAGCATACTTTCGATGACCAGCTGCTGAAGTGGCTTATTGAGCATACTTGGCTGGCAGAGTGCCGTCTAATGCTTCGGCGATGGACAGAAAGGACGCAGCCTTGGCTTTAAAACTCATCTTGTTCGCCAAAATGTAAGCCTGTTTCAACGTGGCATGCGCATCGTCCACAAAACCTAGCTGAACCTGTTTTGCACCTATGCCGCACAAGCGGAAAACATCATAGCCAGTTCGGCTTGCTGTCCATTCGAAATTTCTGATCCTGTGATTGCTTCTGGCCCATTCATGCAGTTCATTTAGCAACCTGCGTGCTTCTGAAGTCGACGTTTTGCTGGCAACGGCAAAGACACCTCTTGCCCTGACAACCCAGGTATTTGCGCTTTCAGCGACTTGTTCAGCGCGTTCGAACTTTCCGGCTTCAATGTCTTTTTCGATAAGAGGCAACATCAGATCATCGGTAACATTGTATCGGCGCTCATTTGCATCAAGCGCAATGATCGCCTGATACATTTCCTCGTCGAATCCAGCATCGAGCAAAGGCTTCACTTCGGACAACAGAGATCGCTCAAAAGTCTTCTCTGTGCGAAGGATCCTGTAGATGACTTCCCGGTCGGATTGCGTGGCCTCACGAGGCCCGGCCAGAACCTTGTTAACATGAAATGCCATGCGGGCCTCCAGCCCCTTGGCACTTCGACCCAAAAGAAGTTGTTCAGCCTGCTCAAAGGCGGCACGCCCTTTATCAACCATGCCAGACCAAACGAGAAAGCGCCCCGCAACGGCCAGACGCCGAACTTTGTCATCATTGGGAGTCCCTGTTGTCTGCTTTGCTGCCCCAGAAGCTCTTAATGCCATAAGCTGAGCAGATTTCCTGTTGCCAAGCTTTAGCAGCAAATCTGCGGCCTCTACGAAGACTTCAAACTCTGTGTCTGTTGCCTCGTTGAGGTCGGGAATCATACCCATCGTTCGTTTTGAGGCGGTGACGTCCCCTGCTTCCAGCTGGCCACGCGCTATAGCGAGATAAGCCTTATAAGCACGGGGCAAAAAATGAGGATCAACCAGCGCCAAGGTTTTTAGCGAATGCGCCACTCTGAGTGCCGCCTCAAATTCCTTCCTGAAAACGAGCCTCACCAGGATTTCGCTCCGAACAACCGCTCTATGAAAATGGCGGGTAAGGTTGTCAGCAATTTTCAGAGCCTGCTCATGATTGCCGCGATCAAGCAGGTGCTTCACTATGATCAGATGAGCTTCCAGCCGCTCATTCCAAACATCGCCAAGGCTTCCAGCAGCCTGTATCGCCAGCTCGATTTCTCCCTGCTCAAGTTGAGCGAGTATCATTTGTTTTATGAAGGTTCCCCTCGGCGATCCGAACTCAAAGATCGTACTTTTATTGTATTCAAGAAATAGCTTTTCGGCTTCTGCCCATTGTCCGGCATCAAGCAGCGTTTCCACCGTTGGCGGGCTCATATCCCTGAGTTGCTCGGAGCGAATTTCGTCGTCTGCATAAATTCGCCAAAGGAACGCCTTGAACAGCTTGCTCGAACCGGTACGCAGGTCTTCCTCATGAGCTTGACCCAGTGCCAAAGTGTGCAGACAGTCTTTCGAGAGCGCTAACTCACATTGAAATCTGGCATCTTCAACCTCCTGAGCGAAAGGAGGATCAAAGTCCTTAGCCTGGACATGTCCGCAAACCAGACCGAGTGAGATGGCAAAAAATAGTGTCTTAACAAGTCGCATATTGCTTGCTCGGAAGAGACGGCACACCAACAGCTAATGCTTCAATCGAGCCAATTTGAGGCCACCGTCCGCAAACTGAATTTTCGGCAAACTCTCCGATCAATATTGGCACTCACGCTTCACCAGTCTTCAGCCGTCACGCACCCCAGGTATCGCTGAGCTTGTAGCCGCCCGGCCAGGGGTCGCTTGGGTCGAGCATGTGTTGGTGAATGCCGGTGACCCAGCCACGCCCGGAAACTTCCGGAACAATCCCGGCCCGGTCGCCCGCCATCTGTTGTGAAACGATGCGGCCGGTGAAGGTGGACCCGATGATGGAAACGGCTTCGAAGGTGTCGCCGACGTTCATTTGCCCCTTCGCCGCCATCAGCGCCATCCGGGCAGAAACGGCCGTACCCGTTGGGGAGCGGTCGACCTTGCCCGGCTGGATGGCAACAGCGGACCGTCCGGAGAGGCCCGTCGGCGTCTTCGACAGCGGGCCGCAGAAGGCGCAGAAGGAGATGTGGTTCCAGTCGGCATTTTCCGGATGGGAAAAGCCGAGCTGTTCGTTGGCTGCATCGGTGATCCGGACACCCAGGCGGGCAATGTCCTTGGCCTCGTCTTCGACGATCCCGAACCCGAGCGCCTCGGCGTCGACAACCACGAAACTGTCGCCGCCATAGGCGGTGTCGACTGTCAGCGTGCCGATGCCTTCCACTTCCAGCGGCACTGACAGTTTGTCGGCAAAGCTGGTGACATTCTGGACGAAGATGCGCTCCGCCTTGCCATTCCGGCATTCGGCCTTCACCCGCACCAGTCCACCGGGCGCTTCCAGAACCATCTCCGTGACCGGTTCGACCATCGGAACAATACCGCCGTCAAGCAGTACCGTGGAGACGCAGATGGAGTTGGATCCTGACATCGGCGGCGTGTCTTCCGGCTCCATGATGATGAAGGCGGCATCCGCCTCCGGATGTTTGGGCGGGACAAGCAGGTTCACATGACGGAACACACCTCCACGCGGTTCGTTCAACACGAAATTGCGCAGCGTCTGGTCCTTCGCGATGAAGCTTCTCTGTTCCCAGAGCGTTTCGCCCGGCGGAGGGGCGACGCCGCCGACGATCACGTCGCCGACCTCGCCTTCCGCGTGGCAGGAAATCACATGGATGGTCTTGCTGCTGCGCATGTCTCTGCCCTTGAGGTCAGCCGGTTCAGGAATAGCGAGCGACAGGTTCGCCCAAAGCATCAAAGATCGGCGTGATGCCGAGGCCCGGCCGCTCGGAAGCCGTCATGCGGCCATTGACACGCTTGGGTGCGCCTTCCGCGATATCAATCGTGCCGTAGCTGTTGAAGTCCGTTGCCGAGAAAGTGAAATCCGATGGGGTCGAGCGCGCCAGATGGGCGATCGCCGCCGTGACAATGTCCCCGCCCCAGGTGTCTTCGATCGTCATCGGAATACCGTGGGCAATGCAGAGATCACGCATCAGCTTGGCCTTGGTCAGGCCACCGACCTTCGAGATCTTCAGGTTGATGCAATCCATCGCGTCTTCGGAAATGCCGCGCACCAGCGTGTTCGGACCGTCGATCACCTCGTCCAGAACGAAGGGCAGCGCCGTCCGGCGGCGAATGGAGACGCTTTCCTCATATGTGAGGCAGGGCTGCTCGATATAGACATCAAGCGAGGACACTGCCCCGACGACGCGCGCGGCTTCATGCCGGGTCCAGCCGGTGTTGGCGTCGGCCACCAGCAGATCCGATTTCTTCAAAACTTCGCGTGTGGCGTGGATGCGGTCGATATCGTCATTGGCATCGCCGCCGACCTTCAGCTGGAACTTGGTATAGCCTTCGGCAGCATAACCTTCGATCTTCTTTGCCATGATCTCCGGCGCTTCCTGGCTGATCGCCCGGTAAAGCACCACGTCGTCCTGGGCTGCACCGCCAAGCAACGTATAAAGCGGCTGGCCCGTCGCCTTGCCCAGCAGGTCCCAGCAGGCGATGTCGATCGGCGCCTTGGCATAGGGATGACCGCGCAGCGCAGCATCCATCACCCGGTTGATTTCACCGATATTGAGCGGATCCTTTCCGATCAGGTGGGGCGCCAGTTCCTGAAGCCCTGACCGCACCCCAAGGGCATAACTCGGCAGATAGGCAGACCCGAGCGGGCAGCATTCGGCATAGCCCTTGAGGCCTTCATCAGTCTCGATCTCGACAACGGTGCTGTCGAAGACTTCCACGAAATTGCCGTTGGACCAGCTGTAGCGCCCTTCTTTCAGGGGAAGGTCGACCTGAAAGACGTTGATGGCCGTAATTTTCATGAAGTTCCTCCTCCAAAAGAGTTTAGAAGCGCCGCGCGGAAAAGGCGGCCATATCGACGGGGTTTTGTGTATCGGATACGAGATTGGCGACCAGTTCGGCTGTCCCCGCGGACTGCGTCAGGCCGAGGTGACCATGCCCGAAGGCATAGACGACCCGGCGGTCACCGGGTGAGCGGTCGATGACGGGCAGGCTGTCGGGCATTGAGGGCCTGAAGCCCATCCATTTCTTGCCGCCGTCCGTTTTCAGGGCAGGCAGGAACCGCCGGGCCTTGTCCAGCAGGATGTCGGCGCGCTTGAAATTCGGTGGAAGCGTCAGCCCGCCCAGTTCGACGGCCCCACCGACACGGACGCCGCCATTGATCTTGGTAACGACGAAGCCGTGACCGGAAAAGGTCAGGTGGGTTTTCAGGTCAAAGGAGCCTTCCGGCAGCGTCGTGTTGTAGCCGCGTTCGGTCTCAAGAGGGATGCGGTCGCCGATCGTCTTTGCAAGGCGGTGCGACCAGGCACCTGCGGTCACGACGACCTGTTTCGCCATCCAGGCTCTACCGGAGGCGTCGATCTGGACACTGTCTTCACTCGGCATCAGACCTGATACGTCAGCGCTTTCGATCCGTCCGCCCCGCTGCAGGAAGACAGACGTCAGATGCGCCAGCCAGCGGGCGGGATCACAAGTGTTGGCCCAGTCCGGCGTGAAGGCGGCATGAGTGAAGCGACGGTCAAGACCCGGCTGAACGGCGGCGATAGCCTCCGGGCTCTCAAGCAGTTCGAAGCGGATGCCATGTTGCTTGCGCAGCTCCCAGCCGGGCAGGCTGGCACGGAATTCCGCTTCGCCTTCATAAAGCTGCAGCTGCCCTTCGGCCTGGATCAGGGAGGCTGCTCCGGTGTCCGCAACCTGCCGGGCAAGCGCCTCCTGCGCCAGCTTCATCAAGGCGGCCTGTGCCGACATCGACGCCTGGTAGCGATCCGGCCAGCTTGCCCGCCAGAACCGCAGCATCCAGGGTGCGATCTTGAGGGCATAGGCGGGCGGAACGGAGAGAGGACCAAGCGGATCGAGCAACCATTTCGGTGCCTTGCGCATGATGCCGGGCGTTGCCAGCGGAACGATATCGGTAAAGGCGAAAGCGCCGGCGTTCATCTCCGATGCGCGTGCCGTTTCTGCCTGCCGATCCAGCACAAGCACCTGCCGCCCCCTTGCCTGCAGGGCAAGCGCGGAACTGATGCCGATGATGCCGGCGCCGATCACGATGATATCCTGGACGGTCTCGTCCGCCATTTTCAAAGTCTTTCAAAAAAGGCCTGCGAGGCAGGGCGAAGTGCCCCGCAGGCAGTTTGCTGCCCGTTGGCCACACTTTAGGGGAGCGTGTAGGCAGTCTTGACCGAAGTGTAGAATTCAGCGGCGTAACGGCCTTGCTCGCGCGAGCCGAAGCTGGATCCTTTGGTGCCGCCAAAAGGCACGTGATAATCGACACCTGCCGTCGGCAGATTGACCATCACCATGCCGGCCTCGGCATTGGCCTTGAAGTGGCTGGCATATTTCAGCGACTTGGTACAGATACCAGCGCTCAACCCGAATTCCGTATCGTTGGCGACAGCCAGCGCTTCCTCGTAATCCTTCACGCGAATAACGGATGCGACCGGGCCGAAGACCTCTTCGGTATTGATCCGCATGGCGTTGTCGGTTTCGCTGACCAGGGCCGGCGCCATGTAGAAACCTTCCGTGTCGCGGTTAAGCCGTTCCCCACCCTGCACCTTGCCGCCTTGCTTTGCCGCGATATCGACATAGGAAAGGTTCTGCTGCAGTTGCCGCTCATCGACCACCGGCCCCATCTGCACGCCATCTTCCAGGGCGTTGCCGACTTTCAGCGCCTGCATGCGCTCGGCAAGGGCTTCGACGAACCGGTCGTGAATGCCCTCGGTCACGACCAGCCGCGAGCTTGCGGTGCAGCGCTGACCGGTCGAGAAGAAGGCACCGTTGAGCGAAGCTTCGACGGCGATGGCAAGGTCGGCATCGTCCAGAACCACCATCGGGTTCTTGCCGCCCATTTCCAGCTGTACCTTCTTCAGGTGCTGACCACAGGCCGCAGCGATTCCCCGCCCTGTCGGCACCGAGCCGGTAAAGGAAATCGCCTTCACCTTCGCACTTTCCACCAGGCGCGGACCAATCTGCGAGCCGCGTCCCATCACGAGGTTGACCACGCCTTCCGGCAAGCCGGACCGGGACAGGATCTCGATGAGCGCATGCGCGCAACCCGGCACCAGTTCTGCCGGTTTCAAGATGACTGCGTTGCCGTAGCAAAGTGCCGGAGCAATCTTCCAGGCAGGGATCGCAATCGGGAAGTTCCAAGGTGTAATCAGCCCGACAACCCCGATCGGAAACCGGGTCACGTCAACTTCGATACCGGGCCTGACGGATGCCAGTCTGTCGCCAGCGAGGCGCAATGCTTCGCCGGCAAAGAATTTGAAAATCTGCCCGGCGCGCGCCACCTCGCCAATACCTTCCGGCAGTGTCTTGCCTTCCTCACGCGAAAGCAGACGGCCTAATTCGGCCTTGCGAGCCAGAAGTTCTGTCCCGACGAAATCCAGCACATCAAAACGCTGTTGCGGCGTCGACGCCGCCCAGCCGGGTGCTGCCTGATGCGCTGCATCGATGGCCTGGTCCAGCTGATCGACACCGGCCTTCGCCGCGTAGCCGAGGATATCGCTGATATCGGACGGGTTGACGTTGGGCGTGCTGTCGGTTGTTTCGAGCCACTGCCCGCCGACAAAATTCCTGTAATCCATGACTTGGTTTATCCGGGGCTTAAAGGCGTATCCCTGCGCGGTAGGGGTCCGCCGGATTGAAAATCAGGTTGGCATCGGACGTGACGAAGGCCTGTCCGGTGATGGTCGGAATAACGCCGCCGCCCGGGCCGGGCTGGTAGCTGATCTTGTAGGTGCTGCCGATGACGCTTTCCTGCAGATAGTCCTCATCCGGTGCCAGCGCACCATCGGCGGCAAGGCAGGCCAGCTTGGCCGAACAGCCTGTTCCGCAGGGCGAGCGGTCATACGCACCACCCGGGCACAGCACGAAGTTGCGGCTTTGCGCGGACGGGTCTTCGGCCGGCCCGAACAGCTCGATATGGTCGATCCAGGCACCGTCCTTACCGGTAACACCGGCCTTTTCCAGCGCATCGCGGATCTTCAGCGTGAGGTCGGTCAGCGGGCGAATATTGGCACCCGTCAGGGCAACCGGGCTGTTCTTGACCAGGAAGAACCAGTTGCCGCCCCAGGCGACATCACCGGTGACCGGACCAATGCCTTCGACCTCGACGGTGACATCCTTCGCCAGCCGGTAGCTCTCGATGTTGACCACCGACACCGTGTTGGCGTCGATCAGATCGATCTCGACCACGCCCACCGGCGTTTCGAACTTGTGCCGTCCCGGCCCGATCCGGCCGAGGTGCGCCAGGGTGACACCAAGGCCG
Organism: Labrenzia sp. R5_0; assembly: GCF_017743835.1. Taxonomy (NCBI): domain Bacteria; kingdom Pseudomonadati; phylum Pseudomonadota; class Alphaproteobacteria; order Hyphomicrobiales; family Stappiaceae; genus Labrenzia; species Labrenzia sp. R5_0. The sequence goes on along the minus strand of NZ_JAGHRK010000011.1, from coordinate 69,186 downwards.
ATGGTGGCGTGGCCGCACATGCCAAGGTTCTGCAGGTTGTTGAAGTAGATCACCCCGGCAACACAATCCGGATCGGACGGCGGCACCAGCAGCGCACCGATAATGGCATCGTGACCGCGCGGTTCCAGAACGACGGAAGCGCAGAAATCGAGATGCTCGGCTTCCAGCCGGGCGGCGCGTTCCGCCAGTGTCCCCGATCCGAGATCGGGGCCACCATCGAGCACGACGCGGGTCGGTTCACCCGCGGTATGGCTGTCGATTACGCGCATTCGGCGATCACGCCGCCTTGCGTGCTCCAGTCGGCGTACCAGGTCTTGAACAGCTTGTACTGCGCTTCGACATAGTTGCGCTGCGCATCGTTGAGGGCATCGGTCTCGTTAAAGTGCAGCGTGTATTCGGTGTCGCCGTTCAACACCATCAGGTGCTTGTAGTAGAGCACCAGGTCCGGGCCTTCATCGAAACTGGACAGAACAGCCAGCGCCTCTTCCAGTTCCTTTGCCCGCAGTCGCGCTTCCGCATGACCTTCTGCGGCCTTCTTGCAAAGCGCCACCAGATGCAGGACTTCCTTGGGAATGGCATTGCCGATACCTGTGATCGCACCGGTCGCACCACAGTTGATGAAGCCGTGATAGACAGCGGTGTCGACACCGACCATCAGCGTCACCTGGTCGTCCTGCGAAGTGATGTTTTCAGCCGCATAGCGCAGGTCTGCAAGGCCGCCGAATTCCTTGAAGCCGATCAGGTTCGGGAATTCCCGGCGCAGGTCGAAGAACAGGTCGGCGCGGGTGGCGAAACCGTAGTAGGGGCTGTTGTAGATCACCGCCGGCAGGTTCGGAGCCGCCTTCAGGATATCGCTGAAATGGTTGCGCTGCGCCGACACGGAGATGCCGCGAGACAGAACGCGCGGGATGACCATGAGACCATGCGCGCCAACCTTTGCCGCATGAGCGGCATGGGCAACAGCGGATTTGGTGTTGACCGCACCGGTTCCAACGACCACCGGTACACCTGCCTTCACCAGACGCTCGACGCCTTCCATGCGCTGCTCGTCCGTCAGGAGAGGCCAGTCGCCCATGGAGCCGCAATAGACGACGGCGGACATGCCGACTTCGATCAGTTCCTTGCCCTTCTTCACGAGGGCATCGAAATCGGGCGAACGGTCGGCCTTGCACGGGGTCATCAGGGCAGGCATGCAGCCGGAAAAGATATTGGACGTCATCATTCACTCCTGGATGGGTCGGGCCTGTCGGTTGGCTCCCACGTGCGAAGCACGGGCCTTGAGGCCTGACGGTAAGGTCTAGTTGCGCCGGGTCAGCGCACGTTAGCAAGAAATTTTCGGGTGTTCTCGGATTCAGGCTGACCGAAGATCTGGGCCGGCGGGCCGATCTCCTCCATTACGCCCTTGTGGAAGAAGGCGACCCGGTCGGAGACGTCCCGGGCAAAGCCCATTTCGTGGGTAACGCAGATCATCGTCATGCCTTCCTCGGCCAGCAGGCGCATCGTGTCCAGCACTTCGCCGACCAGCTCCGGATCGAGAGCGGATGTCGCCTCGTCGAAGAGCATGTAGGTTGGCTCCATGGCCAGTGCCCGCGCAATCGCGAGACGCTGCTGCTGCCCGCCCGACAGATTGTTCGGATACACCTTCAGCTTGTCCGCAAGGCCGACATGGCGAAGCTGCTTTTCCGCAATCGCCTCGGCTTCCGCTTTCGATTTGCCTTTCACGATCCTCGGCGCCAGCGCAACATTTTCCAACGCGGTCAGATGCGGAAAGCTGTTCCATTGCTGGAACACCATGCCGAGCTTCTGGCGCAGCTTGTTGATGTCCGTCGTCTTGGCGTGAACGTCGGTGCCGTCGACCACCACCGATCCCTTCTGGATCGGCTCCAGGCCGTTGATGCAATAAAGCAGTGTCGACTTGCCCGACCCGGACGCGCCGATGACGGAAAGCACTTCGCCCTTTTCGACATCAAGGTCGATGCCCTTGAGCACCTGAAGAGCGCCGAAATATTTCTCAAGGCCGCGTATCTCGATCATTGGGCCCACCTTTTTTCCAGTTTTGCGGCATAGCGCGAGATCGGGAAGGACAGCGCGAAGTAGAACGCGCCGGCGAGGGAGAGGATCAGGAAGGGTTCCTGTGTCCGCGTGATCAGGATCTGGCTGGCCTTGAGCAGCTCGACATAGCCGAGCACCGACACCAGCGCGGAATCCTTCATGACGCCGAGCGCAACACCGACCCAGGCCGGAAAGACGGCCCGCCCGCCGATGGGCAACACCACGTAGCGCATGTCCTGCCAGTAGCTGAGCCCCAGCGAACGCGCCGCCCGGCGCATCGGCTTGCCGACAGCTTCGATGCCGCCGCGGGCAACGTTGGCTACCAGAGAAGCGGTGTAGGCGGTCAGGATCACCACGCCCGACGCAAACGGATCGAAATCCAGACCGACGATGGGCGCAAAATTGTAGAACAGCACAAGCTGGATAATCAGCGGCACGGAGCGGAACACATCCAGCACCGGCCCCAGCAGCAACGTCGCCGCCAGCCGGCCCTCGTAGAGCATCCAGCCGAACAGACCGCCGAGCACGGTCCCGATGGTAATCGACACAGCCGAGATCCAGAGGGTCCGGAGTGCAGCTTCACCGAGGAACCAGAAATCGTGAATGTTGAAGCCTGAAAAGAAGCTGATGGATTCTTTCATGTCAGCCCCCTCAGTACCGGAACAGGCGCATGGCAAGGAGCCGGGACGCCGCCAGGATGAATTTGACGATCACGTAGTAGATGACGGCCGTGACCGCGAAATATTCGAAGATGCGGAAGGTGCGGCTGGCGAAGAACTGGGTCTCGCCTGACAGTTCGCGGAACCCGACCAGCATGCCGAGTGAAGACATCAATACCGCCCAGACCATCTGGTTGGTGACCGGGTGATAGACGATGCGAAAAACCTGCGGGATGACGATGCGGGTATAAGCCTGCCAGGAGGTCATTCCCAACGACCGTGCCGCCCGCAGCTGTGTCTCGGGCACTGCCTGAAAGCCGCCGCGAAAATTCTCCGCCAGATAGCCGGCACAGTTGAAGCTGAGCCCGGCAAGTACGATGAAAAACGGCGTCAGGTGAATGCCGAAGGCGCCGAGCCCGAAGCCGAAGAAGAACAGCTGGAACAGCGCAGGCGTATTGCGCGCCAGTTCCACCCACGTTGTCGCAAGCCAGTAGAGTGGCCCCTTCAGCTTCAGCCGGATCAGCGCCAGCGCAAGACCGACCACGATGCCGATCACCATCGACAGGGTCGCGACTTCAAGCGTCAGCAACCCGGCCTCCAGCAGATCGGGCAGGCTTTTCAGCACCGGCCGCCAATGGAAATTATAGTCGAACATTTGTTACGAATTGCTCCGGCTATCCCGCCTTATCGGGGCAAGGCATACGCATTCGTGAGATCCCGTCAGACAAGAGCACTGCCGAGGTTGGTATTCCGGGTGTCACCCCGGACAAGCGCGGCGCAGATCCGGGGCCTTCTCTTGGTGAAACTTGCTGAAGCCGCGGATCTCTTCGCCGAGGATCAGCACACGCTTCAAACTTTCCGGGGGTGAGTGAGCCCCGGGTCTCCCTTCGGTCGCCCGGGGTGGCACTGTATTTGTCGCAAGTAGCAGGTGACCCCACGCTCATCCGAGGAGGATAGGATCACCCGTCACGGCATCACCCTCAGTACATCACGCCCGGGATACGCAGTTCCGGAGCTTCGCCACCGACATATTTGCCCCACAGCTCGGCATAGCGGCCGGAGCGGACCTGGTGGGTGACGAAGAGGTTGAGGAAGTTCAGCCAGGTCACGTCTTCGCGCTTGGCGACAACGGAAGTGTAATCCGTGGTCCAAGGCATGCGCGGGCCGGGCTCCAGCGTTTCAGACTGGTCGGTGACCGGCTTGACGGCGGTGTTGGTGGTCAGGCCGATATCGGCCTTGCCCTGGGCAACAGCAAGAAACACTTCGTTTTCGGACTGATAGCCCTGGTAGAGATGCTCTTCGCCCCATTCGGCCGCGATCTTGAGCCACTCCTGCTCCGGCACGGTACCGATGGCAGCAGCGACACGCTTGCCGCGAATATCTTCGAATGCGCTGATCCCGCTTTCCGTGTTGACCACGCCCTGCGCGTAATAGATCGCGTAAGGAATGGTGAAACCAACGGTACGGGCACGGGCGAGACTGTCGGAAGTTGCGCCGAACACCACATCCGCGCGGCCGGTCACGATCACCGGCAGGCGCTCGGCCCAGGTTACCGGATAGATGATCGGCTCGACTTCAAGCGCTGCGGCGAGGTCATTGCAATATTCCACGTCGAAACCGGCCGGCTCGTTGTTCTCGTCCCGATAGCCGATCGGCGGAAAGTCCAGCACGACGCCGCATTTCAGCTGACCGCGATCGACAACATCGTCCAGCGTGTCGGCTTTGACCGGCAGCGCGGCGGCGAATGAAAGGGCTGCGGCAGCCACGAATTTCCTGATCATGAGTTCCCCTCTTCCTTCTGAAGCATTCTGGCCCCGGTGCTTGCACGCTCCGGGTCTTTTCCTGCCCGGTCGGCGGGTTTCCCGCTCGATCCGGACCAGGTCTTTGCCCGGCAGCCTCCCGAGCTGTCGGGGTATTCCGGCTCAGCCGCCGGACGGCAGATGCGCCTCCCGTCGGACTTCGCTCATCGTGCGCCGGGCCTTACAGCCCTCGGTGCACCGCACCCGGACCTCGCAGCACCAGCTGTTCCGTCAACTGCTGCCTGCTGCGTTCCTTGGGCTCGAGATTGATAAACCAGATTGGATCCAATATTCAATATAAAATATTCGAAATCATTTTCGCTTCACCAATCAAGGGCGATCCCGTAAAAGGTGGCTTCAGGGAGAATTGGTCCTATGAAACTGAAAACGATGGATATTTCCGCGACTGCTTCGGCATCGTCGATTGTGTTCGACGCGCTGCGGAAAGCCATTATCGAGGGCCAGCTTGAAGAAGGCGAACCTCTCCGCCAGGACGAAATCGCCCGCCTGTTCAACACCAGCCGCATTCCGGTGCGCGAAGCGATCTCCCGCCTGGAGGAACAGGGCCTCGTCAAGACGCAGCGCTACAAGGGGGCCGTCGTCGCCGGTCTGTCACCCAGGGAAACGGCGGAAATCTTTGACCTGCGTGCGCTGGTCGAACCGGAAATCATTCGCAATGCCGTTCCGCTGATGTCGAAGGAGCTGCTGGCAGACGCAAGGCAAAAATGCGCGGCGTTCTCCTCGGCCACCGATCCGATGGCCTATGGCGACCTCAACCGCGATTTTCACGAAACACTCTACAGCGCCAGCGATCTGAAGTTCTTTCAGGAGATTGCCGACAACGCCATCGACCGGGTGGAACGACAGATCCGGGCCCAGCTGGTCATGTCCAACGGCATGGAACGGGCGGGACGCGAACATTTCGCCATCCTGGAAGCCTGCGAAAAAGGCGACGCGAACCTCGCCTCCAACCTCACCCGGGAACACATCCACGGGGCCAAGGCTTCACTCTTGAAGCATCTGCCGGAGGCCTGAAGCCGCCCGGCTCTTCCTTAAACGCGATTGATCGACTGGACGGTGCCGGCTTCGTCAATTACGCAAACCGCTTGCCCGCCATCGAAGGTCAGATTGACCTGATAGGCGTTTTCGCCCGAAGGCATGGAGCTGACGGGCAGAACATTGCCGCCGGTAACCTGCAGCTCTTCGGCGGCCTTCGAGGCACAAAGCAGTTGCAGGTCGGTTGGTGCGGTTTCGCCTGACGAACGCACGGCACCGGCGGTCGGTGTCTGGTTGGAGCTGGTGTTGCAGCCCGCGACGACGGAAAGACAAAGCCCGGCAGCCAGTCCCGCAGCAACCCTGTTCGATACCCTGATGTTCATTTCAAGTTTCTCCCACCCTTCACCGACAGGTCTCAGACGCCCTTGTAAAGGGCAGCCCCCTGCATCAGCACAATCACCTTCGCGCCAACTTCCACGCGGCTGTAAAGGTCCGCGACATCCTCGTTGTTCAGGCGAATACAGCCCGATGAGATATTGAGACCGATCGTCCAGGGCTGGTTGGTGCCATGGATGCGGTAGATGGAATCCTTGTTGCCGATATAAAGATACATCGCACGGGCGCCGAGCGGATTGTCGGGCCCGCCTGGCATGCCGCCCGCCCACTGGGCGGATTCAGGATCACGGGCAATCATTTCCGGTGGGGGTGTCCAGGTCGGCCATTCCTGCATGCGGCCGATCTTGACGATGCCGGCCCAGCCGAAGCCGTCGCGGCCCACGCCAATACCGTATCGGATCGCCTGAAAGTTGGGCTGAACCAGGTAAAGGAAGTGCCTGTCTCCATCGATGATGATGGTACCGGGCTTTTCAGCCGTGCGGAACGGAACCACCTGCCGCCGGAATTCTTCAGGCGACTGGCCATGCCGGTTATAGAACTTCGCCGCCGCGCGCGGGGTGTAGTCCACCCATTTGCGTGTCGTCGGATCGTAGATCTGCGTCTGGAAGGATTGCGCCAGCGCCACGCCGGCAAAGGCCAGCACCGCAATGGCCGGCACCCAGTTCAAGACAGTGCGAAATGCGCTCGGCAGCCTGATCATTTGGTCCACTCCCCGATCCTGTCCGCATTCGCGGCAATCCAGTCCCTTGCAACATCTTCTGCCGGTTTGCCCTCGACAACGACGGCATAGCTCATCCCGGTGACATCGGCCGGTGTCAGTTCCATGGCTGACAGGAACGAGGCCACTTCGGGCATGCCGCTTTCAAGGGAAGTCGCAAAGGCAATCTTGAAACTGGACGCGTCCCAGGCGGTGTCGGCGTGTGACTTTTCCAGCCAGTCGTTGTCCTGGGCGCGGGTGACGATTGTCCAGCGTGCCGGGTCGTACGCTGGCTCTTCCAGCTTCACGATGTCATGAAGTTCAAAAACATGGTGCGGTCCGTAGCAATAGAAGACCACGGGCTTGCCGAAGGACACGGCCGCATCAACGGCGGCCATGGCGACATCTTCCGGCATTTCCAGCAGCGTCATTGTCTGGTCGTAGCCGTAGGAATGCGCCCTGATCTTTTCGATCTCCGTTGACGACCAACTCGGGGCGCCAATCCAGATCTCGCCCTTGCCATCGCCGTCACTGTCGAATTGCGCGGCCATCTCGGGCTTCACGAGGTCAGCGACCGCCTTGATGCCGGTTTGTTCAACCGTTGCGCGTGTCGCGCAGATATTCTGCGTCGCAGCGACGCTCTTTGGGCTGAGCGACAGGACATGCTTTTCCTCGCTCAACCGCCCTGCCATTGCAGACAGGTTGGGGAACCAGACTTCCGGATGTACCTGGACCTCGCCCCGACCGATATCGGAGAGAATTGTCAGGGTGCCTCGATCACGCAGTTCCGTCTCTACACCGAGGCGCTCTTTGAGAATATCATCGATGATGTAGGCGGTGACCTGAGCCGAGGGCCAGGCGGGCACGCCGATCACAACGGCATCGGCCCTGGCAGACGTGACGGCGGCGACCGCCATGATCGAGGACATGAGAACAGAACGCCACACAGCCAGTACTCCCTACACACCTTGGCCCCTACCTTAAACACTGCGACAATTCTGACGCAACGGCAAATAGCAGAAACAATTATTTCCAGTGCCTTGCAGGTTTCGATATCGGCATTCATTCCTGCTGTACGGAAGCTGGGAGAAGGAGCGCTTGGCGATCGTTATTCCAGTTCAACGTCTTCCCGGTAGTCCGGCAACCAGCACGGCCAATCCAGCTCGCTCTCGATCCTGTAGCGCAGGGCGTCGGCGGCATCCGGTTCGCCATGCGTGATGTAGGTCATCTTTGGCGGCCGCTCGAAGTTTCCCAGCCATCGCATGATTTCGTCCGCATCCGCATGCGCTGACAGCATGTGCAGGTTGCCGACCTCAGCCCGAATCGGCACGTCGGAGCCATGGATCCGGACACTTGCCGCACCGGACGTTATCGCCGCGCCTCTCGTCCCCCCCGCCTGAAACCCCGCGAACAGGATCATGTTGCGATGGTCGGGCGCATAGTGTTTCAGGTGATGCAGCACCCGGCCGCCGGTCGCCATGCCGCTGGCAGAAACGATGACCTTGGGCATGCGATTGCGATCGAGATCCTTGGATTCCTCCACATCGGCCACATAATGCGCCGCCCCGTTGGACCAGTCGCATTCTTCCGCCGTCAACCGGTGGTCGTCCGGGTGCTTGCCATAGATGTTGGAGGCGCTGACGGCCATGGGACTGTCGAGAAAGATCGGCAGGTCGGGAATTCGGCCTTCTTTCTTCAGGCTCTGTATATGGAACAGCAGTGATTGCGCCCGGCCGACCGCAAAGGAGGGGATAACAACGGTGCCACCGCGCCGTGCGGTCTTGGTGATGGCTTCGGCCAGGATGTCCTCGGCATCAAGGTTTTCGTGCCGGCGATTGCCATAGGTGGATTCGACCAGCAGGTAATCCGCCTCGCGGATCGGCGACGGATCGAACATCGTCGCATCACCGTAGCGCCCGAGGTCTCCGGAAAAGACGATCCTTGTGCCACCCCAGGTCAGCTCCACAATCGCCGCCCCCAGAATATGCCCGGCCTTGCGGAAGGTAACGCTGAAAGCGCCCAGCATTTCATGCACGTCATCGAAGTCCACTGGCCGGAACCGGTCCAGCGACACTTCCGCATCCTTTTTCGTGTAGAGCGGCAGGGCCGGACGGTGCTTCGAGAACCCGTGACGGTTGGCGAATTCCGCGTCCTTTTCCTGCAAGAACCCACTGTCCGGCAGGAGGATCGTGCACAGATCCCGCGTCGCCCTTGTGCAGACAACCGGGCCCTTGAAGCCGTTGCGAACCAAGAGGGGCAGATAGCCGGAGTGATCCAGATGGGCGTGTGTCAGGATGACCGCGTCGATTGTTTTCGGATCGACAGGCAAAGGCGCCCAGTTCTTGAGCCGCAATTGCTTGTAACCCTGGAACAGGCCGCAATCGACCAGCACACGCGTGCCGTCTTTCTCCAGCAGATATTTCGAACCTGTAACAGTGCCGACGCCCCCGAGAAAAGTCAGTTTCACGCTCATTGCGCTGCATCCTCCCGATCGTCTGCACAAAGTTTCAGCCAAAACGACATCACCTGCCCGCACATTCCGGGAAGGCATCTGAATTCAGACATGGAATCAGGAACTTGCGCAAGTCTCCCTTTTGTCACGCAGACTTCGAAACATTGCATCGCAGCAGTACTTTCCCCGCGGAAGGCTGCCGTTTCTCACCGTAAAAGTCTGTCGAAACACGTGCACGCATTGAAAGATGCTGCATTGCAGCATATCTTAGTCTTCCGATGCACCGGCAGGCCGTAAAATGGTTTACCGCCGAAATCCGCTCACCAGCGGCCGGGCACGAAACTCAAGCAAAAAATATCACGAGGAAACGTTTCGGGGCTGGACACTACTTCGTGGAAAGGAACCCGGACCTTGAAACATACTGTTTCACATAGCGCCAAAGGAGCGCGCAGGACACGTGTGAACCTGGCGCTCCAGGGTGGCGGTGCCCATGGCGCCTTCACCTGGGGCGTATTGGACCGTCTCCTGGAGGAAGAGACACTCGAGATCAACGCCCTTTCGGGCACATCCGCCGGCGCGATGAATGCGGCGGCTCTGCTGACCGGCCTAATGAAAGGCGGGCGCGAAGAAGCGCGCACGTCACTGGAGGGCTTCTGGAAAACGGTTTCCAAACGAAGCCGGTTTACCCCCTTCAACATGACGACATCGAGAGCAGTGCTCGGTGGATTGGGAATAGATTTCGAAAGCCTGCCGTTTCTCTTCGGCGCGGGAATGAACTTCCTGTCGCCCTACGATCTCAACCCGGCAGGCTTCAACCCTTTACGGGAAATCATAGACGAAACGATCGACATCGACGCCATTGCCCGCTCGGCCATACCGCTGCATGTGACTGCGACCCATGTCGGTTCGGGTGAAGCGCGCATCTTTTCCAACGGCGCCGTCAGCACCAATGTGCTTCTGGCATCCGCCTGTCTCCCGTCCCTCTTTCACGCGGTCGAAATCGACGGCGAGCATTACTGGGACGGCGGCTATACCGGCAACCCCAGCCTGATGCCTCTGGTTCTGGAGCCGGGTGATGCGGATCTGTTGCTGGTCCAGACGAGCCCCACCGAACGAGCTGCCCTGCCGCAGGATGCCCAGCAGATCGCCGCGCGCGAAAAGGAGATCTCCTTCAATGCGCCTTTGATCAAGGAACTGCGGTTGCTGGCGGAATTGCAACATCAAGCTGGCGCTGGCACACAGTCGCCCCGGCAAGGTTTCCTGCCGAGCCTGACAGGCCTCAACGCCAATCGTGCCGCCAGCCCGGTTTCCAATCCGGTCGCCAACCTGCGGATCCACCGGATTGCAGGTGCCGGCATGAATGGCCGCAGCGGTCAATCCAAACTCAACTCCACCTGGCCGTTCCTGGAGGAACTGCGCGAGGAAGGCCGCACTGCTGCCAATGAGTTTCTTGAAAAGAACCGTGCAGAACTTGGTCAGCGGTCGACGCTGGATCTCGGCCACTGGCTGCAAAGAGCCGATCCCGCCCCTCTTCGCAAGGCCAAGGCATCCTGAAGCATCCCTCCTGAACGGTCAGCGTGGCAGCAGGCCGTTCAGGATGAGCTGGATCGTGTGATTGAGGTAGGTGCGAATATCCGACAGGCCCGTGATCATGTCGGGTGTCTTCGGGCGGAACAGCCGAGCCGCAATGAGGACATCCAGAAGATACTTTGCCGTGTCGCGCGAAGACTGGACCACGATCCGGCCTTTTGCGACCTCGTCCTCCACCCAGGCAGTCACCACATCATGCAGTTCGCTGCCGCAGTGTTTCCTCAAAAGCATGCCCAGCTCTTCGTTCGCGACGGCCTCCACGTAGAACAGACGCATTTCGGCAGCCTGCTGATTGTGTTTTTCATCGCTCTGGTCAACCTTGAAGACCGCCCTCAGGGCTTCTTCAAGGGTTTCGGCCTTTCGGCCTGCCGGCACATCAAGAAGATTGGCACGGTGGCGTATCGCGAGTTCCGCGAAGAGCTCGATTTTCGACGGAAACAACTCGTAAAGCGTCCGCTTGGAAATCCCGGCATTCTTGGCGACCAGTGCCATGGTCGTGCCGTTGTAGGAATGCTTCTGGAACGTGCCGAAGGCGACCTCGACAACGCGCGCCTTCAGCGTCGCCTCGTCATGAACCTTCTGCCGTCCGCGTTGCCGCTGCTCGTTACAGTCATCAAGTCCGCCTGGACAGGAACCCGTTTGCACAATTTTTGTTCTTGAAGAGCTCATTTTGTCTCCTCCCCGTTACGAACTGATACCGAAATTCGATTGACGAGGGAACCTTGAAGCGAATAATGGTACCCGAGAGTTTTCTAATACTCCACAGCATTCGCTTCCAAAGAGGTTCCTCCCGGAAATGACGTGTACCCCTCTCGGTTCGAGCACTGCGTACCTGTGCTCTACGAAGAAGCCGTTCCGTGCTTTTCTCATCGCTTTCCTGATTTCCACCAGCCTGGGGTCCGGCATTGCTCAAGCCCAGCAGATGCGAGGCGCCGCGCCCAAACCGGAAGTCGGCGTTGTCGAACTTGAGCCCGAGTCGGTCGCGATCACGGCCAAGCTTTCGGGCAGGATCGCAGCGTCTCTGGATGCGGAAGTTCGGCCCGAAGTCGGCGGCATCATCAAGGAACGCCTGTTCAAGGAAGGCACGGAGGTCACCGCCGGAGACGTGCTCTACCGGATCGAGGACGATCTCTACAAGGCAGCACACGACAGCGCCCAGGCAGCTCTCCAGAAAGCCGAAGCGGCCCTGCCGAGCGCCCAGACCAAGGTTGAGCGCTACGAGGAACTGATCACGCAGAACGCCGTGGCCAAGCAGGAGCTGGACGACGCCAAGGCGGCGCTCGCCCAGGCAAAGGCGGACATCGCCTCCGCAAAGGCCAGCGTGCAGACTGCAAGGATCAATCTCGACAACACCGTCATCAAGGCACCGATTTCGGGCCGCATCGAAGCCTCGACGCTGAACGTCGGCGCATTGGTGACCGCCAGCCAGTCGGCCCCGCTGACCATCATCCGTCAGCTTGACCCGATCAATGTCGACGTCACCCAGTCGAGCACCAACCTGCTGAAGCTGCGAAAGGCCGTGCGCGAAGGCCGGATCAAGTTATCCGGCGATAACGTACAGGTGCGCCTGCTGCTGGAAACAGGGGAGGAATACTCCGAAACCGGCAAGCTGGAATTTTCGGAAGCCCACGTTGACCCGACAACCGGCACCTACACGCTGCGCGCCGAATTCCCGAACCCCGATCGTTTGCTCCTGCCGGGCATGTACGTCCAGGCGATCGTCGAGGAAGGCATTGCGCAGAACTCGTTCCTCGTGCCGCAGCGCGCCGTATCGCGCAACGCCAGAGGCGAACCGACGGCATTGTTCCTCGACCAGGACGGCAAGGTGGAAGAGCGCGTCCTGAGGGTCGAAGGCGACATCGGCAACAACTGGCTGGTCAACGAAGGTATCTCGGAAGGAGACCGGGTCATCGTTGAAGGCTCGCTGTTCGTGCGGGCCGGCCAGGAGGCAACAGGCACTCTGGTGACCATTGACGAAGCGACGGGTGAGGTGGAAAGCCGCGGTGAGGCGGTGTCGAACACAAGTGAGACTTCCGACTGATGTCAGCTTTCTTCATCGACAGGCCGATCTTTGCCTGGGTCATTGCCATTGTCACGATGCTGGCAGGCGCACTGGCCATCACGACGCTTTCCGTTTCGCAATATCCGCAAATTGCACCGACCACCGTCAACATCAGCGCCAATTATCCGGGCGCCGATGCGGCGACGGTCGAAAACTCGATTACCAAGGTGATCGAACAGGGCATGTCCGGGATCGATTACCTGGACTACATGACCGCGACGTCTTCGAACTCCGGTTCAGCCCAGATTTCGCTGACGTTCTCCTCCAAGGCGGATCCGGACGTTGCCCAGATGCAGGTGCAGAACAAGCTGCAGCTCGTCTCCAGCCAGCTGCCGCAGATCGTCCAGAACACGGGCATCACCGTCACCAAGTCGACTTCCGGCTTCCTGATGGTGCTCGGCTTCGTTTCGACGGACGGACGCCTGACTTCCACCGACATTGCCGACTATGTCGACAACACGCTCAACGACACGCTGAAACGCGTCGAGGGCGTCGGTGAAACCCGGCTGTTCGGCTCCGGCTATGCCATGCGCATCTGGCTCGACCCGACGAAACTGCTGAAATACAACCTGATGCCGAGCGATGTCAGTTCCGCAATCCAGGCCCAGAACACCCAGGTTTCCGCCGGCCAGCTTGGCGGTCTGCCGCAGGCCGAGGGTCAGCAGCTCAACGCGACCATCACCGCCTCCAGCCGCCTGCAGACTGCACAGCAGTTCCGCGACATCATTCTGAAGAGCTCCGAAGACGGCTCTGTCGTTCGCCTCAACGATGTCGCCCGGGTGGAAGTTGCCAACGAAAGCTACAGCACCTCTGCCTTCTACAACGGCATGCCGGCGTCCGGCCTTGCGGTCTCGCTTGCGACCGGTGCAAACGCCATCGACACCGCCCAGCGGGTACGTGACACCATCGACCGGCTCTCCTCGACGCTGCCTGCCGGGGTCGACGTAGTCTATCCCTATGACACCACCCCCTTCGTGAAGCTCTCCATCGAGAAGGTGGTCCACACACTGCTGGAAGCAGTCGTGCTGGTGTTCCTGGTGATGTATCTCTTCCTGCAGAACCTGCGCGCGACCATCATTCCGACGCTTGCCGTGCCCGTGGTTCTGCTCGGCACCTTCGGGGTGCTTGCGCTGTTCGGCTATTCGATCAACACGCTAACGATGTTCGCCATGGTGCTCGCCATCGGGCTATTGGTGGATGACGCCATCGTCGTGGTGGAAAACGTCGAACGCGTGATGGCGGAGGAAGGTTTGCCGCCGCGTGAGGCGACCCGCAAATCCATGAACGAGATCACCGGCGCCTTGATCGGCATTGCGGTGGTGCTGTCCGCCGTCTTCGTGCCGATGGCGTTTTTCGGCGGCTCCGTCGGGATCATTTACCGCCAGTTCTCGATCACCATCGTTTCGGCCATGGTGCTGTCGGTATTCGTTGCGCTCATCCTGACGCCAGCGCTGTGCGCCACCATGCTGAAGCAGGGTGACCACGGCCACAAGCGTGGTCCCTTCGCGTGGTTCAACAAGGGTTTCGACGCAAGCGCAAACGGCTACAGGGCGGCAAATGGCGGCATCCTGAAGCGCGGCAAGCGCTTCCTTGTGCTGTTCATCGCAATCGGCGTTGCCATGGGCTGGATGTTCAATCGCCTGCCAAGCTCCTTCCTGCCTCAGGAAGACCAGGGCATTCTGATTGCCATGGTCAACCTGCCCGTTGGCGCGACCCAGGGCCGGACACTGACCGTGCTCGACAAGGTACGCACCCACTTCATGGAGAACGAGCCGGATGCGGTCGACAGCGTCTTCACCGTCGCCGGATTCGGTTTCGGCGGTCAGGGACAGAATGTCGGCCTCGCCTTCATCCGCATGAAGGACTTCACCGAGCGCGAAGACCCGCGGCTTGCCGCCCAGGCAGTTGCAGGCCGTGCCATGGGAGCCTTCTCGCAGTTCAAGGACGCCCGTGTGTTCGCCCTTGCCCCGCCTGCCATTCAGGGCATGGGCAACACCAACGGCTTTTCGTTCTATCTGCAGGACATCAATGGCGCCGGTCATGACAGGCTGATGGAGGTTCGCAACCAGTTGCTGGGCATGGCGGCACAATCCGGCAAACTGGCGGCGACACGGCCCAACGGCCAGGAAGATCAGCCGCAGTTCAAGGTCGACATCGACACCCAGAAAGCGCGCCTGCTCGACCTCGGCATCCCGGACATCAACGACACCCTGTCGATTGCCTGGGGGTCCGACTACGTCAACGACTTCATGGACCGTGGTCGCATCAAGCCGGTCTATGTGCAGGCCGATGCCCCGTTCCGCATGCAGCCGTCCGATCTGGACCTGTGGCACGTGCGCAATTCCAATGGCGACATGGTGCCCTTCAGCGCTTTCGCCTCATCGCGCTGGACCTATGGTTCCCCGCGGCTCGAGCGCTTCAACGGCGCGTCGGCTGTGGAACTGCAAGGCCAGGCGGCTCCCGGCATCAGCTCGGGTGACGCGATGGCGGAAATCGATGCGCTCGTGGCTCAGCTTCCGGCAGGCTTCGTTCATGAATGGACCGGCCTTTCCTATCAGGAACGGCTTTCGGGCGATCAGGCCGCATCACTTTATGCGATCTCGATCCTGATCGTGTTCCTGTGCCTTGCCGCCCTTTATGAAAGCTGGTCGATCCCCTTCGCGGTGATGCTGTCGGTCCCAATCGGCGTCTTCGGCGCCCTGGCGGCGGCCCTGATTTTCGGGCAAACCAACGACGTCTACTTCAAGGTCGGCCTGCTGACGACCATCGGCCTGGCGGCGAAGAATGCCATCCTGATCGTGGAGTTCGCCATCGAACAACAACGCCAGGGCAAGGACCTGCTGCAGGCAACACTGGACGCCGCTCGCCAGCGGCTCCGGCCGATCCTGATGACGTCCTTCGCCTTTATCCTGGGTGTGACGCCACTGGCGATTGCCACCGGGGCAGGTTCGGGTGCGCAGAACTCCATCGGCATCGGCGTCATGGGCGGCATGATCGCCTCCACCGTGCTCGGCATCTTCTTCGTGCCGCTTCTGTTCGTCACCGTGCGGCGCATCTTCAGCCGCAAGCAGACGAACGAAGCAGCCCCCGACACTTCAGGCAGCAAAGCCCATTGAGAGAGTTTCGATGACCCTTTTCAAACCTGAGACCGGCTCTGCCTGCGCCGTCCCCTCTCAACGCCGCAAGACCTGGTTGCGGCTGGGTGCGGGCCTGATGGCGGCGACCCTGCTGGGTGCCTGTTCCGTCGGCCCCGACTACCAGCGCCCGGATGTCTCCGTGCCCGGCAAGTGGCGCAACACGACAGGCGAAACGCCTGCCTCCGTGCCGCAACTTGCCAACTGGTGGACGCAGCTGGGCGATGCCCAGCTCAACAGCCTGATCTCGCTCGCGGTTCAGAACAACCTGGATGTCCGCACCGCCAAGGCCAAGGTGCGTGAAGCCCGGGCCAGTTACAAACAGGCCTCCTCATCGCTCTTTCCGAGCCTTGACGGTGCGGCCGGCGTAACCCGCTCCAAATCGAGCGGTTCCGACAGCGTCGGCACGCTCTGGAACGGTGGTTTCGATGCCGCCTGGGAGATCGACATCTTCGGCGCCAATCGCCGAGCAAAGGAAGCGGCCAAATACGGTCTTGATGCTGCCGAGGAAGAGCTGCGGGCAAGCTTGCTGACCCTGATTGGTGACCTTGCCACCAACTATGTCGAAGCGCGCGGCTTTCAGCAGCGGCTGAAACTGGCGCAGGACACCGCGAAATCGCAGCAGTCCTCGGCCGATCTCATCCGCAAGCGGTTCCAGGCAGGTTCTTCCTCCGGTCTCGACGTTGCCAACGCGGAAGGTCAGGCGGCGTCGACAGAGGCCAATATTCCGGCCCTGAAGACAGCTCTTGCCGCTTCCATGCACCGGCTGAGCGTTTTGACCGGTCAACAGCCGACTGCCCTTACCGACCGGTTGCTGGCAAGCAGCCGAATTCCGACACCGAAACTGCCGATCCCTGTCGGGATTCCGGCAAGCATCCTGCTGACCCGCCCGGACGTTCGCCTGGCTGAACGCCAGCTTGCGGAGGCAACCGCGAAAATCGGTCAGGCAACGGCAGCGCGTTATCCCTCCGTCAGCCTGACAGGTTCCATCGGTACCGCCGCAGCCGACATTGGCGATCTCGGCAAGAATTCCTCGATCAGCTGGGCCTTCGGCCCGTCGCTGTCCGTGCCGATCTTCAATGCAGGCAAGCTGGCGGCAGGCGTCGAGATTGCCGAAGCCCAGCGCGATCAGTATTTCCTCGCCTACCAGGCATCGGTGCTGACGGCGCTGGAAGATGTCGAGAACGCTCTTGTCGGCTTCACCCAGGAACGCAAGCGTGTCGCCAGTCAGCGGCGTTCGGCGGAAAGCTACAAGTCGGCCGCCGAGCTTTCCAGATCGCTCTACCAGACCGGCGCCGCCAGCTTCCTCGATGCCCTCGATGCTGAGCGCTCGACCTACTCCGCCGAAGACACGCTCATCCAGAGCCGTGTCCGCCTGACCACCTATTACATCGCCCTGCAAAAGGCGCTTGGTGGCGGCTGGACCGGCAAGGTGGAAACCGACAAGCCGGAAGTGATCGACAAGAACACCGGCCCGCATTTGTCGGTTGCGTACTGACGCGACCTCGGCGCCACGTTTCGGACTGGGCAAAGGCTTGAAACCCTTGCTCAGTCCGTCTTGTTTTTGAAAGCCTGAAGCAAGTCGGCGACCAGCGGGTTCGGGAAGCGCCGGTGCAGCGTGACGGCGAAGAACTCCTCCTTGAGCCCTTCCAGCCTGCCCAGCTCGATCAGCCGTCCCGAAGCAAGCTCGTCTCTCACGACGATCGGCGGAATGACGGCAAGCCCCGCGTGCGCACGCGCAAGCAGACGGATCATCGCCATGTCGTCGGCTTCCGCGGCAACTTTGGTGACGACACCCAGTTGCTCGACCATCGCGTCGAAAGATGCCCTAAGGGCCGATTCCGGCGTTGGCAGGATCAGCGGCTGCGAAGACAGAAGCTCCGGCAAGGGGAGCCCCGCCAGATCGACTGCGGTTGCGGGTCCGATCAGGCTGACCGGCTGTTCGGAAAGTCCATGTACGAGATAGGGACTGGAGGCATCGCGGGCGGGCACAAGGTTTGTCAGGACCACATCGATCGCCAATGCTTCCAGGGCCCTCAGAAGGTCTGCCTGAGCTCCGGAGCGCAGCACCACTTCGACATCTGATCGTCCGATCAGGGGTTCCAGGAAGCCGATCTGGAAATTTCGCGAAAGCGTTGCAAGTGCCCCCACCCGCAAAGCCTTGCGCTCGGTGCCCGTGTTGCGCAGGGTCGCCGTCAGGTCCTCGGCGGTCCGAAAGATCGCTTCCGCGTGATCAAGAGCGATCCGTCCGGCCTCCGTCAGCACCAGCCCACGTCCGCGTCGTTCAAACAGATCGTGTCCAAGGGAGGCTTCCAGCGTCTTGATCTGCGAGGATAGCGCCGACTGCGACAGGTTCAGCACCCTGGCAGCCCCCGTCAGTGTTCCATCCCGCGCAACTGCCCGGAAAAGCCGCAGATGATGAAGGTTCAGCACGAAAACACTTCCAAATTATAGAACGATTTCGATTATAATATGTAATTTTTTGCAAGAAAACGAGACGGTATATCCACGGCGTCTTTCAGCGTTCGTGAGGTTCCCATGCCGTACCTGTTCCCCCTGCCCCTTCTTGCGCCGGTGCTGTTGCTGGCTTCAGCGGCCGTTTCAACAATGTGTCCGGGCCGCCGCCCAGGGCTCTATCCCAAGGCTTCGGAAGCAAGTGCATTTATCGCCCTTGTGCTTGCCCTTGCCGGTCTGGTGCAGCTTCTGGTCTTGGGAGCAACGGAAGCAACCTTGTTCGAAGGTCCGTTTACGCTTGTCGTGCGGCTCGACCCCATCAGCGTGACGATGACCCTGTTGGTCGCCTTCATCGGCTGGGTGGTGATGCGTTACTCCCGGACCTACCTCGACGGTGAAGCGCGAGAAGGGGCCTTCCACGGCTTGATGCTCACGGCACTTGCGGCCGTACTGGTGGTCGTCCAGTCGGGCAGCCTGTTCCTGCTTGTCCTCGGCTTTGCCGGGATCGGCCTCTGCCTGCGCAGGCTATTGCTGTTTTACCCGCAGCGCGCCGCCGCCCAACGGGCCGCCACCAAATTCGCGCTTGTCTGGCATGCAGGTGACATCTCGCTGCTGCTGGCCGCCGGGCTGTTCATGGCAAGCGCCGGCACCGCACAGCTTGGACAGCTTTCTGAAACGGTCGGGCCTGATCTCTCCTTCGTCGAACATCTGGCTGTGGTGTTCCTGGTGCTGGCAGCCGTGCTGAAAACGGCCGCCTTCCCCCTGCACGGTTGGCTGACGGAAGTCATGGAGGCGCCGACCCCGGTTTCCGCCCTGCTTCATGCAGGCATCATCAACGCCGGCGGGTTTCTTCTGATCAGGACCGCAGATCTGGTTCAGGCCAGTCCTGGCGCCATGGGCACGCTCGTGGCTCTTGGTGGCCTGACCGCTCTCTTCGGGGCAGTGGTCATGCTGACCCAAAGCGCGGTGAAGACAGCCCTTGCCTGGTCAACGATTTCCCAGATGGGTTTCATGCTGTTGCAGTGTGGTCTCGGTCTTTGGCCACTCGCGCTGCTCCATGTGGTCGCACACTCCCTCTACAAGGCCCATGCCTTCCTGTCCTCGGGCGGAGCCGTACTGGCCGTTGCCAAGCTGCGGCGCCCCGGCCCGATCGCAATTCCCAGCGTTGCCAACGTGCTCCGGTCCTTCGCGATCGCCCTGTTTCTCTACGCGATAGTCTCCTTCGCCTTCTCGATGATCGCAGGCCCGAAAACCCCTCAGGCGCTTGCCATTGGAGCAATGCTCATCTTCGGTGTGGCCTATCTGGTGGCGCAAGGTCTTGCAGACGCGGCCCCCGCCGAACTGACGTATCGCACCTCGCTGGCCGCAGTCATCGTTGCCTTTGCCTATTTCGGCTTCCAGCAGGTTGCCAACCTTCTGTGGGGTCCAGCTCTGCCGCAGGCACCTGTCGCAGGCCCCCTCGAATGGGCGCTGATCGTCCTGGCGGTGCTTTCCTTCGGCATCGTTGCCGTTGCGCAGACGCTTTTCCCGCTCTGGTCACACCATCCGTCGACCGCCGGCTTGCGCGTTCACATCGCCAACGGCCTTTACCTCAACGCCCTCCTCGACCGCTTCATCGGTGGATACCGGGTTGCGAACTCCAAGTAAGACGAGGCACTTCAGATGTTTATCAAGCACACCCAATTCAGCTCGCTCCGGGTTTCGGGCATCCTCGAAGCAGGCACGTCAGCCATAAGGGCCATCCCGCCCGCCTTTCCGCTGGATGCAACCGTTGCCGTCAATCCGTTCCTCGGCCAGGTGGGAGAAGGCCTCGCGGAAGCATCCGCGCGCCTTGCCAGAACGAGCGGCATCAGCCTGACCCGGCCCAGAAGCAGCTACGGCGCTGAGATCGCCTGTGGCCGCATCTTGGATGAAGACCTGACGGCCGCCCTTGAGGCAAGCAACGCCGGCAACAAGCCGGCAGATGTCGCGCAGCTCAAGGCATTCGCCCAAATGGATGGACCGGCACCGGCAGCCGTACCAACCATTGCCGAACTCGCAGCTTCTGTATCCGGCATCGACTGGCCGTCGGTTATCGAAAAAACCGTTGGGCTGTGGGCCGCCGGTTACTTCGACCGCGGCCAGGCGCTTTGGTCTCCAGCCCCGGGCGAGGGCGCTTATGCTGCCTGGCGGTCCTGGGCGAGCCGTGACCTGACACCCGAAATTGCCGGACTGACGGGCTTCTGCTCCCATGTAACCACGTCTCCGGACACTTCCGAACAGGCAATCCTGCGGGTAACCGACCGGCTGGGCATCAGCGTTCCGGCTGCCGAAACCCTGTTTCACCGGCTGCTGATGGACCTTGGAGGCTGGGCGCAACATGCACGCTGGCTGCTGTGGCGTGCAGAACAGGACGGCACGACGGACGGCACGCTCGGCGACCTGCTGGCCGTCCGGTTGATCTGGGAAGAGGCGCTTTTCAACCGCTTCCCGGCTGTCGCCGACCAATGGCAGGCCACGCATCAGCTTCATGCCGCACCTCTTGTTCCGGATCGGGACCAGGTTATCGATGCCATTTTGCAGGACGCGGCAGAGCGGGCATACCAGCGGTCGCTCGACCAACAGTTGAAGGCGCCGACAAAGAACACCGGGGAGCGCCCTGCCCTTCAGGCGGCGTTCTGCATCGACGTGCGCTCGGAAGTCTTCCGGCGGGCGCTGGAAAACCAGAGCCCATCGATCGAAACACTCGGGTTTGCGGGTTTCTTCGGTCTTCCTGCTGCGCACAAGGACCACGGCTCCGATGTTGAAGAAAATCACCTGCCTGTCTTGCTGAAACCGTCCATGACCTCAACTTGCCACGGTTCTTCCAATGAGGAAAAGACGGCACGCATCGGTGCGCGGGCCATACGGGCACTGGACAGGTTCCGCCAGGCCGCTGTCTCGTCCTTCGCCTATGTGGAAGCTGCCGGCCCTCTGTATGTAACCAAGCTGGTGAAGGATTCCCTCGGCCGCCCCACAAGAAAGGTCTCAACGAGTGCCGCCCCCAGGCTCGACCCGGCGCTTGATGCCGAGACGAAATCAGCGACCGCCGCTGCGATCCTGAAAGCCATGAGCCTCACGAACAATCATGCGCAGGTGGTTCTGCTTGTTGGCCACGGAGCCAATGTGAAAAACAATCCGCATGAAAGCGCTTATCATTGCGGCGCGTGCGGTGGTCATTCAGGTGAGGTTTCAGCGCGGTTGCTTGCAAGCTTGCTGAACGATGCCGAAACCCGCTCCGGCCTTGCCGCTCACGGTATCGACCTTCCTGACGACACCCGGTTTGTCGCGGCGCTCCACGACACGACAACGGACGAGATCACCCTGTTCGACAAGGATCAATCCGGCACGGTGGATGAATTCGACCTTCTGCAAAAATGGTTGAAACGTGCGGGAGCCCAGGCACGGGCCGAGCGCGCCTTGCGCTTGCCGGGCACGAATGCTGCCTCCATTGCTGCCAGAGCATTCAACTGGGCCGAAATCAGGCCGGAGTGGGGACTTGCAGACTGTGCCGCGTTCATCGCTGCCCCCAGACATCTGACATCGAAGGCCAATCTGGAAGGCCGGGCCTTCCTTCACAGCTACGACTGGCAATCGGACGAGGACTTCAAGACGCTTGAACTCATCCTCACCGCCCCGGTGGTCGTGGCGAGCTGGATCAGCCTTCAATACTATGGCTCTTCAGTCGCGCCGGATGTCTTCGGTGGCGGCAACAAACTCATTCACAATGTGGTTGGCGGCATTGGCGTTGTGGAAGGCAACGGCGGGCGCCTGCGGCCCGGTCTGCCTGCACAGGCACTGCATGATGGCGAGAAAGGGATGCATACTCCTCTCCGGTTGTCGGTTCTGATCGAAGCCCCCGAAGAGGCAATATCTGCCATTCTGGATGCGCACCCGGATGTTCGGAACCTTTTCGAAAATGGCTGGCTGCATCTGTCCACGCTTCGGAACGGACGTATGGCCGCGCGCTACCAGCCGGATGGCAGTTGGGCAGAGGAAGAGATGACCAGCCTGACAGCCTGAACCTGAAAGGGCAGGTCCAGTGACCGGTGGTCGCTGGACCTGTAGGAGGCTCCGGCTATCCCTCTTCCTCGCAAGGCTCGGTTGCCAGGAAAGCACGCAGTCCTCTTGTCTCGTCGTCCTCGAAAACCGTGTTTGTGACACTCAGTTTTACGACACGATCGAAACGGAAGGTGCGGAAGGCCTGCCGCATTTCGCACCACGCACTGAACATCCACCCGTCTGTCATGTTCCAGATGACAAGCGGGCGGACGCTGCGCTCCGTGGGTTTTCCATCGGCATCCTCGTAACAAATATCGACAACGAGCTGCATCCGGATGGCCTCGCGGATCAGACTGACGGTCGGTGGGGCGCTGTTCTTGATCTGCAGGCTGAAATACGGTGCGTCGGCCAGCTTGCGTTTATCGGGATCCGGCATGCCGGCCTGGATCATGGCACGCACTTCATGTGCCGCCGATGCCAGCGCCGGGTCGCCCGTGCGCTCCACAAAGGAAAGGCCGATCGCCAGCGCATCGACCTGATCATGGGTAAACGTCATGTTGGGCAGATCGAAGCCCGGACGCAGCAGATAGCCGATACCGGCCTCCCCTTCGATGGGAAGGCCGGACGCCTGAAGGTGGGCGATGTCCCGGTAAATCGTGCTGAGGCTGACTTCGAACCGTTCGGCAAGTTCTGCGCCCCGGATTACGTCGCGGGTCCGCATCTCGTTGATGATCCGAAACAGTCTTTCCGCGCGTCGCATTCCGTTTCCTCACGCTCCAGAAAACCGGATGCAGCCGCTTCGAAGCTGCGTTCAGGTGTCGGGCCTCAGTCGGCAGCGATCGCTTCGATCTCGAACATGAGCGGAGGAAGCGCAAGCCGGCTCACGCCAAGTAGTGTCATTGGCGGCGCAGCGTCAAGGCGGCCGAACCGCGCTCCCAGGACGTCGAAATTCTTCAGGGCCTCGTCCACATCCGTTGTGTAGACCTTGACCTGAATGACGTTGGCCAGGGTCATCCGCGCTTCGGCCAGTACGGCTTCCAGGTTGTTCAGTGAAAGCTCGATCTGACCGCGCATATCCGCGGCATGCTGAGGATTTCCCTCCCCGTCGACAGCGGTCTGTCCGGCGCAGATCAGCTGCCTGCCCATGCCTTCAACAATTTCGGCCTGATTGTAGCCAAGCCTGAGCGACCAGGGCCAGGGATTGACGGGTGTTCTGTTCATGGGGCGTCCTTTCGATCTTCCAAAACAAGAGAACGCCTATCAACCACAGGCCTCCTGTCACCGTGGTGAGAGGAGAGTTTCTACCCGGTCCGAATTTTTCGAGAACGGGGCCTTGCCCTGCGCAAAAAGACATCCTGCGTTCTTGCAAACGCAGGATGCTTGCGCGCCGGTTTCCCCTGCCATGCAGGCGGGAACAGCAGGCAGGGAAATGCCGGCTTACTTCGCGAGCTTGGGGTCGATCTGCCAGACCTCGCTTGCCAGCTTGCCGCTCCGATAGGTCAGGACGTAGCGGACCGGGATCGTGTTCTTGCCGGAAAAGCGCACATTGGCGGTCACCGTCACGCCAGCTGGATTTGCGTTTTCCTGAACATTCGAGACATCCACCTTCAGCTTGCCCTGCGCGCCTGTGAACTTGGTCCAGACCGTGCCTATGTCTGCAGCACCGGTATAGACACCATCCAGCGGGCCACCGACCCATTCCAGCACGGCCTTGTCGGAATAGGACGCCTTGAGGGCATCGACCTTGCCGGTTGCGATGTTGTTGAAATGGGTACGTGCCAGGTCTTCACCCGGCCCGGCCAGGGCTGCGGATGCAAACAGAACCGTACCTGCGAAGGCAGTAGCGGCAAATTGACTGATCGGCTTCATTTCAGATCTCCATTCGTTCACTGTTCCAGATGCGATCGGCCGCATCCGGTGCTGTCCACGCAGGTGGTGGTGTTTTCCTTCCCGAAGGAGCCGAAATTTCTTTTTTGCCGGCGACGGAATAATTCGCGCAGCACAGGCGTTGGTGTCAGTAGTGTCCACGAGGAAGAGCTCTTGCCCGACAATACCCAAAACCTGCTCAGGGAGACGCCGGCGCTGCATCGATACGCGGTAACGCTGACCTGCGACCAGGCGGAAGCGGAGGACCTTGTGCAGGACTGCCTGGAACGGGCCTTGCGCAAATGGAGCCTTCGCCGGTCGTCTGTACCACTGCGGCCGTGGCTCTTCCGTATGATGCGCAATCTTCACGTCAGCCGCTGGCGGCGCTTGAGGCGCCATTCGAACCATATCGACCTGGACGATCTGGAAAACCAGCTTCAGGCGCCCGCCTCGCAGCAGGACAGCGCCGAGCTCAAACATCTGTTGAACCGCATGCTGGCCTTGCCCGAAGACCAGCGCGAAGCACTGTTCCTGGTCGGCGTGGAAGGCTTTACCTATGCAGAAGCCGCCGTAATCCTGAACGTTGCCGAAGGAACCATCATGTCGCGCATCAGCCGCGCCCGTGCCAGACTGAGAGAAGACCCCCGCGCCTCCGAGCGTCCCCATCTAAGGAGCGTGACATGAATTCCCAGACGGTGCCTTCCATCCGGGAGGAAGACCTCGTTCGATACGTCGACGACGAGCTGCCTGCGGACCGCAGACGCGAGGTCGAAACCTATCTTCGGGACAATCCGGAAGCTGCCGCCCGGGTTGAGGCGGACCGCCGGATCTCGGCAAACCTGAAGTCAGCCTATTCCCGCGTCACTGCAGAACCTCCCGGCCTGACCGCGCCTTCAGGGGGCAGATGGCTGCCGCGCGCCGGAATGGCCTCCTCCATCGCTGCGGCCCTGCTGGTTGGCGTCTTTGCCGGCTGGTCCCTGAAACCGGATGCAAGCCTGCCAGCGTATCAGCCCTTCCTGACCGACGCCCTGACGGCTCACCGAACATTCACCGTTGAGGTTGCCCATCCGGTCGAGGTGGCAGCCAGCGACCAGCGGCATCTGGCAACCTGGCTCGGCAATCGGCTGAACCATCCGTTCCGCATTCCCGATCTGCGGGTTGCCGGACTGACGCTGATGGGCGGACGCCTGCTGCCCAGCGGGGCGGATCCGGCAGCGCAGCTCATGTATGACGATGCGGACGGCAACCGGGTGACCGTCTATCTGCGCCGCGGGGTCGACGGTGAACCGAAATTCCAGTTCGCGGAATCCGGCACTGAACAGGCGTTCTTCTGGAGCGACACCGGGTTCACCTACGCGGTGACAGGCGACATGCCGCGCTCACAGCTTTTGAACCTTGCCCACCTGATCCAGACCCAGCTCGACCCGGCGCAACAATCGAACTGAAAGTCGCCAGATCATTCTGAAAGAGACCTCGCGCTTTCGTGACCCAGCTCTTGGGAAGACCAGGCAGCCGGCCAGCGTAGTCAGGTGCGGGGGCGGTGCAAGACCGCCTCCGGCGCGCATGCGTCACAAGCCAACAGAATTCAGGAATTCCGATATGAAAACCTCCCTTTGTGCTCTCGCGCTGCTGGTTTGCGCCGGCCCTGCACTCGCCCAGGAAAGCGCACTCGCCGATCCATCCATCAAACACCGCCCCGCCGACGGAGTTGTCAGGCTTTATGGTGCGGGCGGCCCGCACACGGCGTTCCAGAAAGTTGCAAAGGCCTTTGAAGAAAAAACCGGCAGCAAGGTCGAAATCACGGCCGGCCCGGAAACCACCTGGTCCGCAAAAGCCCAGGCGGATGCCGATATCCTCTGGGGCACATCCGAACAATCGATGACGGCGTTTCTGGAAACCTATGGCAATTTTGACTCTTCCCAGGTTCAGCCGATCTACATCCGGCCCGCCATCATCGCCGTGCGCGCAGACAATCCGAAAAAGATCGAGGGCTTTGAAGACCTGCTCAAGGACGGGATCAAGATCGTCGTGACCGAGGGGGCCGGTGTCGCCAACACATCCGGCACAGGTGTCTGGGAAGACATCGCCGGAAGGACCGGAAATCTCGGTGACGTGTCGGCGTTCAGATCGAACATCGTCGCGTTTGAAAAAGGCTCCGGTGCCAGTTTCCGGGCCTTCAAGGACCTTGAGGCCGATGCCTGGATCACCTGGCCGAACTGGCCTATCAACAACCCGGACGTTCTGAGCCTTGTCGAACTGGACGAAAACCGCCGTATCTGGCGCGATGTCAACGTCGTGCTCTCCCCCGACGCCGACCCGCAAGCCAAGGCTTTTCTGGACTTCCTCCAGACCCCGGAAGCCGCGACCCTGATGAAAACCGAGGGCTGGAAGCGCTAACACCGCGCTTTCCCCTTTTGCCAAGCCCCCTCCGCGCCCATGCCTCCCAAGGCGCGAGAGGGGGGGATGCAACGCCTTTCCGAAACGCGCTGAGCCTACCTTTCCCATTTTTCCGCTTGCCAACCTCAAACCGCACTGTTAAACGTTTAACTGTAAAACGTTTAACAGTGTTGGGAGGCGCTGGCAGATGTCCCGGAAAAAACCGTCCATCAAGGAAGTCGCCGCTCTTGCAGGCGTGTCGATCGCGACGGTATCGAACGTCTTTTCCGGGCGCAAACCGGTCAACGACGAGCTGAAGGAGAGCGTGCACAAGGCTGCGCGCGAACTCGGTTACCAGCTCGACCGGGCCGCTTCCCAGCTGCGCTCGGGCCGTACCCGTATCATCGCGGTAATCGTCCCCGACCTCACCGACACCTTTTTTGCCACCATCGTCTCCAGACTGGAAACCGCCGCATCAGCGGAAGGTTACGACGTGATCGTCGCCAGCTCACACAACGACCGCGCGGTGGAATCCTCACGTCTGAAGGCGTTGCTCGCATGGCGGCCGGAAGGGCTGATTGCCGTGCCCTGCTCAAGCACCATGCCGCCGGAACTGAAGGAAGCAAGATCCACCTTGCCGATGGTTCTGGTTGATCGTGTTGCTGCAGAAGGGGCAATTGCCGATACGGTGACCATCGACAACCGCGAGGCAGGCGAGATTGCCGCAAGGCATCTGCTGGAGCGTGGTCACCAGAACATTGCAATCGGCGTTTCCGACCTGGACCACCCTCCGATCCTGGAAAGAACGGAAGGGGCTGCCGCCATCATCGAGGCGCAAACCGGCAAACGGCCGACCATTCTCAATCTGGGTTCCGATATCACCGCAGGCACCAGAACTCTCCTTGACTGGATGGAACGCAATCCCCTGCCGGAAGCAATCATCGCGCTTACCAACGTCACGACACTCAGCGTGTTGTCGGCCCTCGCCGAACACCGGATCGACATCCCCAGCCGCGCGTCTGTCGTCGCGTTTGACGACTATGCCTGGATGTCCGCCCGCAACACCGGACTGACGGCCATCCGACAGCCGGTCGACAAAATCGCGGAAACCGCCTGGCGCCGGCTGCTGCAGCGGATCGAGGGTGACAGCAAGGCACCCGTTACACCGGCAGTGCTGAACGCGAGCCTGATCGTCCGTGCCTCGGTGCGCGATCTCGAAGCAGGCGAAGACATGCATTCGCAAACACACACCCCGGCACCGAGGGACAGCGCCTCGGCGGAAGGGCA
This sequence comes from Labrenzia sp. R5_0, assembly GCF_017743835.1. NCBI lineage: Bacteria > Pseudomonadati > Pseudomonadota > Alphaproteobacteria > Hyphomicrobiales > Stappiaceae > Labrenzia > Labrenzia sp. R5_0. The sequence continues at coordinate 41,346 of NZ_JAGHRK010000011.1, read as the reverse complement.
GGAAAAGAAGATCCACTGATGCCATCCGCCAAAACTGGGCACGACGGCAGACAGGCGGCAAAGACCGCACGGACACATGGGAGGAAGAGGAGGAAAATCGGACTTCAGGATCAACGGACACTCAAACGCTATAAGTCCCGTTGATCCGGACGAGAAACGCGCGGAGTGCGGTGAGCAACCCCGCGCGTCGGCAAGATCGTCCTGAAATACCCACTAACCGAAGCGGCAGGTAGATCCTCTCATCCGCCGAAACCCGTAGAGACGCCCCGTGCCGTTGCACCGGCTAAGGCGTCAGGGTTTCTGCGCGGACTCGATCATGCTCGGCCAAGATTAGCAGTGGTCTTTCAGGAAACCAACCGGTCTTGAGCGCACCCGAGAACGGGGCCGACGGACCGTTTTATTGATGGAGGAAACTGAAATGAACCCGATGAACAAGAAACTTGCCGGCGCGGCCATCGTTGCCGCCGCCCTGCTGCAGGGAACCGCTGTCCAGGCTGCATCCGGCACCGTTGCATTCCTGATGCCAGACCAGGCATCAACCCGCTACGAGGAACATGATTTCCCGGGCTTCAAGGCGGAAATGGAGAAGCTTTGCCCGGATTGCACCGTCATCTACCAGAACGCGGATGCAGACGTGGCGCGCCAGCAGCAGCAGTTCAACTCCGTTCTGACACAAGGCGCCAAGGTGATTGTGCTTGATCCGGTGGATTCCAGCGCGGCCGCCTCGCTCGTCGCCCTTGCCCAGAGCCAGGGCGTGAAAGTGATCGCCTACGATCGCCCTATCCCGGACAAGACCGCCGACTACTATGTCTCCTTCGACAATGAAGGCATCGGCAAGGCAATCGCCGAGTCCCTGGTGCGCCATCTGGAAGAACAGGGCATCTCACCGGAGGCAGGCGGCCTGCTGCAGATCAACGGCTCGCCCACCGATGCCGCTGCCGGCCTGATCAAGGACGGTATTCATGCAGGTATCGCCACCGGCAAGTACAAGACCCTGGCCGAATTCGACACGCCGGACTGGGCACCGCCCAAAGCCCAGGAATGGGCCAGCGGCCAGATCACCCGCTTCGGCGATCAGATCGTCGGCATCGTAGCGGCCAATGACGGCACCGGCGGCGGCGCCATTGCCGCCCTGAAGGCTGCCGGCGTCGACCCGCTTCCGCCTGTAACCGGCAACGATGCCACCATCGCGGCCCTGCAGCTGATCATCGCCGGCGACCAGTACAACACGATCTCCAAGCCTTCTGAAATCGTTGCCGCGGCGGCTGCCAAGGTTGCCGTGCAGTTCCTGAACGGGGAAACGCCGGAAGCCAAGACAACGCTCTACGAAACACCTTCCGAGCTGTTCGTTCCGGCCGTGGTCACGCGCGAGAACCTGAAGGAAGAGATCATCGATATGGGCATCCAGACGGCTGAGGAACTGTGCACGGGCCGCTATGCCGAAGGCTGCAAGGAACTCGGCATCCAATAACTCCTCCTCCCAAGCAGGCCGCCCGACCCCAAGGGTCGACACCCGGAAGGCCGGGCGGCCATCCAGAGGACCCAGAAAACCATGAGCCGGACAAGATGACCGCCACTTCTCCCCAATCCGCCACGGATCGGCAGCCGATCCTGAGCCTCAAGGGCATTTCGAAGAACTTCGGCGCGGTGTCGGCATTGACCGATATCGAGCTGGACGTCCATCCAGGTGAAGTCGTTGCCCTTGTCGGTGACAACGGCGCCGGAAAATCGACCCTCATCAAGGTGCTCTCCGGCGTTCACGCGCCGACTTCCGGCACCATTCACTTCGAAGGCAAGCCGGTGACGATGCACGGGCCGAGCGACGCCCTGCACCTTGGCATCGCAACCGTGTTTCAGGATCTCGCCCTGTGCGAGAACCTCGACGTCGTTGCCAACATCTTCCTGGGCCAGGAACGCAGTCCCTGGCATCTGGATGAAGTGGCCATGGAAGTCCGCTCCTGGGAGCTGCTCAACGAGCTGGCGGCCCGCATTCCAAGCGTGCGCGAACCGATCGCATCGCTGTCCGGCGGCCAGCGCCAGACCGTCGCCATTGCCCGATCCCTGCTGCTCAACCCGAAGATCATCATGCTGGACGAACCCACCGCCGCCCTTGGCGTTGCCCAGACGGCGGAAGTGCTCAACCTGGTGGAGCGGGTCCGCGACAAGGGCCTCGGCGTCATCATGATTTCCCACAACATGGAAGACGTGCGCGCGGTCGCAGACCGCATCGTGGTGCTGCGGCTTGGCCGCAACAACGGTGTGTTCTCGCCGCAATCGTCCAACGAGGAACTGGTCGGAGCCATTACCGGCGCAACCGACAATGCCGTCACCCGCCGCGCCAGCAAACGGGCGGCCGCAGGCGCCACGGCATAAACAAGGAAACCACCATGAACGGCTCCGCTCCCGAACCCCGGCTGCTCGACCGCAGCGATACGCGCGTCAAGCATGCCAGCAGCCTGACCGACGTCATCAGCGCCTTCATCGATCGTGTGAAGGCAGGCGACCTCGGCTCCCTGCCCGTCATCGTCGGCCTCATCGTCATCTGGACGGTCTTCACCATTCTCAATCCGCTGTTCGTTACGCCGAACAACCTTGTGAACCTCTTGTTCGACTGCTCGACAGTCGGCGTCATCGCGCTCGGCATCGTCTGCGTGCTGATGCTCGGCGAGATCGACCTCTCGGTCGGCTCCATGAGCGGTGTCGGCTCGGCCCTGATCGGCGTGCTCTGGGTCAACCAGGGTGTTCCCCTGCCACTGGCGATCCTGGCGGCGCTCAGCACCGGCGCGGTCATCGGCTCGGTCTATGCATTGCTGCGCACTCAGCTTGGCATGCCCAGCTTCGTCTCGACCCTCGCCGGTCTGCTGGCGCTTCTCGGCCTGCAGCTCTACATGCTCGGCTCCACCGGCTCCATCAACCTGCCCTACGGCTCCTGGATGGTGAACTTCGGCCAGCTTCTGATGATGCCGGCCTGGGCCTCTCACGCAGTCGCACTGTTGCCTGGCGTCGCCATACTCGTGATGGGAATTCGCAACCGGCGCCAGCGCCAGGCAGCCAATCTCTCCGTTGGCTCCGTTGGCGGGCTTGTGTTCAAGGCGCTGTTCACCACCATCGCCTTCGAAGCCGCCGTCTTCTATCTGAACCTCGGTCGCGGCGTGCCCTGGATGTTCGGCCTCTTCGCCCTGCTCGTCGTTGTCATGAACTATGTCTTCACACGCACCCAGTGGGGGCGGTCCGTGAAGGCCGTCGGCGGCAACGCGGAGGCTGCGCGCAGAGCCGGCATCAATGTCACCTTCACCTACCTCACGTCCTTTGCGCTGTGCTCGCTGCTGGCGGCCCTCGGCGGTGTTCTGTCTTCCGCACGGCTTGCCTCCGCCAGTCAGCAGGCGGGCACCGGTGACGTCAACCTCAACGCTATCGCAGCCGCCGTTATTGGTGGAACCAGCCTGTTCGGCGGACGCGGGTCGGCATGGTCGGCGCTGCTTGGCATCATCGTCATCCAGTCGATCTCCAACGGGCTGACGCTTTTGAACATGTCGTCCTCGCTCCGCTACATGATCACCGGCTGCGTGCTCGCCATTGCCGTCATCGTCGACAGTCTCGCCCGTCAGAGCCGCGTGTCTCACGGTCGCGCCTGACCGGATTTCAATTCAAGGATTTCGAACATGACCGATGAACTCAAAGGCAAGGTCGCGGCCATTACCGGTGCCGCGTCCGGGATCGGCCTGGAATGCGCCAGGAGCCTGCTTGCAGCCGGCTGCCGGGTGGTCCTGATCGACCGTGCCGAAGACAGACTGAATGCGATCTGCCAGGAGCTCGGGCCGGACGCCATTCCACTGGTGGTCGACCTCATGGACGGGCCCGCTGTCGATGGCATGCTGGACCGGATCGTGGAAAAGACCGGACACCTCGACATCTTCCACGCCAACGCGGGAGCCTATGTCGGCGGCAGCGTCATCGACGGCGACCCGAACCAGTGGGACAAGGTGCTCAATCTCAACATCAATGCCGCGTTCCGCTCCATTCGCGCCGTGTTGCCACATATGGTGGAGCGCAAGACCGGCGACATCATCGTCACCAGTTCCATCGCCGGCCTTGTGCCGGTCGTCTGGGAGCCGATCTATACCGCCTCGAAATTTGCCGTGCAGGCCTTCGTTCACACGGTACGGCGCCAGGTCGCCGAACACGGGGTGCGCGTTGGAGCAGTCGCGCCGGGACCTGTGGTTACAGCCCTTCTCGATGACTGGCCCAAGGCAAAGATGGACGAAGCCCTTGCCAACGGCAGCCTGATGCAGCCCCGGGAAGTCGCTGATGCCGTGCTGTTCATGCTCAGCCGCCCGCGCGGCGTCACCATCAGGGACCTTGTCATTCTGCCGCAAAGTGTGGACCTTTGAGGCATGAGCAAATTTCTGATTGGTATTGATGTCGGCACAGGCAGTGCCAGGGCTGGTCTGTTCGACCAGTCCGGCAATCTGGTTGCATCGGCAAAACGTGACATCGCCCTCTTCAACCGGGGGCCAAACCTTTACGAACAGTCTTCCAACGACATCTGGCAAGCCGTAGCCGCCACCGTACGCGAAGCGGTTGGCACGGCCGGGATCGATCCGGGCGATGTGGCCGGGATCGGCATGGACGCCACCTGTTCGCTGGTGGTCATCGGCCCGCAAGGCAGCCCGCTGCCGGTGGGTGATACGGACCACCCGGAGCGCAACATAATCGTCTGGATGGATCACCGCGCTCTTGACCAGGCCGAACGCATCAACGCCGGTGGCCACGACGTGCTGCGGTATGTCGGCAGCCAGATTTCACCGGAAATGGAAACTCCGAAGCTGCTCTGGCTGAAAGAGAACCGGCCAGAGATCTTCGGCAAAGCCGAGCATTTTTTCGACCTGACCGATTTCCTGACATGGCGGGCAACCGGCAGCCTTGCACGGTCCATCTGCACGGTTACCTGCAAATGGACCTACCTTGGTCATGAACGCCGCTGGGACGCCGATTATTTCCAGTCCATCGGTCTTGCCGAACTCTGCGCGAATGATTTTGACCGCATCGGCACCACCATTGTCGATGCGGGAACGGCTCTGGGCAACGGACTGACGGCAGAAGCGGCGGCAGACCTGGGTCTGCGTGAAGGGACACCCGTTGCTGCCGGGCTGATCGATGCACATGCGGGCGGTGTCGGCACGGTCGGGTGGCAGGACCAGACAGAGGCGGGATCGGCGACAAGCCGGATGGCCTATGTCTTCGGCACCTCCGCCTGCACCATGACCTCGACAACAGAACCTGCCTTCGTGCCAGGCGTCTGGGGACCTTATTTCTCCGCGATGGTTCCAGGCCTCTGGCTGAACGAGGCGGGCCAGTCGGCGGCAGGTGCCGCCATCGACCATCTGGTCCGTTTCCACCCGGCCTCCACTGATGCCCTCAAGCAGGCAAGGGAAGCAGGTCTCGGCCTCAACCAGTGGCTTGCTGCTGAAGCCGAGCGGCTTGCACCGGAGGGGACAGACATTTCAAGGCTGGCAGACGGTCTGCATGTGGTCCCTGAATTTCTCGGCAACCGTGCACCGTTTGCGGATCCGGAAGCCAAGGCCGTCATTGCGGGCCTCGATATGGACACATCCGTCGCCGCTCTCGTCAGGCTCTATGTCGCGGGCATCTGCGGTCTCGGATACGGCCTCAGACAGATTGTCGAGGCGCAGTCCACAAAGGGGATCCGGACGGACACCATCGTCGTCAGTGGCGGTGCAGGCCAGAGCCCTTTGGTGCGCCAGCTTCTGGCGGATGCCACGGGCCTCGTGATCGCTGCTCCCAAAACCGCGGAACCGGTCCTTCTCGGCTCGGCCATGCTTGGCGCTGTCGCTGGTGGCCTGCAAAAGGACATTCCGGCCGCCATGGCCGCCATGTCGGCAGCCGGCGAAACCTATGCACCCGGCGGCGCTGAGGCCACATCCTACCACAAAAAGCGGTACGAGGCTTTCGAGCTGCTCCAGCAGGCCGCCCGCAAGATCCGCGGATAACGCTGCCCGCCATTCCAAACGGAAAGAGAGACATGAAGTTTTTTGTCGACACGGCGGATGTCAGCGACATCCGCGACCTCACAGAACTCGGCCTTATCGATGGTGTTACCACCAACCCGTCCCTGATCCTCAAGTCCGGCCGGGACATCACCGAAGTGACCCGCGAGATCTGCTCCATTGTCGAAGGTCCTGTTTCGGCCGAAGTGACGGCGACCGAGTTCGAGGCAATGGTGCGGGAAGGCAAGACCCTTGCAAGGATCGCCCCCAACATCTGCATCAAGCTGCCGCTGACGCTGGATGGTCTAAGAGCCTGCCGTGCACTGACTGCCGAAGGGTTCAAGACCAACGTCACCTTGTGCTTTTCCGCCAATCAGGCGCTGCTGGCCGCCAAGGCCGGAGCGACCTTCATTTCCCCGTTCATTGGCCGACTGGACGATATGGTCATGGACGGAATGGAGCTGATCCGCGAGATCCGGCAGATCTACGACAATTACGGCTTTGAGACCGAAATTCTTGCCGCCTCGATCCGAACGGTCAATCACGTCAAGGAAGCCGCGTTGATCGGCGCCGATGTGGCAACCGTGCCGCCGGCAACGATCAAGGCGCTGGTCAAGCACCCGTTGACCGACAAGGGACTGGAGCAGTTCCTTGCGGATTGGGCAAAGACCGGCCAGACCATCGCCTGATCGACTGATCGACTGAGAAGTACGTCCAGACAACTTGCCGGTTCCACCCATGGGCGGAGCCGGTAAATCCACTCGAATTGAACCCGATGACGGTTCGGGCGTTTCCAATGGAGAGACATCCATTGGAGGATAGTATGCGCCCGCATGAAAATGTCCGGACGATTGCAGCCCTTGCCACCGCACTGACCCTTGTGTGCGGCACCGCTCTTGCAGACGACAAGAGCGGCGACTGCAAGGTTGAACCCGGCGCAAAGTCGCAAGACAGGGTACCCACCGATACTGAAGAAACTGCCAGCCTCTCTGACTGCAACGGTGTTTTGACGCCAGCCCCGGTCGGAGACCGCGAGCTTGTCGAACCTGCCCCCGATGTCGGTGAAACGCCGGTCATCACTCCGGAGGAGATCCCGGATCAGCAGCCGGCGGACTGAGGCGACCGCCAGCCAGATCGATGATACTTAAGACCGCAGCAAACGCTTGGTGGACCCGACAGCGGTTGCGATCTGGGAATAATGCGTCTTGCGCTTTTCCGAGTTTCCGGCCGAACGCAGCAGCTTGGTGACGCTCTCGTCGATGGCTTCCGATGCTTCACGGCGGGCCTGGTCGAGATTGGCCGTGGAAACGGCCCGGTAGGTACGCTGACCCACGGCCGCGCGCGGAGCGCTCCGGTCCTGGTATTTTGAGACAATGCCATCGAGCTTGCGGGAAAGGCTCCGCAATTCCCGCGCCGCGTCGCGATAGTTTGGCCGGTTTTCAATTGTCGAGGCGGCGCGCCCCAGAACATTCCTCAAACAGTCGAAGCGGTATTCGGGCCGGATGGAATTACGGCACTCGTTGCTGCCGTTCTGGATGATCCAGATGACACCGCGGGTGACCCTTTCGTCGAGATCATAGGATGCGCTGAGCTTCGGGTCGCGTTCCTGCCGATCGACATCATAGGAAGGGCCAGACGGCTCGCTGCTCATGGAAGAGCTGTACTGGGCAAGCAGAAGCTCCTCCAGAACCGAACCCAATGGATCTGCCGGCGCAAGCGACTGGGCACCCGGCACGGCGACCGCATAAGCAGGCACACTGGCAGCCGTCACGACTTGTCCGGCGAGCACGGCAACGGCCACACCTGCGCAAAACCTGTTTCCAAACATGACTTCCTCCAATCAACTATTCAAACACATCGAACAAATCACCAGAGACAACTGATCGAACCGGGCAGCAATCACGATTGGCGCGACACCTGCTATCGGAAAAGCAGCAAAAACCTGCAATATGACTTAGAAAAACGTCTGCACTGTCTACATTGAAATCAGGGATTGATATTTCCCGAAATGTTTCTTTTGATTGTTCTTTTTCAATTTTAACCCCTTGGAATAAAAGAACAAGTCAAAAATTACCTTGCGTCATGCAACACGCAACAAAGGCTTGGGAAGGCGGAAATCGATCTCAGCCGGAAAACGCTTTGGCCCCTATTCGGAAAGCCCGTAAGCTTTGCGCAGACCTCTCTGGGTCTGCGGGCCGAACTGACCGTCGATGGTCCCGGTATAGAAAGAGCGTTCTGAAAGTTTCCGTTGAAGGGAGCGCCGTGTCGTGGCCTTGAACATCTTCGGGTTTTCCGAGAGCTGGCTCAGAACTTCCTCGTTGCCGGATCTCAAGGCGCGATAAAGATATTCTGCCGCATCGTCCGGTTCCTTGCCATCGACCACGCCGTCATCGATCAGGGCTGCGTAATTGAACATTGCTTCCGGGTGCCGCTGATCGGCAGCCTTTCCGAACAGCTCGATTGCCTTTTTCGGATCACGCGCGATCCCCAGGCCGCCCTGATAATAAAGGAACCCGAGATCGTTGATGGCATCCGCAAAGCCCTCGTCTGCGGACTTGCGAAACAGTTCCAATGCCTTTTCGACATCCTGTTCGACACCAATGCCGCGCTCATACATGCGGGCAAGCTCGAACATGGCTTCAGGATCACCCGCTTCCGATGCGGTTTCCAGAAATGCTGCCGCACGGGAGGGATCGTAGCGGTCCTCGCTCGGGTTGAGGCGCATGTAGGCAAGGCCTTTCAACGCCCTGCTGTCACCTTCCCTTGCCGCCACTTGCAACTGCTCTTCCTGGCTGACTTCAAGGCGCCCCCAGGCGTTAAGACGGTCTGCCGCCGCAAGCACGTTGACCTCCTGGCTGCCGCCCGCAAGGAAGTAGGGTTTGCCGGACAGTGAGCCGTAAGTGTGCGGCTCCTGCGCGTTGGCAGTGGCTTTCAGCACGGAATCGCGCACCTGCCGGAAGGCAAGGCCTATTTCCAGATCCCTGATCTTCAAGGTCTGGGCCAGTGCCGATGCAAACGGACTGTTTTCACCTGCCCCATCAAGTGCAACGGCTCCTGCTTCGGCGGCGTAGGCCACCAGCGTGCCGCGTTCGGGAGAAGGTGCTGCCAGCCCGCGGCCGTAAGCCCCCTGATTTACGGTGAGCGTTTCCTGCCCGCCCACATCGGCAAACGGGTCGTTCCGGCAGGAATCCAGGATCACGATCCTGAGCTGCCGCGCCTTGTCGACCGCTTCCAGAATGTCATCGAGAGAAATCGAGGTATCGGCAACCTGCTGCCGGCTGCCGGCCTTGGCGTCGGAGGGAACCAGGAAATTGCGTCCGCCGACTTCGATCCCGTGTCCGGCAAAATAGACGAGAGCCACATCCGCCGTTTCTGCCTCGAAGGCGAAACGGTCCAGAAGTTCCCGGAACTCCGCAAGCCCGATGTTGAAATGCTCGGACACTTCGAAATTCAGCTCGTTCAAGGTGTCCGAAATCAGCTTGCCGTCATTGGTGGTGTTGCTCAGATCGGGAGCGTTCTCATAGCCCGCAATGCCGACCACAAGCGCCATGCGCCGTTCCGCGAACGGGTCCGTCGCCGCGTGAGCTGACAGGCCCGTCAGCACCAGAAACATCACAACAGACCAGACAGCCAATCCGTTGATTTTAAAAGTCTTCAACAGCAGTTCGACCCGGTTTCGCATTTGGAGCAATCACATGAAAACCCTGTTTCCGGCTTGGTATAAGTCCTGGAAACACCGCTTTCATAATTGGCGGATTACCTTGCGAAAACAACCCCTCTTTTCGCCGCGTCACCTGACTGCAGCTATCCCACTTCAACCGGTACAATCCCAAAAAAGCGGCCGGTCCGCGACTAACGAACCGGCCAAGGCGGACATTGCCTGAAGACCACATCAGACAATCCGGGTTGATCAGCCACCGCATGCAATCCCGCGCAATCTTGCGCTGAAAAGCGGCCGCGGACCGTAAAATGCCTCCAGTTGCCTACTCCTCCCGGAAGGCACGTGACATGCTGTCGACGATCGGCTTGGTCAGATACTGCATGAAGGTTCGCTCGGCCGTCTGGATCATGATTTCCGCGGGCATGCCCGGGGTCGGAACGAAGTTCAGCACCCTTGTCAGTTCGCCCGGCGAGATATCGATGCGAGTGACGTAAACCTCACGCATGATGCCCGTGCTGTTGTCGGTGATTGCATCTGCAGACACATATTGCACTTCGCCTTCCAGCACCGGCGTGGTGCGTTGATTGAGGGCGGACAGGCGAACAGTGGCTTGCTGGCCGATATGAACGCTGTCGATATCGGTTCGCGAAATCAGTGCCTCGATGATCAGCGGTGCGTCGGACGGCAGAATCTCGACAATCGTCTTGCCGCTTTCGATAACCCCACCGGCTGTGTGGTAGTGCATGCGTACGATGGTGCCCGAAACCGGCGCCTGAATGACGGCACGCTCGAGAACGTTGCGCGCCTTGCGGGACTGCTCTCTTGCCGCATCCAGCTCGGCCTCGATCGATTGCAGATCATCAAGCACCTTCTCGTTATAGGCAGCCCGTGTCTGCTTGACCTGTTCCTGGTGTTGCAGGACCTGGGCATTGGCCTCCTGCATGGACGATGCCAGCCTCCCGATCTGCCCTTCCGCTTCTGCGATCGCTCTTTCCAGTGCATTCAGGGTCGGCTTTAGAAGAAGGCCTTTTTCGAAGAGAAGTTTCTTGCCCGTGTGTTCTTCCTGCAGGATCGCAAGCTGCCTGATCATGGCATCATGCTGTTCACGGTAGCCGTCGCGGCGGTGCTGAAGGGATTCGATCGTGCTCTCCAGAATCCTGATATCGCTCGTCAGCTTGGCCTGGGATCCGATGAAACTCAGCTTCTGGCCGGCGATGATGGTGGCAATTTCCTCATCGTCCTTCAGGTCCAGCAATGTTTGCGGGAATTCCACCTCCTTCAGCCAGAGATATTCGGCGCGCAGACGGGCGTTGATCGCTTCCAGCCGCGCCAGTTTGAGTCCCAGCTGTCGCTCGTTTGCGGATGCGACGGTTTCGTCGAGACGAACAATTGGATCACCTTTTTGAACGCGCTCGCCCTCCTGCACCAGGATCTCCTTCACGATCCCGCCTTCATAGTGCTGAATCTGCTTGTTCTGTCCGGTTGCGACAAAGGTTCCGCTTGAAATTACGGCGGCTGCCAATGGCGCGGTAAAGGACCAGGCGGCAAAGCCTCCAATAAAGAAGACCAGCATGAAAACGCCGATCAGCGTGTGCCAGAAAATCGATCTCGGCACTGCCGAATACCAGTCCATCGGTTCGTGATGTGTCAGAGCGTTGCTCATCTTTTCCCCCTGGCTTGAGCCGTCCCTGGCGGCTGCCAACGCTTATCCTTGTTGCTGAACCGCTCTTTGTTTCTTCCGGTCGGCAAGGAGTTCCAGCACCTCGTTGCGGAAACCGAACATGCTGATGGAGCCGTCGGCCAGAACAAGGATCCGGTCGACACATTTCAGCAGGGATGGCTTTTGCGTGATCGCGACGACGGTGATGCCTTCAGCCTTGGCATGTGCCATTGCCCGTGCAAGCGCTTCGTCGCCATTGGTGTCCAGATTTGAGTTGGGTTCGTCCAGAACGACGAAACGTGGATTGCCGAAGAACGCCCTGGCAAGCGCGATACGCTGCTTCTGACCGCCTGACAGCGGTGCACCGTCGGCCGCGACGACCGTTTCATAGCCGTGGGCCAATTCGGAAATCATGGCGTGCACGTCGGCCAGACAGGCAGCTTCGTAGATCTGCTCGTCCGAAGCATCTTCGCGCATGCGGCCGATGTTCTGTTTGATCGTGCCCGGGAAGAGCTGAACGTCCTGTGGCAGATAACCGATGTTCTCACCCAGCTGCCGCTGGTTCCAGTTACGCAGGTCCATCAGGTCCAGACGCACCGCGCCCGATGTCGGCAGGATGGATCCCACCAGCATCTTGCCGAGTGTGGTTTTTCCGGCTCCCGAGTTGCCGATGATCGCAAGAGAGTCCCCGGCTTTCAGCGAGAAGGTGATGCTGTTGAGCACGACCCGCTTGGTCCCCTGGGGCACGTAAAGCAGGCGTTCGACATCAAGCCGGCCTTGCGGCTTGGGCAGAACGAGACGTTCGGAGTTGAGCGGCGAGGATTTCAGCAGTGTCGAGATCCGACCATAGGAATTGCGCGACAGCAGATACTGGTTCCAGCCTTCGATCGCGCCCTCGATGGGCGACAGAGCCCGGCCGCCGATAATGGAGGCGGCAATCACCATGCCCCCGGTAAGTTCACCCTGGATGGCAAGGAAGGATCCCCACCCGAGCATCGCCACCTGCGTCAGGAGCCGGACCGCCTTGGTGATGGAGGCCGAAACAATGTTTCTGTCCTGCGCACTGACCTGCGCGCGCAGCGAAGCAGCCGTATCGCGCCCCCACAGGTGAACCGCTTCCGGGATCATGGCCAGGGCGTTGATGATCTGCGAATTCCTGGACATGGCATCCAGATGCAGGTTCGCCTTGCTCTGGTTCTGGTTGGCATCGCTGAAATGCCGGGACGTGATCTTCTGGTTGATCACCGCGATCACGAGCAGGATCACACAGGTGCCACCGACGATCATCCCGAGGTGCGGATGAATGAGGTAGATCGCCACCAGGAAAAGCGGCGCGAAGGGACCATCCAGAAATGCCATCATGGTGCCGGACACCAGAAAACCCCGCAATTGCTGCAGGTCGTTCAGGATCTGGTACTCCTTGCCGTTGCTGTTGAGCGAAGCTCGTGCGGCGGCTGCGAGGATGGGTGAACCCAGTTGCGATGCGAGTTCGACCGCCGTGCGCATAAGAATGAAGCGGCGGATGGCATCGAAGGCCGCCTGCAGCAGGACCGCCCCGACGATCACGCCTGTCAGCATGACCAGCGTGTCCAGCGAGCGGCTGGTCAGGACCCGGTCCGAGATCTGGAACAGATAGACCGGAATTGACAGCACAAGCACATTGATGACGCAGGAAAACATCAGCACGATGAGAAGATTGCGTCGAACGGCGGCGACGCCGTTTTCGAGTGCCTTGGAAAGATCGGGCGGTGTCGTCCGTCGGTGGAACTCGGGCTTTTCAGCCTTGGATTTGCCAGTGCCAGAGCCTGTGCCTGTGCCTGTCCGGGCGGACTTGCCGCCGTCCGCCGGTTTCGCTCTTGCGTCTCCCGACTTCAGGGTTGGTCCGCCCGCAGCGGCTGCTGCCTCTGCGCCGACAAGTCGTGCATCACCCTTTTTCGCATCGGGGCCCAGCACCTGCGGCTCACCCGCCCGGTTCGTCCGCTGCCCATCGGCAACATCATATGAAATGGTCATGAGCTGCCTCCCCTAAGCGACCATTGTCGCCATCGGATCGACACAGACCTCGTCCGGCACCTGGTTCAGGTTGACGGATTCAAGATCGTTGTCACCATTGGTCAGCATGCCGTCGGCCAGGAAGACAACGGCCTCCGACGCAAGACCCGCCCCGCCGTGATCAGGTTGCTCGACATCTGCGGTCAGGATCTCCGCCTGGTAAAGCAAAGCTTCCGAATAGGTGTCGCCACCGACGCGAACAACATTGTCCACGCTGGCTTCCTGGATCACCGCGGCATTGTAGAGAAGGTTTGAATCGCCGTTGATGCTGGTGCCTTCGCTTGAGACATCGACCCCAAGCGTGGCGATGCTGTCGCTGTCGCCCAGGATATTGACCTGTTCGAGGTAATTGATGTCGTAGACATCACCGGAGATATAAAGAACGTTCAGCTGGTTGAAAGGCGAGGTTTCCCCGCTGAAGAGCCCGGACAGGAAGTCATCGCCGAGATCCTCTTCACCTGCCGTTGCGAGCCGGTTCGCGCTTGCCGGATCCAGGTCGACGACGGAACTGTTGTAGTTGGAAACGATATAGGCCTCGTTCCAGAGCAGATTGTCGATCTGCCCGTCAGGCATCGGCATGGAAGCGTCTTGTGTACCTTCGGCAATGACCTGATCGAAATTGACCATGACGTTGGTCTGGCTGATCACATTGGCCGAGTAATAGTCGCCTCCGATCAGGATCAGATCGAAGAAGGTGCTCAGTTCCGTGAGGTTGAGCGCATTTGTCAGAATATTGCCACCGGACATGATCGTCGTGCCCGAGCCGTCTTCCTGGTAGACGATGGTATCGTTGTCGACCAGGTAGTTCTTCTGGGTCAGCCAGTTCACGAAGGTCATGTCACCGTCGTGGAAGGTGATATCCCAGAGTGAATGATTGCCGACCGGAGCAACATCCATGGGCAGATCCGAACCGGTGTTCATGATCGATGCGATGTTGTAGCTGCCGGTACTCGGATCCGTCGCCCACTGGCCAAGCCCCGCCAGATGCGGCGCTGCCAGAACATTTGTCTGGCTGATAATGTCGAGATCGTAATAATCGCCGGCCACAGCTATGGTCGCGGCCTTGCCCCAGACGTCCACCAGAATGGCCTGATTGATCAGTGTGTTGTTGCCGGCACTGATTTGCAGCGAAGCGGAAGTTCCGGCGGTGTCCACCAGCGAAGCGAACTCGCCCGAGACACTTTGCGGTCCCTCGAACACCACGTCATCGGAGTTCGCTTCGGCGTCATCGTCCGGAGCACGCCCCGTCAAATGCTTGATGACTTCGTCAAGACGGGCGGCTTCCTCGACAACGATACCGTTCTGATAGAGCTGCCCGGTGTCATCTCCGGTTGCCAGAACCTGTTGCCCGACACCGGGAGCGCCGGTTTGCATGGTTTGGGCTGTTTCCGTCCAGGCGGCGACGGTCGCGCTCAGATTGCCTGCCGGATTGTCTGCTTCCGTAAAGCTGAACCTGCCGGTGATCCCGGCAGCCTCGAGTGCATCGAGGAAGGAGAGGAGTGATGGTGCTTCGTAATCGAAATGATAGTGGAGACCCGTGTTGGACAGATAGTCGTTGTCCTCCAGCACGTTTTCGGACCGGGACACCACAGCGAAGCTGTTGGGCAGCACTTCGTGCTGGAACGTTATGAAGCGGACACCGCCTGTCAGCGCGATGGTGTAGGGATTGAAAGTCCCCTCAACCGGCGGCGGCATCAGATGTGCCCGCATGCCAATGCCATCCCACTCATAAAAGTTCAGGGCGGCGGGAACGTCGTCGTAGTAGCTGTAACCATCGAATTCGTAATGGATATTCGGATTGAGGTCGAGCAGCTGATAGTCCGGCCAGACTGTCGGCAGCGCCTCCATCGTCTCACCTTGCTCTGCCTGTTCGGCAGCAAGCTGTGCCGCGCGGAATTCAAGATATTCAAGGCGGGCGCGGGCCTCCTCGAGTGACATGGAAAAGCTTCCTACAAAATGCGAAATCGCTTCACGCGTAAGGTCATCATAAAAAAACATGTCAGCCCCCTAATCTGAATGAAGGGTCGTTTTCGCGGTCAAACTCACGCGAATCTAATAACGAGAGGCCGCGTTCAGCAGGCGCGGAGCAAGTGAGCTCCGCGCCTGCTGCTGTTTTCCGGAATTGAAAATCAATTCAGGAACAAACCGGATCAGCTCAGGGAGCCGAGGTCTTCACCGGTCATCAGGCTGTCCATGTTGCCGCCGACAATGGTCATGTCGACAGAGTTGTTCAGGATGTTTTCGCCCTGCACAAGCGTGTTGGTGAATGCCGATGCATCGTTGGAAGCAGATGCTTCAGCCGCATTCATGCCCTGGACGAGCGCATCGTCATCAGCAATGACGCTGACGCTGCCGGAACCGAGGTCATCGATTTCCAGATTGCCTTCCAGGTCGACCGACATGCCATGGAAACCGGCATGACCGAACCAGGTGCCGACATGGCCACCGAATGCCTGCATGTCAGCATCGACATATGCCGACCCGCTGGAGCCCCCTGCCGAAATACCGTCATCGGTTTCGGCATCGCCACCTTTGGCACTCAGGGTCTGGTTGAAGCCGGCGTTGTTGGTTGCCGTCGTACCGTTGGCCCAGTCGTTGTCTTCCAGCTGGTTGCTGTTGTTGAGCACGACACCGGCATCATTGCCGCCACCATTGAGGGCTTCGTTCAAAATGTCTTCAACGGTGATGTCGTCGCCCGGGCTGTAGTCGATGCCGCCGTTGACGCTCACGAGCATCTCGTCGACTTCAGCGCATTCTTCCAGGTCAATGTCCACGACATCGTCGTCGTCATAAACAAAACCTTCTTCGAAGTTCATCACGACTTCGGCCTTGTTGATGATCTTCGAGTCATCGACTGCATCGAAATCAGAGTAATTGAATTGAGTTCCACGCTTACCAGACATGATAATAGTCCTTGTTCATCGCGGCGAGCCAGGTTTCGCAAGACCGGCGTTCACACCGCATTCTGACTTGGAAACGGGCGCAGCTGGCGTTTCGGAAACAGGTTCGAAACAGAAAACCGCAGCGCCGATCGAACATCTTAGAGCTCGTCTTCACCAACGCTGTCGGTGTAGAGATCGCCGCCGACAATCGTCGTATCGACCGAGTTGTTGAGAATGTTCGCACCCTGCACCAGCTCGTTGACGAACGCTTCGGTTGCGTTGGCGGCATTGGCAGCAGCCATCACTTCACCAATCACCGTCGCATCATCAAGGGCATCCACGGTCATGGACGACCCACCGAAAGCCAGACCGTCATCAGCTTCCGCCGAACCGCCGTTGGCAGTCAGCTTCTGCGTGAAGGACCCTTCATTGGCGACAAAGGTGTCTTTTGCCCAGTCGTTGTCTTCCAGCTGGTTGCTGTTGTTGATTGCAATGCCGGTATCGTTCCCAAGGCCGTTCAGCGCATCATTGAGGACGTCTTCGACCTTGATGTCGTCGCCCGGGTCGAAGTCGATGTTGCCTTTCGCAATCAGAATGTCATCGACACTCGCATGGTCGCCGATGTCCAGGTCAATGTTGTCGACGTCCGAAGGACCGTTCTCGAAATCCACATTGATGACAGGATCGAAGTCACTGTCGACATACTTGAACACCTGGTTGTTCACATCCTGGGTGTTGTCGTCGTCCGAGTATTCCCACTCGTAGCTCTTCGAATTGTCGATGTTTATTTCGTGATTATAGTTGGTGTTGTACTCGCTGGAATAAGTCGGATTGAACGACTTATCGATGTTCAGCTCGTTTTTATGCCAAACGTATTCGCTCATGGTTCTGTCCTCAGATCGGACAGCTCGGCAGATCGTCTTCTATCGATTTGCATAGGGCTGTCGTGGTTAAGAGGAGCGTTACCGCCCCAGATCAAATGGAAAATGGCAAAAACAACCACTTCAGCTAATCAAAATAGATTTAGCTGCTCCATTTACTCTTCGGCTGGAAGTCAAGTTTGAGGATTGGGATCCACAAACCGAGGATTTACACAAATACGAGAATCTCCCAGCCGATGAAAACAATGACAGAACAGGGAGATTGCAATAAGCCGGAAATCTTAACTAAACATTTACCATTTAAGTTTCGCGGATATCTAGCGACATAGGTAAATCACGCGAGGTCAAAAAAAGTATTTAATTGCAATATCTTGAAGCAAAATCTGATCCGCGACTAAATCGAATTATTAATATAACCTAAGGTAAGTTTGTTATATACAAGTTATGGGTGAGGAGAAATTCAGACTAGGGGGTCACTGCACAAATCCCTGTTAATACTGCGATTTGGACGGCATGTTCATTTTCCGACAGCCACCCATTTCCCGCACCTATCCTTGGTCTGAACAAACAAGATAAGAAATTTTATTATTTTAAAAACCGCATGGCTAATGCCGACGGCAGAATAAGCCGGATGAATATTTACAAAAACACTTCTCCCAGGCCCTGTTTCTGGCAATTGCAAGTGAAAGAGAGTCCAAATTAAATTTTATCTTAGTTTGTAGGGGTGACAGTAATGACTAGCGTAAATTACGAGAATAAAGGTTCAATCTATTATATTGGAGCGTCCGAAAAGTTTCCGAAGGAACTGGAAGGAGTAATCGACCGGGAAATAGAAGATGGACGTTTTATCCGTATCACTCAGAAAATCGATCTTTATCGCTCGGAGCGCCGTGGGGAATTTTCAAAACGCCTTTTCCTGATTGACGAAGGCTTCAGCGCGGAGCGCAAGGAAGCTATTGCCTGCCTGCGGAAAAACTTCCCCGAAGCAAACCTCTGCATGCTGATCAATGACGATCTGTCGTTCCCCTCGATCATCAGCGATTATTTCCAGGAAGGCCTGATCAAGAGCGTGCTGCCGATGAACCTTCGGATCGATCTCTGGCTAGGCGCTATCCGTCTCATGCTCAACGGCGGCCATTATCTGCCGGCTGATGCCATCAAGTACATGGGAATGGAAAGGCCTTACGGCGCAGCCCCGGCCATGCATCAGCGCAGGCACCGCAGCCGTACCAGGAACCGCTTCGGCAAGCTGACGAAACGGGAAACCGAAGTTCTATGCCTCATCTCAGAGGGATATCAGAACAAGAACATCGCCGAAAAATTGTCCCTGTCGGAGCACACCATCAAGCTCCATATTCATCACATCATTTCAAAGCTCGGCGTTTCAAATAGAACGGAAGCAGCCGCGATCTACATTCAGACGGAACAACGACCACCCAACCTAGAGGCCTGAAGATGAGCGCGGCAGATGCGCCCACAATGGCGGACGAATTCCAGACGTTTCTCGCCCTCATGGGTCGGCTGAACTATACGTGGACCAACACGGAGAGCCTGCTGATCCACATGATCGCGGGCCTCGCCGGCGTCACCAAGGAAGTCGCGACGGTGATCTTCCTTACCCTCAACACATCGCGTGCCCGAATTGATCTGGTCGAACGGCTGGCCAAGCTCGACGCGCAGAAACCGGACTTGAGGGAAGAGGTGCTGAGCCTAACGCGGGACATGCACAAGACGTTGAAATTGAAAAACAAATATAATCACTGCATCTATTCGTTCGACAACGAGGGGCGCAATGCCTCAACCATCCTGATGCGCATCAGTGACCAGAAACACAAGATCGAATACGGCAAGTCCAGCCCGATCAATGCCCGGGAAATCACGCTCGTCAGGGAAACGATCCAGAAGACACAGACGCTGAACAAGTCGCTCTGGGAGTTCTTCAAGCAGCGCAGGTTTCCGGTGTGAGATCCTCCCGCGCTGCACGCAGCCTCGACAAAAAAGAGGCCGGATCGGTAAACCGAACCGGCCTTTCAGGGGAGGTAACAGGATGTTTGAGCAGGTTCGGATCGCTCTGATCCGGCCGACTGAACTCTGCCCTGGAGCGTGCCGCGTCTAACTGGAAAGATCTTGCATCACTTTTTGCGTCGAAATCCCCGATTTCAGGCGGTGAAAAGCGATTCCGATGAAACGCGACAAGTTCTAGCCGATCCTGGCGGCAATGCTTTTGGTCTTGCAGTAGCTCTTGAGACCTTCGAGACCTTTTTCGCGGCCGAAACCGGATTTCTTGTTGCCACCGAACGGCACCTCGATCCCACCGGCGAAATACTCGTTGATGTAGATCTGGCCGGCATCGATCTTGCGCGCGAGCTGATGGGCTTTTGCGAAATTCGACGTGTAGATGCCTGCGACCAGGCCGTACTGGCAATCGTTGGCAAGTGCCAAAGCGTGATCGGCATCATCAGCCACCTGCACCGTCAGCACCGGCCCGAAGATTTCCTCCTGCGCCAACTCGTCACGCGCGGCAACGCTGTCGACGATTGTCGGCTCATAGAACCAGCCCTTGCCGGTTTTCGGGTCAGTGGCTATGGCGCCACCCGTCACGATATCAGCGCCGCGCGCCCTTGCGCGGTCGACAAAACCAGCAACCTTCGCAAGATGTTCCGCAGAATTGACCGGCCCGACATCCGGGTTGCCAAGACCGTGCCCGAGTGTCAGCGATTTTGTGCGTTTCACCAGTTCCGCAACGAAGTCCGCGTGAATGTTCTTCTCGATCACAAGACGAGATCCGGCGGAACAGATCTGGCCGGCATTCTCGTAGATCGCACCGAGAACACCGGATAGCGCCTGTTCCCGGTCACAATCGCCAAGCACCACCACGGGCGATTTGCCACCAAGCTCCAGCACCACGCGGGTGATCTCGTCAGCTGCCGCCTTCATCACCGATTTGCCCGTCTGGACCGAACCGGTGAACGTGATGTGGTCGACATCCGGATGGGATGTCAGTGGAGCCCCGGTTTCGGCGCCGGTGCCGGTCACGACATTGCACACGCCTGCCGGCAATCCGGCATCATGCAGGATCTTCGCGAGCAGCAGCGCAGTGAACGGCGTCTGTTCGGCAGGCTTGGCCACAACCGTGCAGCCGGCTGCAAGCGCCGGCGCAAATCCGCGCGCAGCGGTGGAGATCGGAAAGTTCCACGGAATGATGTGGGCCGTGACCCCGACCGGCTCGTGAATGGCGTAACCGACATAATTCGGCCCAAGGGGAAAGCTGTCTCCCTGCAGCTTGTCGCAAGCGCCCGCGTAATACTCGAAAGTACGAGCCGCACCGCGCACATCGCCTTGAGCTTCCTGCAGTGCCTTGCCGCTGTCCAGCGTTTCGGCAACGGCCAGAAGATCGAGATTTTCCAGGATAAGCCTGGACGCTTGCAGAAGGATCCGGGACCGCTCCACCGGCGCCATGTCTCGCCAGACCGTCTCAAAAGCAACCTTTGACGACTTTACCGCCTGATCGACATCCTCGGCGGTGCCCGCCGTGAAGCGGGCGAAGGCTTCGCCCCGGCCCGGATCGAAACTTTCCATGGTGCGGTTATGGGACGGCTGCGTGAAGCTGCCGTCGATGAAATGGCCGAGGGGCAACGCCTTCAGCGTGCCCGTGGCCTGATATTCCGCGATGAGTTCGCTTGCTCCGGACATCGTTAGCCTTCCAGGGAACTGATCTTGTATGTGGATTTCGCCAGCCACTCCGGACTGATCTCGACACCCCACCCCGGCGCATCGGTCACCGTGGCATGCCCGTCGACAATCTCGTATGGCGACGCGGTGAAGAGGCCGTATTGCCAGGGATAATAGTCGGCTTCCTCGATGGAGAATTCGAGATATTTGCCCGCATTCGGGATCGCCCGCAGCAGATGCATGGTGAACAGCGTCACCAGCGACAGGTTGGCCGCATGCGGTGTGCAGGGAATGCCTGCCTCATGCGCCATTTGTGCCACCTTCATGGTGCGAACCATGCCGCCGAGATAACAGACGTCCGGCTGAATGATATCGACAACCCGGTCATCGATCATGCGCTGCCAGTCCACCAGCGAGCAATCCTGCTCCCCCCCAGTCACATCGATGTCGAGAGCGTCTGTCACTTGCCTGGTCTGGTCATAATGCCAGTAGGGGCAAGGTTCCTCGTAATGGGAAATGCCGTTGGCTTCCAGGAACCGGCCGATCTCGATGGCCTTGGCTGGCGAATAGCAGGAGTTGGCATCGACCAGCAGTGCGGTGTCGTCTCCAAAGGCCTTGCGCATGGTCGGCACGATTTCTTCCGTCCTGCCCGGCCATTCGTCCTTATCGCGGCCGCATTCGGCACCGATCCGGAACTTGAAGGCATCGAAGCCGTAAAGGTCCTGCTGCTTCTTGAGGCGATCCGCTTCGTCTTTCGCCGTGATGTCACGCTTCATCGACGACCCGTAGGCTCGCACCTTGCCCGGCGTTCCGCCGAGCAGTTCGCACACCGGCTTACCTTCCAGCTTGCCGCGAAGGTCGAACAGGGCAGTGTCCAGTCCCCCCATCGCCCGGCGCAGATAGGAGCCGGGAAACTTGTGCTCCCGTTCCGGGATGATCTCCATCAGGTGTTCAATGTCGAAAGCGTCTTCGCCCAGCGCATAAGGTGCAACCTGACGGTGGACGACCTCCGCGGTGATATCCGCGTAGTAAGGCGCTACCTGCCCCCATCCGGTCGCACCGTTTTCGGCGGTTGCACGAACGAAGCAGACAAACTCATTGGTAAATGTTTCTATTGATTGTATTTTCATTGTCTTATCCGGTCCTCGGACGGACGGTCCCGATGGATAGGGGTTGGCTCGTGAACCGACCCTTATCCAGAATTGGACTTGATAGAAGGTCCGTTTTGCGCAAACTCTCATACCAATTTGGGAGAACGCGATGAAACGGCATGCCGGCGCTGTGCTCTCGTCGATCAAGATCGACAAGACGGCCGAAAAGAAAATTTCGATCCAGCTCTACATGGCGCTGCGCGACCTGTTGCTGACGGGGGCATTGACCCCGGGTGACCGGATGCCGGCCACACGCACCCTGGCGCAGGAGATCGGCGTCTCCCGCACGACGGTAATCGATGCGACCGACCGCCTGATTTCCGAGGGTCTTCTGGAAGCAAGGGTAGGCGCTGGCACATTCGTCAGTGAAGCGCTGAACGCCCGCCTTGCACCGAAGCCGTCACAGGAGGCCAGCGACATCACCCCCGTCGTGCCGCGCCTTTCCCACGCAACCCGGCATGCCATCCCGGACTTCACCTTGCGCTCGCGCCTGCCACACAAATCGCAGGCCTTCGTCACCGCACTGCCGGCGCTCGACGCCTTTCCGATGGCGCAATGGGCAAAACTCTCCGCGCGGCACTGGCGCAAGGACCGCGACCACATTGCCGGCTATGGCGAGCCCTTCGGCTACATGCCGCTGCGCCGGGCGATTGCCCGTCAGCTCAATGCCTCCCGCGGAATCAAGTGCGACCCCGAACAGATATTCATCACCAACGGCGCCCAGCGCGCATTTTCCCTGGTCGGCGGCATGCTGGTCAATCCGGGCGAGCCGATCTGGTTTGAAAATCCTGGCGCAATTGGTGCGCGCAACGCTTTTGTTGCCATTGGCGCAAGGCCAATTCCCGTCGCCGTTGACGAGGAAGGCCTTTGCATCGAGGACGGCCTTGCCAAGGCGCCCTACTTTCGGCTCGCCTTCGTAACGCCATCGCACCAGCAGCCGCTTGGCCACGTCATGAGCCTTTCCCGCCGCCTGGCGCTTCTGAAAGCCGCCAATGAAGCCGACGCCATGATCGTGGAGGACGACTACGACGGCGAGTTCTATTTCGGCGACCAGCCACCACCAACGCTCAAGAGCATCGATACCCACGGCCGGGTAATCTATGTCGGCACCTTCTCCAAGTCCCTGTTTCCAGCCCTCAGGCTCGGCTTCGTTCTGGTGCCGGAAGGCCTGGTGGAAAGCTTCGAACGGGTCTGCCTGACCTGGCTTGCCGGTGTTCCGACCGTCACCCAGGCGATCGTTGCAGAATTCATGGATGAAGGCATGTTCGCAACCCACATCCGCACCATGCGCCAACTCTACAAGCACCGTCACGATACCTTGATAGCAGAAAGCGCCAGTCTTGCAGGAGACATCGACCTGCAGCCAACCAGCAGCGGCTTTCACGCTGTCGGCCTTTTGTCGAACCGATACGACGAAGACAGGATCGTCGCTGAAGCGGCCAAACACGGCATCACCACCGCCCCCCTGTCTCGCTACGCTCTTGGCCGGATACCGCAGCGCGGCATTGTCCTCGGCTTCGGCAGCTCTGCGCAGGATGACATCCGCAAAGGCATGAAGGTTCTCAAGAAAATCCTGCCTGTTTGCTGCACCAGCTAAGGTGCACCCTCGATCAATTGGACTGCTAAATTATCTGCAATGGATATATTTGGCAGGCCAATTCCAACCTAGGCTTTTTTCCGGTTAGTACGCTGAGTGCATTCAGGAGGACGTCATGCATTTGAAAACAACACTAACCGGCCTGTTGGCCGCAACCATGCTTGCCGGTGCCGGCTCTGCCCAGGCAGAGACCCTGCGCCTGTTGACCTGGGGGTCTTACGCTCCCGACGAACTGGTCCAAAAATTTGAAGAAGAATATCCGGACATTGATGTTGAAGTCACCTTCTCCAACAACGAGGAAATGATTGCCAAGCTGCGCGCCACTGGTGGTGCCGGCTTCGACCTTGCCCAGCCAAGCCACGACCGCATCTACGCGGCCCAGCTAGAATATGACATCTACAAGCCGCTGGATCTTTCAAAGATCGACACCGGCGCGATGGAAGCCAAGCTGCTTGACGGCGTGAAGGCAAACACCACGATCGAGGGTGAAGTCTACGCGGTTCCCCACCAGTGGGGCACATCCGGCCTGATGGCCGACAAGACAAAGGCTCCGGACCTTTCGAGCTGGGCCGACCTGTGCGACCCGGCCTACAAGGGCAAGACCTCGATGCGCCTGAAGCGCACGATCCTGCTCGGCACGGCCTTCTCGATGGGTGAAGACCCGTTCGCGGCCTACGCGGACCTTGAGAAATACCAGGGCATCCTGGACAAGGTCGCCGACAAGCTGATCGAGTGCAAGGACAACATCAAGGCCTACTGGAAAGGCGGCGACGACCTGTCCGCCATGATGCTGTCAGGCGAAATCGTGGCATCCGAAACCTGGGATTCCACCGCTTACAAGCTCTACGACCAGAACCAGAACATCGTCTTCGTTCCGCCGAAGGAAGGCGCGCTAGCCTGGATCGACACCTTCGCCCTGCCGCGCAAGGGCAAGGCGGATGATGCCGCCTACAAGTGGATCAACTTCGTGCTGCGGCCGGAAAACGTGACCATCATGTCCGGCAGCACCGGCGCGATTGCCGCGGTCAAGGGTGGTACCGACCTGCTGCCGGAAGACAAGAAGGCAGCCGTCAATGCGGCCTTCACCGCAGCCGACATCGACAATCTCAAGTTCTTTGCCAACATTCCTCCCGGCGTGGAAGACATGGAAGGCAAGACCCTCGAGAAGATCAAGGCAGCCACAGGCGGCTGATCAGGTTCAGGGCTGCCGGAACCATTCCGGCAGCCCTTTCCTTTTTTTGAAAAAATCAAAACACCGGAGAGAAGCAACCGGGAACACCCGGCGCTCCAAACCCCGATCCCTTCCAGTTGGCCCGCATTGATGAAACACACCTCACCCGCATACGATCTTGAATGCCTCGACCTTGCCAAGAGTTTTGGAGGATTTCGCGCCGTCAAAGGCGTCTCCTTCGAGATCCCGAGCGGTTCGTTCTTCTCCATTCTCGGTCCGTCGGGCTGTGGCAAGACAACCCTGATGCGCATGATCGCGGGTTTCGAGGACCCGACCTCCGGCGATATCAAGATCAAGGGCAAGTCTGTACTCGGCGTGCCGCCCAACCGGCGCAACGTCAAGATGGTGTTCCAGCATCTGGCGCTGTTCCCGATGATGAACGTCTACGAGAACATCGCCTATGGCCTCAGGTGCGCAGGCGTTGGCAATGCGGAAATAAAGCGCAAGGTCCAGGACGTACTGGAGCGGATCGCCCTGCCCGACGTTGGCGAGCGGGAAATCCACCAGTTGTCCGGCGGCCAGAAACAGCGCATCGCCATTGCTCGCTGCATGGTGCTCGATCCGGATGTACTCTTGCTCGATGAACCGCTCGGCGCGCTCGATCTGAAGCTGCGCGAAGCGATGAAGATCGAGTTGAAACTTTTGCAGCACCAGTTCAACACGACCTTTATCTACATCACCCACGATCAGTCGGAAGCACTGGTGATGTCCGATAACGTCGCCATCATGAACCAGGGCATTTTCGAACAGATCGGCACGCCGCAGGATCTCTATCATCACCCCAAGACCGCCTTCGTCGCCGGCTTTGTTGGCGACAGCAACCGCTGGTCCGGCACGGTGAAATCCGCAGATGGCACGGGTGGCAAGGTGGAAACGGACCAGGGCCTTTCGATGAGTTTCAGTGCCGGCGCGGATCAGACCATTCGTGATGGCGACAAGGTGGAGATTTTCGTGCGGCCGGAATTCATCCGCACGGTGCGCGCATCCGAAGCGGACCAGGCTGTGACAGAAGGCGACAACCAGATGAGCGGTGTCATCGACAGCCTGCTCTTCAACGGTGCCAACAGCCGTGTGCTCGTACGGACCGGCAGCGGCGAGCTTATCGAGTCCGATGTGACGGTAACCGGCAACAACGACCTGAAACCCGGAGAAGACGTGCGCCTGATCTGGTCGTCCCGGCAAGCCATGTGTTTTGCCCGCGCGGAGAGCGCATGATGCAGAACAAGGATATCAAACGGCTGTCGCTGATCCTGCTGTTTTCGCCTTTCGCGCTCTGGATCCTGCTGCTGATCATTCTGCCGCACATCGGCATGGTGCTCCTCTCCTTCCGCGAGAAAGTGGCACCGCGCGTCTATGAGTACAGCTTCGCCAACTATCTGGATTTCATAAACGAACCGATCTACTGGAACACGCTTCTTCGAACCGGATCCATGTCCCTGCTGGTCACAGCCCTGGCGCTGCTGATCGGCTTTCCCATTGCCTACTACATCGCCAAGATCGCCGGCCCCAGAGCGCGCGGTGGTCTGTTCCTGCTCTGCCTGATCCCGCTCTGGGTCAGCGACCTGATCCGTTCCTTCGGCTGGATCCTGCTGTTGCGCGAAACCGGTGTGATTTCGAATTTCCTGCTCTGGACCGGACTGGTCGGCCAGCCTGTCGAGTTTCTCTACAACGACATCGCGGTCATCATCGGCCTCGTCTACACCGTGATCCTGTTCATGATCGTGCCACTGGTTTCGACGCTGGACGGCATGGACAATTCAATGATCGAGGCCGGGTACAATCTGGGTGGCAGCGGCTTCACCGTGCTGCGCCGGATCATCATTCCCTACGCGATGCCGGGCATCGTGGCCGGCTGTATCGTCACCTTCATGCTGACGGCAGGTTCCTACCTGACGCCGATCCTGCTCGGCGGCAAGAATTCGAGCTGGTTTACCGAACAGATCTACAACCAGTTCATCACCCGCTTCAACTGGGAGGGAGGCGCGGCCTTCGGCATGCTGCTCCTGATTTTTACCTCCGTCGTGATCTGGCTCGGCCTGAAACTCTCCGGTCAGACCCTCGCCAACACCGTGGCCAAGAGCTGAGGAGGACAGACGATGCTTGCGCAAAAGAACTCCTCTCCGTTCCTGATGGGCTACCGGCTCTATGTCGTTGCCTTCTTCATCTTCCTGGCAGCGCCGCTGATTTCAGCCGGAGCCTTCGCCTTCAACGACAGCCTGTTCCCGGCACTGCCCTGGC
The DNA here is from genome assembly GCF_017743835.1 of Labrenzia sp. R5_0. Classification (NCBI taxonomy): domain Bacteria; kingdom Pseudomonadati; phylum Pseudomonadota; class Alphaproteobacteria; order Hyphomicrobiales; family Stappiaceae; genus Labrenzia; species Labrenzia sp. R5_0. Next base: position 14,313 of record NZ_JAGHRK010000011.1, on the reverse strand, counting down.
AAGGTTTCACGCTGGACTGGTTCTTCAGCGACACCGAACCAAAACTCGGCATGTTCCATGACCGGCGTTTGCTGCAGGGGCTTTATTATTCCTTCGTCATCGCAATCTTCGTTGCGGCGCTCTCCGTCTTCGTCGGCACGACCAATGCGTTCCTGTTCGTGCGCGGCGAGTTTCCAGGCAAGAACTTCTTCTACATTCTGATGGTGGTGCCGCTGGTGATCCCGGGTGTCATCCTCGGCATCTCCATCCTGGTCCTGGCCAGCGACACCGCGAACTACATGGAAAACAGGTTCGATCTGGAGCTTGAGTTCCTGAGGCCAGGCCTCCTGCTTGTCGTGTTCGGGCAGTTTTCCTTCATCACCACCATCACCTCGCTGGTGATCACAGCCCGGCTGAAGAAATTCGACGCCACGATGGAAGAAGCCGCCTTCAACCTGGGGGCGAGCCGGGTCCGCGTGTTGCGCACCGTCACGCTGCCCTTCCTGCGTCCGGCGATGATCGCGGCCGGCATCGTTGCCTTCCTGGTCTCGTTCGAGAACTTCAACACCACGCTATTTCTTGTCGGCTCGGAAGCGCCGCTGACGATCACCATGTATGACCGGATGGCAAAGGTCGGCTCGACGCCGGTCCTCAATGCCGTCTCCTTCGTGCTCATGGTCGGGTCCGGACTGCTTGCGCTGCTATCGATTGCCATCCAGCGCGACAAGACCTCTCAATAGGAGCATTCATGGCGGAGTTCGACTTTGTCATCGTCGGCGCGGGCTCGGCAGGCTCGGTGCTTGCCGACCGGTTGTCGGAAGACGGCAAATACACCGTCTGCCTTCTGGAGGCAGGCGGCTCGGATCTCAATTTCTGGATCTGGATGCCGATCGGCTACGGCAAGGCTTTCTATAACCGGAACATCAACTGGATGTACCACACCGAGGCGGACCCGGGGCTCAACGACCGCTCCGGCTACTGGCCGCGCGGCAAGGTGCTGGGCGGGTCCAGTTCGATCAATGCCATGGTCTATATCCGCGGTCAGCATGCGGATTTCGAGGACTGGAAGGCCCTCGGCAACACCGGCTGGGGCTGGCAGGACGTTCTGCCCTATTTCAAGCGCTCGGAAACCAATTGCAACGGTGCCGACGACTATCGCGGCGGGGATGGCCCCCTTTATGTCTCCTCCATGGACAAGGACGTCCACCCGCTGTGTCAAAACTTCCTGGCAGCCAGCGAGGAAGCCGGCTTCAGCCGTAATCCGGATTTCAATGGCAAAAGCCAGGAAGGTGTCGGCCTCTACCAGATAACCGCGAAAAACGGGTTCCGCATGTCGACGGCCCGTGCCTATCTTTCACGCGCGAAAAAACGTCAGAATGTCTCCATCCTGACTAACGCACACACGACCCGGCTGATCCTTGAAAACGGACGGGCGACCGGTGTCGTCTACAGCCGAGGCGGCACCGAGCAGACCGTGAAGGCCCGACGGGAAGTGATCCTCAGTGCAGGTGCCGTCAACTCGCCGCAAATCCTCATGTTGTCCGGCATTGGTGATGGCGCGGACCTGCAGGCCAAGGGCATCACCTCCACCTTGCACAGTCCTGCTGTCGGCAAGAACCTGCAGGACCATCTTGGCCTCGACTATCTCTACCGGTCCAAAGTGCCGACGCTGAACCAGCAGCTTTATCCCTGGTGGGGCAAGCTCGCCCAGGGCATCCGCTATGTCCTGACCCGCAGTGGTCCGCTGTCGCTCAGTGTCAATCAGGCCGGTGGCTTCGTCAAAAGCAATCCGGATTGTGAACGGCCGAACATCCAGCTGTATTTCTCGCCCGTCAGCTACACCAAGGCGCCGAAGGGGAAACGTCCGCTGATGAACCCGGACCCTTTCCCCGGCTTCCTCCTCGGCTTTCAGCCGACACGGCCAACCAGCCGCGGCCATATCTGCCTGCGCTCCACCGATCCGTTCGACATGCCGGAGATCCACCCGAACTCGCTCAGCACCAACCGTGATCTCACGGAGATGATCGAAGGCAGCAAGCTGATGCGCAAGATCGCCGAAAGCCCTGCCATGCAATCGGTTATCGACGAGGAGATCACACCAGGCCCGGGTGTCCAGACCGACGAGGACATGCTGGCGGATGTCCGCAGCCGCTGTTCCACAGTCTTCCACCCTGTCAGCACCTGCCGCATGGGACCGGAGGCGAGCGAAAACGTCGTCGACACGCGTCTGCGGGTTTATGGGGTCGAAGGGCTTCGGGTCGTCGATGCCTCGATTTTCCCGACGGTCACGTCCGGCAATACCAACGCACCTGCGATCATGGTCGGCGAAAAAGGCGCGGACCTTATCCTGGAAGACACACGAGCGGCGTAAGGCACGTAATGACTCAGGCTCTTTTTGCGGACAACTACAAGACGACACCATACTGGCAGGATATCGCGCCCAAACTCGCACTGCCGGATACCGGTTTGCCGGCAGAGGTCGATGTGTTGGTGGTTGGCGGTGGGTACACCGGCCTGAACGCCGCACTGCAGACCGCCCGTGAAGGCCTCGGCACACTGGTTCTCGACGCGGAAGATCCGGGTTGGGGCTGCAGCATGCGCAATGGCGGCCAGCTTTCGACCAGCCTCAAGCCGTCCTTTTCCAACCTGGCGGGCCGATATGGCAGGGAGCTCGCCACCCAGCTTTGCCTGGAAGGCCAGGCGTCTCTTGACTACATGCACGCACTTTCAAGGGAAGATGGACTGGAGATGGGCTTACGGGAAACCGGCCGCTTCCACGGCGCCCACAAGCCCCATCTTTACGAGAGCCTTGCCAGAGACTGTGCCGCCGGACACCCCGTGTGGAAGACCGATGCCTTCATGGTGCCGAAAGGCGACATGGCACGGGAGCTTGGGACCGACGCCTATCATGGCGGTATCGTCAATCCGCATCATTGCAGCATCGATGTCAGCAAGTACCATCCTTCACTTTTGAACAAGGTGCTGGCGGAAGGCGCGATGGTGCGCGGCAAGTGCCGGGTGGTGTCGCTTGAACGCGAGACGTCAGGTTTCAAGGTTCTGACAACCGACGGCTCCCTCAAGGCACGCAAGGTCATTCTGGCGACCAATGGTTACTCCGGGCCCCTGTCGCCCTGGCTTCAGCGGCGGCTGATCCCGATCGGCTCTTACGTGATCGCTACGGAAGAACTCCCGAGTGAAACGATCGACCGGCTGTTTCCGACGGACCGGGTCCTCTCCGACACCAGAAAACTGGTCTATTACTACCGGCTGTCCCCCGACCGGAAGCGCGTGCTGTTTGGCGGCCGGGTCTCCTTGAGCGAAACGGACCCGCGCAACAGCGCGCTCAAGCTCCACCGCGATATGACGGCCCTCTTTCCGGAACTTGGCTCCGTGCGGATCAGCCATGCCTGGATGGGGTTTGTCGGCTACACCTTCGACACGCTCGCCCATGCTGGCGAAGACAACGGTCTGTTTCACGCGGGCGGCTATTGCGGGTCCGGGGTAGGTATGGCGAGTTATCTCGGCATGCGTATGGGCCAGAAAGCTACCGGCCGTGAAAAATCACTCTCCGCGTTCGAGAAGATCCCCTTCCCGACCCGGCCGCTATACCAGGGCAATCCGTGGTTCCTGGCACCATCAGTGCTGGTCTACCGACTGCGGGACAGGTTCGGCATCTGATTGGGGTCAGCCTCGCGGTGGATAGCCTTCTTGCGCTGCCCCCTTGCCAGCATTTCATACCGAAGACTGGGCGGGCGCCGGCACATCGGCAAGCAGGCGCACCAGCCAATCGACAAAAACGCGAACCTTGTTCGAAAGGTGCCGGTTGGGCGGGTAGACGATATAAAGCGGAATGGTGTCGGCAGACCATTCCGTCAACAGCGGCACGAGGTCCCCGCGCTTCAGCTCTTCCCGCACCATGAAGTCAGGCAGCTGCGCGATACCGTGACCGGCAACAGCCGCTGCCACATAGCTGCGGGCATCGTTGACCGAGCAATGATAGCGTCCGTCGACCAGAATTTCCTCACCGTCCTTGCGGAAGGTGAACGGGTGGGTGCGTCCGGTGGCGGCAACGAAATAATTGACGCAATAGTGGTTCGCCTTCACGTCTGCCGGGCTTTCCGGTGTACCTGCCCGCTCCAGGTAGGACGCTGCCGCGCAAGTGGTCAGGCCGACCTCCGCCACCCGCCGTGCAATCAGCGACTGATCAGCCGGAGCACCACCGCGCAAGGCACAATCAACATTCTCTGCCAGGTAGTCGACTGTCCTGTCGCCGATCCCGAGGTCGATACGGATATCCGGGTATTTTTCGTAAAAACCGCCAAGCTCCGGTATCACGAACCAGTCGGCAAAAGCCCCTGACATTTCAACGCGCAGCCGCCCACCCGGATTGCTCTGGGCCTGGGACAGGCTGGCATCAAGTTCGTCGACCTCCGAAACGATCTGAACGGCCCGCTCATAATAAAGCGCGCCGTCCGTCGTCACGATCACGCGCCGCGTTGTCCGGTTGAGCAATTTGGTCTGCAGATGTTTCTCGAGATTCTGGATCAGGTTGGTAACCGTCGCCTTCGGCATCTGAAGGGAATCGGAGGCTCGGGTGAAATTTCCTGTTTCAACCACCCTCACAAAGGCGCGCATGGCGGAGAGTTGATCCATTTCTGGGCGTCCTGATCAAAAAATAGGCTTATTATTCGAAAATTCGAATAGTGAAACCAATAATACACCCCTTATTCCAGAGTTGGAACAACAATACCTATCGGACATGCAAGAGAGCTGGTGTACCCAGTTCTCCCTCAACCAACAGACACGAAACGGCGCTGAAAATGACGGTGCAGATCAAGGATATGACACTCGACAAGGTGGCCATCGGCCCCGTGGCGGCACGTGTCTACCAGGGCGCCGAATACAGCAAGTCGCCGCCAGTCCTGATCTATTTTCACGGCGGCGCTTTTCAAGGCACCGTCCCGCAGGAAAGCGAGTTTGCGCATCTCATTGCCGAAACCGGCGCTATTGTCGTGATGCCGGATTACAATGTACCGCTTGGCAGCGTCTTTCCGAAGCCGCTGGAAACGGGGTTTTCGATCTTCTCCTATCTGGCGAAAAAGCGCGCCGGCCTTGGGAACCGGAAATCCCTGCTTCTTGTCGGCGGCGTCGAGGCTGGCGGCAACATCGCCGCAGCGGTCGCGCTGAAGGCGCGGGATCATTTCGCCGATGAACTTGACGGGCAGATCCTTCTGTCACCTTTGCTTGATCCTTTCATGGGCTCTGCATCGTTTGAGAAGGCCGGCGAGTTCGGCATGAAGGACATCTGGGCCGACGGCTGGAGCCACTATCTCAGCACCGGCATGTGCCACCCCTATGCGGCCCCATGCATGTGCTCACGCCTGACCGGCGTTGCCCCGGCGCTCGTTCTGTCTTCTCAGGACGATCCGCTCAAGGACGAAACACTCGGCTTTGCGACCTGCCTGAAAAATGCAGGCGTTGAAGTTCACCAGCATGTTCTCCCCGCCGGGACAGGCTGGCCATCACTCTACGGCGGAAAGACGGACGAGACCCCATCCTGGCAAGAAACCGTAAGCACGCAGTTTTCCGGTTTCGTGCAGTCCGTCAGCGTCCACTGATTTGATATCCAAACCCTTCTGAAGATTGTGTTTTCAGCAGGGTTTCCAAGGAGAGACCAATGACATCAAGAAGCAAGCGCTGGGCCCTGACGGGCGCCAGTCTGGCAGTTGCTGTCTCTGTTTCAGCCGCTGTCCTCATCATGAACCTTCCGGCAAGCAGCCCTGCAACAGCCGCGGGCGGCACAGTCGCCATCCCGGCGGTGCCGGTGACCGTTGCCGAGGTCAAATCCCGCGAAATAACCGTGTGGGAAGATTTCTCCGGCAGGCTCGAAGCCGTTGACCGGGTTCAGATCCGCTCCCGTGTGGCCGGCTCCATTCAATCCGTCGATTTCCGTGAAGGCGCATTGGTGGAAGCAGGTGACCTGCTCTTCACCATTGACCCGGCTCCCTACGAGGCCGCCGTCGCTCAGAGGGAAGGTCAGGTTGAACTTGCGCAAACGCAGCTCAACCTCGCCAAGCTGGAACTGGATCGTGGCAACAAGCTGATCGAAAACCGGACCATCTCCCAAAGCGTCCTCGACCAGCGCCGCAACACCTACGCCGAAGCACAGGCCAACCTCAGAACCGTCAAGGCAGCTCTCAGGTCGGCCAAGCTGGAACTTGGCTACACCAAGGTGCTGGCACCCGTGTCGGGTCGTGTCGGCAAGATCGAGATCACCGTCGGCAATCTCGTTGCCGCGGGCTCCGCATCGCCGGCATTAACAACCCTTGTCTCTGTCGATCCGATCTATGCAAGCTTCAACGCAAGTGAAGACCTGGTCTCGCGGGTTCTGGCCGAGTTGCCGCAGACAGATGCAGCGGTGCCGCCACTGGACATGATCCCCGTCGAAATCGAAACCTCGTCAACCGCCGGACACCCGGTGAAGGGCAAGCTGCAGCTGGTCGATAACCAGGTTGACGCCGTCAGCGGCACCATTGGTGTCAGGGCGGTCTTCGACAATCCGGGCGGCAGGCTGATCCCGGGCCAGTTCGTGCGTATCCGCATGGGTGAGCCAAGGCCGGAACAGAAGGTCCTGATCAGCGAACGCGCCATCGGCACCGACCAGGACAAGAAATATGTCTATGTCGTCGGTGACGACAACAAGGTGGCCTACAGGCCGATCGACCTTGGCAGGACCGCGGAAGGTGCACGTATCGTCGACAGCGGCCTCGAGCCGGGTGAACGGATCGTCGTCAACGGCCTGCAACGGATCCGCTCTGGTGCACTCGTCGATCCTCAGCTCGAAAACGACGTTGCCGCTGCAAACTGAGTGAACAGGTGGAGTGCAAGGCGCTCCACCTCCCCTCTTCAACAATTCAAGTCATGATTGCCGGTGGCGCCGCCACCGGCCGGGGACGTGTTGTCCCGATTTCCGACCGGAAAGGGCCTGGATATGAATATCTCGAGATTCTTCGTCGACCGCCCGGTCTTTGCCGGTGTGCTGTCTGTCCTCATCCTCATCGCCGGCCTGATCGGTCTGCGGGCGCTGCCGATCTCAGAATACCCCGAGGTGGTACCGCCATCGATCGTCGTGCGCGCCGCCTATCCGGGGGCGAACCCGAAGGTCATTGCCGAGACGGTGGCAACACCGCTGGAAGAACAGATCAACGGTGTCGAGGGCATGCTCTACATGTCCAGCCAGGCGACCTCTGACGGCGTCATGACACTCACGGTCACGTTCGAGCTCGGCACTGATCCCGATCAGGCCCAGCAGCTTGTCCAGAACCGCGTCTCGCAAGCCGAACCCCGTCTCCCGGCGGAAGTACGAAGCCTTGGCATAACCACGGTGAAAAGTTCACCCGATCTGATGATGGTCGTGAACCTGACTTCGCCGGACAATCGCTACGACATCACCTACCTGCGCAACTATGCCGTCCTCAACATCAAGGACCGGCTGGCCCGCCTGCAGGGTGTCGGCCAGGTGCAGGTGTTCGGTTCCGGCGATTACTCCATGCGTGTGTGGGTCGACCCTCAAAAGGCGGCCGGCCATAACCTGGCAGCCAGCGACATCACCAACGCCATCCGCCAACAGAACGTGCAGGCCGCGGCCGGCATTATCGGCGCTTCGCCGAACCTGAAGGGTGTCGACGTTCAGCTCAGCGTCAATGCGCAAGGTCGTCTTCAGACGCCGGAAGAGTTCGGCAACATCATTGTCCGTACCGGTGAAAACGGTGAGGTCACCCGGTTGCGCGACGTTGCCCGGATCGAGCTCGGTGCAGCCGATTATTCGCTGCGCTCCCTGCTCGACGGCAAACCGGCCGTCGCCATTCCTGTGTTCCAGGCACCCGGCTCCAACGCAATTGCCATTTCCGATGCAGTGGTCGAGACCATGAACGACCTTCAGGTCGCCATGCCTGACGGCGTCAAATACGAAATCGTCTACGACACCACAAAGTTTGTTCGATCCTCCATCGAGAAGGTTGTCGACACGCTGCTGGAAGCCGTGGTGCTTGTGGTTCTCGTCGTGATCCTGTTCCTGCAGACATGGCGCGCATCGATCATTCCGCTGATCGCCGTTCCCGTGTCGATCATCGGCACCTTCGGAGTCATGTATGTCTTCGGCTTTTCCATCAACGCTCTCAGCCTCTTCGGGCTGGTTCTCGCCATCGGCATCGTGGTCGATGACGCGATCGTGGTCGTTGAAAACGTCGAACGAAACATCGAAAACGGGCTGAACCCGCGCCAGGCAACCTACAAGGCCATGAAGGAAGTCTCCGGACCGATCATCGCCATTGCACTGGTGCTTGTGGCGGTGTTTGTCCCGCTCGCCTTCATCACCGGCCTTTCGGGTCAGTTCTATCGCCAGTTCGCACTGACGATCGCAATCTCGACTGTCATCTCGGCCATCAACTCGCTCACTCTGTCCCCGGCCCTGGCCGCCCTTCTCCTGAAGGATCACCATGCGCCCAAGGACTGGCTGACACGTTCGATGGACTTCCTGTTCGGCTGGTTCTTCAAGGGCTTCAACCGGGCCTTCGGCGCCGGTTCCAACGCCTATGGCAAGAGCGTCGGCGGCCTGTTGTCCCGCAAGACCATCGTCATGGTGGTCTACATGGCACTTGCAGGGGCGACCTACAGTCTCTTCACAACGGTCCCCGGTGGCTTCGTGCCGGCACAGGACAAACAGTATCTGATCGGCTTTGCCCAGCTTCCCGACGCTGCCACGCTGGACCGGACCGAAGACGTCATCCGCCGGATGAGCGAGATCGCCATGGAACAGGAAGGTGTCGAACACGCCATCGCCTTCCCGGGCCTGTCGATCAACGGCTTCACCAACTCTTCCAACGCGGGCATCGTCTTCGCCACCCTGACGGATTTCGAGGAACGCAAGTCTCCGGAATTGTCCGGCGACGCCATTGCGATGCAGCTGAACCAGAAGTTCGGCACGATCCAGGACGCGTTTATTGCCATGTTCTCGCCGCCGCCTGTTCAGGGCCTTGGCACCACTGGCGGGTTCAAACTGCAGATCGAGGACCGGGCAGGTCTCGGCTACCAGGCACTTGACGCGGCCAACAAGGCCTTCCTGGCGAAAGCCTATCAGACGCCGGAACTGGCTGGATTGTTCTCCAGTTTCCAGATCAATGTGCCCCAGCTTTATGCGGATCTTGATCGCACCAAGGCGGAACAGCTCGGCGTATCGGTAACGGACGTATTCGAGACGCTGCAGATCTATCTGGGTTCACTTTATGTCAACGACTTCAATGCCTTCGGTCGCACTTACAGTGTCCGGGTGCAGGCGGACGCCCAGTACCGGGCGCATGCCGACGATATCGGCAAGTTGAAGGTTCGCTCTGCCACCGGCCAGATGATCCCGCTCTCCGCCCTGTTGAAGGTGGAGGCCACCACCGGGCCGGAACGGGCAACCCGCTACAACGGTTTCCTTGCGGCTGACATCAATGGTGGCCCGGCTCCCGGGTTTTCCTCCGGCCAGGCCCAGGCAGCGGTCGAGCGGATTGCGGAAGAAACCCTGCCTAAAGGCATTGCCTTTGAGTGGACGGACCTGACCTACCAGCAGATCCTTGCCGGCAGCTCCGGGTTCCTGGTCTTCCCTCTGGCCCTGCTTCTGGTCTACCTGGTGCTTGCCGCCCAGTATGAAAGCCTGATGCTTCCGGTGGCGATCGTCATGATCGTACCGATGGGTGTCCTTGCGGCCCTGACGGGCGTCTGGCTGACCCATGGCGACAACAACATCTTCACCCAGATCGGGTTGGTGGTGCTGGTCGGGCTTTCGGCGAAAAACGCGATCCTGATCGTGGAATTCGCAAGGGAACTGGAATTTGAAGGCCGCACGCCGGTTGAAGCGGCAGTCGAAGCCAGCCGGCTACGTCTGCGCCCGATCCTGATGACCTCGATGGCCTTCATCATGGGTGTGGTTCCGCTGGTGCTTTCCACCGGCGCCGGTGCGGAAATGCGAGCCGCGATGGGCATCGCGGTCTTCTCCGGCATGATCGGCGTGACCTTCTTCGGGATCTTCATGACGCCGGTGTTCTACGTGCTGGTCCGCAAGCTCTCGGGCAATCGCCCGCTTGCGCAACACGAGGAACCAGCAGAGCAGCCGCAAGCTCAGAACACGGCCGCTTGAACCTGGACCAAATGACAAGAAAAACGCCCTGGAAGCATTCCTTTCCAGGGCGTTTTGTACTTGGGCAGCCCTTCACGGGCGTGGAGAGTGCGACCAGCTGGCATCGGTGTCGACTGCACGCACGCTCCATGCGATCAAGGTAAGATCTGAACGCCTCCCCCGATACCCCCCGTCACGCAAGGTCGCCGCACTCAGAACACCCCTCACATCCCTGAGATGCAATGCCGGCAACGACACCCAAATTGCGAGTTCCCGCAAATGGATTGCGTGAATTGACCTGTCATATTTGGTTTCTGGCCGCGTAACGTGACGTGCCTGGCGTTGGCTAGCCAACTTGTGGCGATGTATGTGGGAGGAAAACATGCAATCGAATAATTATCACCAAGACACGAAAGCGCTGCGCGGCGGTGTGCAATTTCAACACCTTGCAGCACGCATCAAACAATCTGTGACTGTGGAAAGACGTTTTGCGCATCTTTCGTCGCTGAAGACCGGAATTCTAACAAGCTTGTTTGCCCTGTCGGTCTTTACAGCACCGACCGCCGCAACGGCAGCCGACTACAACTGGACCTTCCAGACCTCGGAAACGGCCGGTGAGCCCGGATTCATCAACAAGCAGAAGTGGGCTGAAAACGTCGAAAAAATGTCCGGCGGGCGGATCGAGATCGAAGTTTTGCCGATTGGCGCCGTTGTCCCGCATACCGATACGCTTGACGCCGTTGGCTCCGGTATTCTTCAGGGGCATCTGACCGATCCGAGCTATTTCGCCGGCAAGGATCCCGCCTTTGCGATGATGGGCAACCTGGTCGGTGCCTGGAGCGATCCGTTCGAATTGATCGGGTTCATGCAATCCGGTGGCGGTCACGAGCTTTACGCCGAATTGGTCGAGCCCTATGGCGTCCATTTCATCGGAGCGGCAGCAACTGAGCCGGAAGCTTTCGTCTCCAGTGTTCCGATCCGCTCAGTGGAAGACCTGAAGGGCGTCAAGATGCGCGCACCGGAAGGCATGGTCTACGAGATCTTCTCCAAGGCAGGTGCCTCTCCGGTTGCGCTTCCCGGTTCAGAGGTCTTCACGGCTCTCGACAAGGGCGTTGTCCAGGCGGCGGATTATACGGTTTTTGCAACCAACCAGTCGCAGGGCATGAACGACGTTGCCCACTATCCGCTGTATCCGGGCTTTCATTCCCTGCCGCTGATCGACATTTCGATGACCAAATCAATCTGGGATGAACTTCCGGACGACCTGAAGGCCGTCCTGAACGCCTCCGTTGACCAGTTCATTTTCGATCACGTTTATTCCGTACGCAAACTCGATGCGGCCGCAGTCGAGGAAGCCAAGGCAAACCCGGAGATCGAAATTGTCAACTGGTCCGGCGACGAGCGAGCGAAGTTCCGCAGGATCGCGCAGCAGGAATGGGAAAACTGGGCCGGCAAGAACGACCTCACCCAACGCTACTACGATGCGGTGGTCGCTTATCTGAAGGGCCGGAACCAGCTCTGATCTGACCAACGTTCCGTTGACGCAGCCGCACCCGGACCGAAAGGTCCGGGTGCGGCCTGACCTTGTTTCTATCTGTCCATAACGGGTGAAACGAGATGCCGGTGCGTGGCCGTCAGCCAAGATTGATTGGCCATCCCCTATTTCCACAACAGCTTGCCAACTGCGCGACGGGAGAAGAATCCATGCCGGACAATCCGGATGTGAGTGACCTGGAGGACAATGGCCAGGCGAACCTGCGAACCGGCCTCGACCGGTTCATTGCCGGGTCCGCGAAGCTCTTTGCCTGGGCTATCTTTCTGGCGTTTGCCATCAGCGTATATGAGGTTATCGCCCGCTACGTTTTTGATAGCCCGACGTATTGGGCTCACGAGAGCACGACCTTCCTCATAGCAGCCATCTTCCTGATCGGCGGTCCCGTAGCGCTCGCTCGCGACAAGCATATTCGCGTGCGCATGATTTATGACTCGGTTTCGCCCCGGGTGCGTCGATGGCTGGATATCGTCAATTCCTTGATCGCGATGATCTTCTTTGCAGGACTGGGATACGCAGGCGCGACGATGGCCTGGAAGGCGACCCACCGACCCAACGGCGATATCCATCTGGAGGGCACGGGTACCGCGTGGAACCCGCCAACACCGGCACTGCTGAAAATCATTATTCTGTTCTGCGTTTGCCTGATGTTCGTTCAGACCCTGATGCACCTGATCAAGGCGATCCGCGGCGATGACGCTGCCTATATCGAACGCGGAGGCCAATGACATGGGCCTCAACGATCTGGGTATTGAATACGGTACAATTTTGCTCGTTGGCAGCATCTTCGTCTTGTTGCTTACAGGTCAGCCTCTCGCCTGGGTGACGGGGCTCGTAGCCCTGGTTTTCACGTTCGGCTGGTTCGGAGGAAATGCGCTGCCGCTGGTTACGGCTCGCATCTTCGGCTTCATTACGGAATATTCCCTCGTCGCCATTCCGATGTTCATCCTGATGGCGGCGCTCCTCGACAGATCAGGAATCGCGAAGGACCTCTTCAACGGAATGAGGGTGCTTGCCGGACGGTTGCCAGGTGGTGTCGCTGTCCAAACGCTGATCGTCGCCACCCTGATGGCCGCCATGTCCGGCGTCATCGGTGGTGAGATCGTTCTACTGGGAATTCTGGCCTTGCCCCAGATGCTGCGGCTTGGATATGACCGTGACCTTTCGATAGGCGTCGTTTGCGCCGGTGGTTCGCTTGGGACCATGATGCCGCCCTCGATCGTTCTGATCATTTATGGGCTGGTGGCAAGTGTTTCCATTGCCGACCTCTTCGTTGCGGCAGTCACACCAGCCCTGATGCTGCTCGGCTGCTATATCGCTTATGTTCTTGTACGCTGTTTCCGAAACCCGGACCTCGGGCCACCAATTTCGGCGGAAGAACGCGCCGAAGAAACAATAGGAAGTGCGATCCGGTCCCTGATCGCCCCTGTGTTCATCGTGGTAGCAGTTCTGGGTTCCATATATGGAGGCATCGCCTCTATCACCGAAGCAGCTGCACTCGGGGTTTCGTCAGTGCTCATCATCGCACTGCTCCGCAGGGAACTTAACGCCCGTATGCTTCAGGACAGTCTGGTCCACACGCTGGAAACCTGCGGCATGATCATCTGGATCGGGATCGCCGCAGCCGTGCTCGTCGGTGTCTACAACCTCATGGGGGGCAACCGCTTCGTCTCCGCGGTCATGCTTGGTCTCGACGCGTCGCCCGTGGCCGTCATTCTGATCATGATGCTGATCCTGCTAGTGCTGGGCATGTTCCTGGACTGGATCGGGATCGCCCTTTTGACCTTGCCCATCTTCGTGCCGATTGTCGTTCAGCTGGGATATGATCCGATCTGGTTCGGCATCCTGTTTGCAGTCAACATGCAGGTCTCCTACCTGACACCCCCCTTCGGTCCGGCTGCCTTCTACCTGAAAAGTGTCGCCCCACCGGACATTACACTTGGCAACATTTACGGAGCTCTGCTTCCGTTTATCGTGCTGCAGCTCTTTGTTCTCGCAATCTTGCTGTTCTTCCCTGGCATCGCGACCTGGATGCTGTAACTCAAAGGCGTGTCGCGTTCTTTCAATTGGATGCGGCACGCTATTACACATGAACGCTTCTTTGCCTTTTCAGCAGGCTTGCCGATCCGCGTTACAGGGGACATCATCGCGCTTTCCCCGCCTTTGATTGTTGAGGACGGTATGATTGAGGAGATGGCGTCGACGTTGGGCGGTGTTTTGTTGTCGACGGCTCAGGTTTGGTTTTTGGATCAGAGATACCCGGAGCCCCTGCCAGTAATGTTGGCGGGGCTTTTGGATTTTTGGAGCGGTTTAGGTTTGTTTCCGGCGCTTCTTTTGGGCTTTGCCGTTCGGGTGTCCCTGGAACGGTTCCGGTCGAGATGCGTTAGGCAACAAAAAACCCCGGTCAGGATATCTGCCGGGGTTATTTGTTTGTTTTGGTAAGTGGCTCTGAGAGTTTTGTGGCCTTGGGCGTCGGGCATAGCGCTTTTTGTGGGGGCGCTGGTCAGTTTAAAATCTGTATCCGTTACCGAATACGACAAAGGCCGCCCTTTTTGGGCGGCCTTTTGTTTATTTGGTTGCGGGAGCAGGATTTGAACCTGCGACCTTCAGGTTATGAGCCTGA
>NZ_JAGHRK010000010.1:0-95170 GCF_017743835.1 Labrenzia sp. R5_0 | reverse complement strand
TTCTTGGCTACCCGCGAGGAATTCGAACGCCAGTTCGAAGGGGAAGAAAGTATCTAGCCGCCGTTGCGTCAAGCCGAGCGAGGCGAAGCCGGGTCCCGGTCAGACATGCCTCAATCGAGACCGCTTTGGGCGGCGCGTATGTGACATTTTAAGGAAATGAAGACCTGCAAACGTCGTATCCGATCCACCGATCCACGGCGGCGCACGAGACGAGAATGAGCGTGCGTTATTGGCGTTGATGCCGGTCCGGGGAATTGTCAATCTTTAAGCTCCGAACCGTCCGGCAATCCCTGCTTTGTCCGCGTACGTCCAGCGGCAGGTCTGGATGGTCGAAACAGGCGAATGAAAACGGGAATAGGTACACATTGGTTCGGCACCTCTGACACGAGCTCTCGCTTTGCCCGTGCCGTTTCAGTCGAATGGTGGAGCAGTGATCTCCTGTTGCGCTGGACCATCACGAGAACATCTACCCGACTGCGCCGTGCACCGCGACCAGGGCAAGCGTCGTCTTTGGAACGACGATACTGAGCGAAAGTACACGCAGGCGAATAGCGGACAGCTGTTTGCCCTCCGCTGTGGCATCAATGAGCGAATGCATCAGGCTGCCACCCGCTCTTCACTGACTTGTGCAGGTTGAAGAGCGTGCAGATAAGTCACCGCACGCTGCGCATGGGCCGCCGCCTGAAAGATCGCCCGCTTGTCATCCTTGAGCACCTTGAGCCAGGACTGAAGGTAGCTGGCATGATCCGACCGGGGCTCGAGCTCCGGCACGATGCCGAGATCGGCGCAGAGAAAACAGCTTCCGAGTTCGGCCACGAGCTCTTCGCGTGCACGTTCAGTGTGGTCCTTGTGATAACGCGACAGATCGCGTCCCACCCTGCGTTCTGGTGCAGTCCAGTGAACATGCTCGTGACTGAGGACTGCGACGTAGGATGCAGCGTCCCGGAACGTCTCGAAGGGCGGCATCTGGATGTGATCGCTTTCCGGCGCGTAGAAGGCTTTCGATCCGCCGTGACGGATGATCGCGCCGGAGTTGGCGAAGAACCGGTCCGCATGGCCGATCCGTTCGATCGTATCGATGACCTTTTCCGGCCGGTGGTTATAGTGATCCGGAAGCCCGTCGATCTGATCGCAGTTAAAGACCGTGTACGTCTTCAGAAACGGGATATCGCGTTCGACCTCACCGCCGCGGGAATCCGTTTCGGTCTTGGTGAACCGGCTGGTATAGACGACGGTTGCGCCGGTTTCGCCCTTGCGAACCTGCGCGCCGATCTGACTGGCCTGCCGGTAGGTCATCCAGAGCGGTGCTTCAAAGCTGCGGGCCAGGCTTTCCGACCAGAGCAGCAGAACGTTGATGCCCGTGTATGGCTCGCCGGTATGTCTGAGCGGACGGGTGATCCGGCCTTCGAGCCTTCCCGCGCTCCAGGGTTTGATCCAGGGGCGGGCGCCCTTCTCAAGATCGGCGACGATTTTCTCCGTGATCCGTTCGTAGATGTCGGCGCGCAGACTTTTCTCTTTTCTCTTCATTTTCAAACCTCCTGAATTCAGGACCGCGCCGATCGCGGTCCGTCACGGGGTCCGAAATGGCGGAGCGCGGAGGCAGGAGCTGCACCCAAGCCGGGTCCTCGGCGCGCGAAGCGCGGCGGGGTGGTGAAGGGCCGTAACGAAGAGGAGGACGGCAACGCCGTTACAGCTGCTGCCGGCTCCGCCCGGACCTTTCCCGGGACGGGCCACGGTCGGGGCTGCCGCGCAGCGGGAAAGGCGGCGCCAAGCGCCGCCATCAAGGACATGATGAGTTGTCAGTGGACGGAGTGACCGCCGCTGTAGGGGTCGTACTCGAAGAGCACTTCGACTTCGGCGTCTTCGATCTCTTCTGCCGGAAGGACACCGTATTCATCGCCGGATTTAAAGAGGACGATCGGAGTCATGAGGGTGCGGGCGAGGTTCCAGGCGTGCTTCTGGGCGAGGGAAAGATCGTGCTGCATTTGAGGGCTCCATCGTTGGAGCGGGCCAATTCCCGCTCTTGATGGCTCCGTCAGTGTGCGGCTTAGCGGACGCGATCACCGCGCCGGCCAAAGCCAAGCGGCCGCAGCTCGCTAGCGGACCCTTTACGGGTTGATCGTGGAAGTCCGCGCCGTACCAGGAATGCCATTCATAGAAAGAGCGGGATTGGATTGCCTCTGTGAAATGAGCCCGTTGCTGCACGCATCCTGGCAAAGACTGAAGTGGACAATCAGCCATCCTCTCCAACCGCAGCGAAAAGTGAGAGGCCTTGAAGAACGGTGGTCTTGCCGCCCGGGAGCGCTCGAAGCGAAGTCAGGTTCGCTTCACGGCCTTGATGGCAGAAGCTTGGGCTGCTTGCTTGATGGTCGTGGCAATCTCTCGGAGGAACGCCGCGCTGACCGAGCCTATCGGCTCGGTGGAAACAAAGTCATAGTCCTTATCCATCTCGACTCGATTGAACTCGTCGAGAATGACCCAGCACGGAGATGCAAGGCCTATGCGCCGGCACTCGATTTCAGGAACGTTTAGCGCGAGTTGGCCGTCCAAAGGCTGCTTTGAGGTAAAAGGAAAGAGAAACACGACGTCCGGATTGCCGGGCGTCTTGATGACGACACATACAGGGCGAGGTTTCCGGCCGGATTCCTCGCCCCTTTCCGCTTCGCGATGCCACAGATAGTGGAATTCGGCAACGTCACCCTGCTTAAACATCGTCCCTGGCATCGTCTTTGACAGGTTCAAGAATGGCGCCTAGTCCCGACATCAGTTCCTCATGGACATCGTCCGGCATATCAAGCAGGGAATAGGACTTCGTCGGGCTCGGCTCACCGCGCATGCGGTGATAGTCACGGGCGGAAAGAACAAAAAGCTTCTCCTTGCCGTGCTTGGTGAGCACGACCGGCTCGATCATCGCCGCTTCGAGGATTTCGCCCGAGGATCGGTTCATGTCAGAGAAAGTGTACTGTTTCATCGCAAAGCTCCATCGCTTTACGTAAAATACGTATTTTACGTTTTTTTGTCAATTTGAACCCGTGATTCAGACAGGAAAGTAGGCGGAGCAGAAGCTCCGCCCTGGCGCCTCAGCCAAAAGCCGCCATCTGCAATTCAGCCGCCTTCCGATCGACTGACTGGCCGGGATTCTCGACCTGGCGCTGGAAAGGTTTCCAGGCTTCGCCAACGACCTTTTCATAGGCCGCCACGACGCCCTCGGCCGCGCAGCGGAGCGCATGGGCCTGCTGGCCCATATCGGCGGCGAACTCACGTTTGCGTTGAGCGGCGCCGTCGAAACCGACGGGACCGTCAAGGTCTTCATCACGCGTGTCATTGGCGCCCCTCGCCGTGGCATCGCGTGCCTCGGTCACAGCCTTGGAATAGAACTGGCCGGCACCGTGGGCGGAGCCGACATAGGATCCGACAATTCGCTGGAGGTGGATTTGCATGGCCCGGTTGCCGAGGCCTTCATTGAGGGAGTCGGCTGTATCGATGATCATCTGATGGTGAAGCTCGCGGATGCCGTCGCTGTCGATGACAGGAAGACCGAAGCTTTCGGAGATGAGGGAAGCTTGGGCACTGTCGGGACAGGTGTGCCGGACCATTTCGAGGGTCGCAGCCTTGCGAAGCTGGACGACCTTGCCGGATTGACGGGAGGGAATGGCGTTGCTGGTCATGTGAGTTTGTTTCCTTCGACGTTGGACCGAAGGCTCGAGCCGGCCCCTGCCGGCCCTCCCTTCGGGCGCGGGCAAAAGAGACCGGCGGAAAAACGGAGGCATCAAGGTCCGCGCGTACCCTGGACGAGCGATCCTGTCCTGCGGGTCAGCAGGGCTTCTCGAGCCCTCGCGCAGCCCGCGGGACAGGTTTGACGAGGATGGGGCGTGCGGCCGCACCGCGGCGCGTCAGCGGCCTTGAAGGCTCCGGCCGCCGGTTTACGACCGCGACCAGAACCGAAGGGAGGCGGGCAGGGCTGGCATCCCACTGGCGTCCATCAGAAAGGAAATGACCGCGCCCCCCGCACACGCCCCTTCCTTCACAATGTGGGTTGCATATCAGCTTTTGCACCCGATCCCTCAATGGTGATCTTCACCCTGACGGCTGCGATCGCCCTCTCCTGCCGCGAGAGTTTTCGGATAAGCGCATCGATTTCACCGCGGCGTTCGAAGCTGAGCTGGTCCAAATAATCCCGGAACAGGGTTTCGTCAGACCGTGTCCAGCGCGAACTACCGCCCGGACGCGATCTTGCCTTGGCTCTGGTGCTGATCGTCATGCGTTCGGCCCGGGCCGCGATCTGGCGTTCGATCAGATCCAGATGCGCCTTTGTCTGGCGGCGGGCGGTTTCCATTCGGTGGAGAAGAAGCAAACGGTTCATTGCGAACTCGGCCTCCACCCAATGAAGCTTGAAGGACCGTCGTATGCATCATGCCGGGCGGGATCGACGACGAAACCGAAACGGCCGATCTTGTATTCCGCAGCTGGCACAAGGAACCGGCGTTGTTCGGCATCTTGACCTCGCATGCCGCCGAGGGTTGCGATGACCTCCACAAAACCGTCTTGCTGCTCCGACCTGATGGCGGAGATGACGATCCAGTCGTCTGCGTGCCGGGCGTGAAACGTGCGCCGATCCTTCTCATGGGACTGGCCGGGTTCGAGCACGGTGCAGAAAATCGCTTCCCAGGCATCCGGCCATGCGTCTTTCACGGTCCGCTCGGCACTCCGCCGCTCAAAGCTGGTGAAGAGATGCGGTAAGGTAAGCGCGACGATCGCCCATTCCGCGTCTTCCTCGTACCAGCCGCCAGGCCGACGAAGCCGCCGTTCGACCTTAGCGTTGCGGTCGGAGGAAAGATGGAAACCGCCATGACCGGCAGTCGAATGGCAGACCACTCCCTCGGCATAGACCGTCGCACCCTGCGACGGTCCCCATGGAGTGTCCGCGTTGCAGTGGATTTCCCGTCGCCCAAGGGCCCGCTTTTCGCGGGCGTGCTCGTCCTGTTCGAGCACCTTGGCGCGGAATGCCTCCTCGCCCCCAAGCACACCGCCATGCCCGTAGAAGTCGTTGCGAACGAGTTCGTCAGGCGGCCGGCGCACGCACCAGGCCGTGGCCAGAAAGTAAATATCACCGCGGCCGGGCAACATGGCGAAAGCGGTATCGCCGACCTGTGCAACGGGAAACCCTTCGGCGCTGATGGCGAAACGAACCTCCGGCGCGGCCGCCCTATCGAGTTCCGACTGAGGGAAGCTCATACCGCCCTCCCCTCGCCGCGAGCGGCGGCGATGTTGTCAGTACCCACCTCGTGCAGCACGGCGTTGGGATAGCCATGACGCGACAGCCGTTCGTCGGCCGCATGCCGGTCTTCAGCGACATGAACCAGTTCGCCGGCGTCACCGGGGCGGTCAAGCACGAGGATCGAACCGGCTTCGGGCCGTTCGATGACCGAGAAGTCGAGAGCGCTGTCGACCGAAAACGTTCGAAAGACCCGGAGCACCACAACAGCCTTGCTGCCGAAATCTCCTTCATGAAGCGTGAAGCTGGCCGGGATGGAAGTTTCGCAAACGGTGGCACCGGCCTGTTTCTTAACCAGTCGGCCGGTGTTGTTGCTGCGCTCCCAGGCCTGAAGCTTACGGCGGTGCCGTTCGGGTGGACGGGGTGTGCCGTCGGAGAAGCGGATGATCGCACCAAGTGGAGCATGGTCGAAAATGGACTGAGCGGACATGTCGTCCTCCTCTTGAATTGGTTGAAAATGAAAACGCCGCCGGACGATGCCGGCGGCGCGATGTGCGTCGGTTAGGAAAACAGACCGCTATTCGGCGGCTTCGAGGAAAGCCTCAGGGCCGGTATCTCCCGCCTCCGTCGCATTGGCAGGAGCTTCCATGTCGCCGGCATCCTCGTCCTGATCCTCGACGATCTCGTTGCGAGCCTTCCAGTCGGCAAGTTCGTTCGCGTCGGGCGCAAACAGTGCGGACGCATGGACGAAGCGCTCCTCCGTAAAATACTCAACAAGGGCGGCACGAGTCTCGCGCACCTTGTTGCGCGGGAGAACGGAAGAGTCCTTGCAAGCCGCCTCGAGCGCCTGCCGGGACAGGCAGCGGAGAAAATCCTCCGTCCCCATATTGGGCAGGAAGCTGTCGGCACCGACGACGTCTCCGGCAATGCGCGAGACTATGCCGCTGTTCGACATGTTGCGGCGGCACGACAGCACCTCGATCAGGATCGATCGCACCGCGACCCTGAGCTCATCCATGTCGAAAGAGAACTTGCCGGTTTCATCGACGAGAGAGGCTGCAAGGGGTGCAATTTTGCTGCGGAAGGAGACGGTATTGCCCGCTCCCGTATCGACGCGGACATTGTTGCCGGCAAAGGCAATGACGAGCAGCGCCATCAGCGTATCGTCCTCGATCGGTGCACGGCCGAGCGCCTCGTGAAGCGCGTCGGTGCGGAAATCGCCGATCATGTCCTGGCCCTTCTGGGTGACGTCCGGCCGCTGCTTCGGCAGGGCGGCACTACCCTCCTCCGTCTTGTCACCCGACTGTTTTCCAGTGGCCGCTTTCGGCTCGGGCATCCGGTAGACCACCGATTGCACCTTGCCGTCGCGGTCGAGATACATGGCCGTCTGGTCGGATTTTTTTGGCTTCCCATAAACACGCTCGGCCTTCTTCGGCAGGTCCGGACCGTTCCAGCCGTTGGCTTCGGTGATGATGCCGCCCTTTGGCAGATTTTTGGTCATCCATTCCTGCTGCGCGCCGAGAAAGGCCTCGACGTCCGTCGTGTAGCGGCTGTCCTCGTCGGCGGGCGCAAACAGGTCCTCCACCCAGGCGATGCCGTAGGCCTGCGCAAGCTCATCGTCGAAACTGGCGTCACGGGCATACATGCGGGTCTTGGAGAGACCGTTGGCGACTGACCACCAGGAGGTTGTCTCGTTTCGCTTTGGCTTGTGTGCCTTCCAGACTTGCTTTTGCTCATCGAGCGAAGCCGACGCGATGGTCCTGAGCTGCCGCTCGTCGGGCATGTCGCCCTTGGCCATCTGGTCGAGCATGGCGGGCAGCACATTGGCAAGAAGCCGGAGTTTCTTGATCTGGCGAACGGGAAGCGAAAGGGCTGCCGCGATGCCTTCCTCGCTCCAGGCGAGCGCGACCAGGCGCTCGATGGCGCGCCATTGATCGACCGGGTTGAGCGGTTCACGGGCGATATTCTCGACCATGGAGCGCATGGCGCCGCCGTCCTCGGCCGCATCGTCGACAATCACCTCGATTTCGTCGAGTTCAGCGGCGATCGCGCCTCTTGTGCGGCGATGACCGGCCTGAATGATGAAGCTGTTGCCGCCGTCGGTCTCGGGGGAGACCACCGGCGGCTGGATGATGCCGACGGCCTTGATGGTGGCCAGCATCAGGGCATCGGCCTGCGGGCTCGACTTCGAGCGGCGGGCATCGTCGGGATTGTCCTTCAGCGCGCGCGGATCGATCTTCATGAGATGCATGGGGAACTCCTTTTCGAGGTCAAAGTGGACCCGGCACCGCGCCGGCTCCCTTTCTCGTCTTCTTCCTGAAGACATCCTCCGGACCGCGGAGCGGGCGGGCCGATGCAACTGCGATCGAGCGTCCCTGCCGGGCAGGACGAGCGGGGCTGACAGCCCTGCGAAGAACGACGGGCCGGGATGACGAGCGGCGCGGTTGAGCGCAAGCGGCACCGGCCGGAGCGCTCTGCGACCGGTCCCCTTCCCTTCTTCTCGTCTTCTCAGGCCGCTTCTGCGGCCTTTTTCCCTTCTTTCAGAACTTCATCCGCCAGGTCAGCCTCGATTTCAGCGAGCTGCCGGCGTTTCTCGGCAAGCTCCACTTCGAAGCCGAATTCCCCGCCCTGGCGAGACTGGTAGGAGGCAAGCCGGCGCTTTGCATCGTCGAGCCGGAAGCGGTATTGCGCCCGCTCCTCCTCGAAATCGGAAAGCACGTGCTCGATGCGCGACACCGCGCCGAGCGGCGTGACGGTCAGGGCAAGATCGATCCCGGTCTCCGCGCCGCATCTCGCAAGCGTGACGTCATAGCGGAAATCGTCCTGGCCGAAACGCTGGCCGGAGAAGATCAGGTCGAAACCGCCGATGGCCGCGAGGGTTGTCTCGTCCTCCTCCCGCAGATGCACGAGGGTCATGATTTCCTTCATGAGAGCACGGCCGGCGGGCTTGCGCTCGGTGAAGGACTGTCCGCCGACGGTCATTGCGAAGGCATCGCCACTGGTCGGGATCCTGCGTTCGATGTCCTTGCCGATCTCGGCGATCCGCCGGGTGTAGAGTTCGATGTCGCGTTCGGCATTGCGGATCTGGCGGCGAACGGCGAATTGATCGTCGCGGTGCGCAGCGCGCAATCGCTCGAGCCGGGCGATGTCGGCTTCCAGCCCCGCCTTTTGCATCAGGCGCTGATCGCCGGAAGCAATTGCCTTCGCCATGGCGAACTGGTTGGCCTGCCCTTCGCCCAAATCTTCGAGCCGGCGAACGGATGTATCGCCGGAGAGCGCCGCGGCAATGAAGCGGGCCTTGCGCTCGTTGTTCTGCCACATCTGCGCGTCCATCGAGCCTTCGGTGGCATAGGCGAAGATATCGATCTCCTCATGCTGGTTGCCCTGCCGCTCGATGCGGCCTTCGCGCTGCTCGATCTGGGAGGGGAGCCACGGCACGTCGAGATGGTGGAGCGCCTTCAGGCGAAGCTGGGCATTCACCCCGGTCCCCATCGTCTCCGACGAGCCGATCAGGAAGCGGACCTTGCCGGCATTGACGTCTGCAAAGAGCCGCTGCTTGGACTCCGTCTTCTTGTAATCCTGCATGAAGGCGATTTCGGAAGCAGGGACACCAAGCCGGACGAGTTCGTCGCGGATCCAGCGATAGGCAGAAAAGCCACGGGATTTCTCGACGTTGATCGTGCCGAGATCGGAGAAGATCATCTGCGCCGCGCCCGGCAGATCGAACGGCTTGCCCTCGCGGGTGAGATAGGTGTTGTCGCCAGTTTCCGTCCAGATGCGGAAGCTGTTCTCGATCAGCTTGTTGAGCTTGTTGTCAGGCTCGTTGTCGTTGCCGAAGTCGACCAGCCTGAGATCGATGGCAGCATGCCGCCCATCGGTGATCACGGAGAGCAGAATATCGTCGCCGGGCTTTGCCGGTCCTTCGCGCTTTTCGATCGCCAAGATCCGCGCCTCAAGGACCTGCTGGTAGAGCTTGAAGTCCTCTGTCGGCTTGGCGGTGATGATCTGGCGCTTGCCCGTCGAAATCGCCGGAATTCTTACATATTGCTTCAGGTCGGCCGGGAGCACGACGTCTGCAAAGGAGCGGAACATCGCGATCAGTTCCGGTACGTTGACGAAGGTGGCGAAGCGCGAGACGGGCTTGTATTTGCCGGAGGGTTGCAGTTCGAGCTCGGTCGCCACATCGCCGAAGGTCGAGGCCCAGGCGTCAAATTCGTGCAGGCCACGCTCCTTCAAGGCATCAAACCCAAGGAACCGCTGGACGGAGAACATTTCTCCGAGCGTGTTGGTGATCGGCGTGCCGGACGCCAGTACCAGTGCGCGGCCGGGATTCTTGGTTTCGATGAAGCGGGATTTGACATAGAGGTCCCAGGCGCGCTGTGAGCCGTTCGGATCAACGCCCTTCAGGGTCGACATGTTGGTCGCAAAGGAGAGTTTCCGGAACTCCTGCGCCTCGTCGACGATGATCTGATCAATGCCGATCTCGGATATGGTCAGAAGGTCGTCTTTGACCGAGCCGAGGGACTCCAGCCGGTCCCGCAATCCCTCTTTCAGCCGTTCCAGGCGCTTGCGCGACACGCGGTCGTCGCTTTCGACCCGGGTGAGCAGGTCTTCATAAAGGCCAAGTTCATCCTCGATCATCTGCTTTTCGAAGACGGCAGGGACGGCGATGAACTTGAAGGCCGAATGGGTGATGATGATCGCGTCCCAGGTCGCCGTCGCCGCGCGCGACAGGAAGCGGTGGCGCTTGTCTTTGGAAAAATTCGTCTCGTCGGCGACGAGGATACGGGCGGTCGGATAGAGCGCGAGGAATTCGCGGGCGGCCTGCGCCAGGCAATGACCGGGCACGACCAGCATGGCTTTCGAGATCAGACCGAGCCGGCGCTGTTCCATGATGGCGGCCGCCATCGTCATGG
Source organism: Labrenzia sp. R5_0 (assembly GCF_017743835.1). Taxonomy (NCBI): domain Bacteria; kingdom Pseudomonadati; phylum Pseudomonadota; class Alphaproteobacteria; order Hyphomicrobiales; family Stappiaceae; genus Labrenzia; species Labrenzia sp. R5_0. The sequence continues at coordinate 85,039 of NZ_JAGHRK010000010.1, read as the reverse complement.
TCTTGCCGGCGCCGACGGCGTGGGCGAGATAGGTCGCACCCGCCGATATGATGCGCCAGATACCGCGTTTCTGGTGACCGTAAAGACCAAAGGCGCCGGAGGCGCCCGGGAGCTGGAGATGGTCCCCGTTGAAGGATCGGGGGGCGATGTTGTTGAAAGTGTCGTTGTAGACCCGTGCCAGCCGGTCGGTCCGATCCGGATCGGACCAGACCCAGCTCTGGAACGCGGTCTTGATCCTGGCGAGTTTTTCTTTCGCGGCCTCGGTGTCGACGACATTCAAAACCCGGCGCTCGCTGTCCCCTTCCCTGATCGTGTCGAAGATCTGCGGCACCCGGCTGTTGAGCGCATCGGCAATGAGCTCGCCGGCATGCCGGCGTTTGGTGCCCCATTCGGAAGTGCCCTCAGCCCGGAATGCGAGCATTCGGGCGTCGACCGTCCAGGAGGCCAGTTCAGCTAGGTGGTGAATGCGGATATCCACTCCCATCGTCTCCTTCACGAAATCGACGACGTCACTGGCGGGGATCCAGGGAGCCCCAAGACGCGCGGTGATGTCCGAGGGGCTGAGATCGGCCGGCTGCACCGCTTCAAGCGCTTCGACATTGCGTTTGTAAGCCGGGTCGAGTTCGGCGGCTGCTTGCGCCATCGCCAGCTTGTCGCGCACCGGACCTGAGAGATAGGCGTCCGAGGCCTGCCAGGATCCATCCGCCGGATCGCGGTAGATCGCGCTGCCAAGCTCCTCGATCACAGTTGTGCGGTCCTCATGCAGAAGCTCGGCAATATGGTCGAGATCGACACGGCCACGCTCGTTGAGGACGACGGCGAGCGCATCGGCGGCATTGGTAATGACTGGGGCGACCTGCGGAGCAATCACCCGTTCGGAGAAAATCGGACCGGGCTTCGCCGTATCCGTGTCGAGATCGTAGGTCTCGATGGAGGCGACAAGCCAGCAATCCGGATCGTCGAGGAAAGGCTGCAGGTTCGGTCGACGATGCGTCTCGCGGGTTTCGCCGGTCTCGACGTTCTCTGCGATCGAGACCCTGGTATGATTGATCGGACCGAAGTCGCGCACGAAGCTCGACCAGGCGATGCGGAGCTTCACCTGAAGATCTCGCCACGGCTGATCGGTCTCCTGGGCTTTCAGCACAGCACGCACGGCGTCGCGGATCGGGATCAGTTTTTTGACGATGTTGATCTGCTTTTCCGAGAGACCCTCGCCGGACCGTCCCTCGCGGACGAGAACCGGGCTGGGCTTGCCGTCGATCACCTGCATGAGGCCTTTCGAGGTGTCGAAGAAAAAGCTGCCTTCGCGGACATGGGGCTCCTCGGGCCTGGCGACTTCGCACCCTGCCGGGCAAAGCTCGAGATCGAAATCGATCGCGTCGGGCTCGCCGTCATAGAGAGCTTCCGGAAGAGAAAGGATGGCCGTATCCAGATCAGCCTCGAGGTCGCCTTCGTTGGAAAGGCAGGTATAGGTTTCACCGAAGGGACCGGATGTGGTGGCGTGGCGGCCGAGTACATTGTCCGGATGCTCGGCGAACCAGCGATTGACGCGGATGGCCTCAATGTCCTCGCTGGCGGGAACGACCTCGGCCAGATCCAGCCAGGCCGTGCCCCTATTTGGCTCGCCCGGCTTGCGCTTGCGAAAGAACAAGATGTCGACGACGACGTCTGTGCCCGCGTCCTGCCGAAAACTTCCTTCCGGCAGGCGGATCGCCGCGATCAGATCGGCGGATTTGGAGATGTGTTCGCGAGCGGTTGGATCCGCCTTGTCCATCGTGCCGGACGAGGTGACGAAGGCGGCGAGCGCGCCGGGTTTCAGAAGATCGATCGACCGGGCGATGAAATAATCATGCAGCCGCAGTCCCTTTGAGCGAAGGGCGCGATCGGAGCGCACGGTCCGGTCGGAAAAGGGCGGATTGCCAATAGCGAGATCGAAATGCGCCGGCAGATCGGTGCGCGCGAAATCGCCCTCGACGATCCGGGCAACCGGCTGCAGCAGCCGGGCGATCCGTGAGGTCACGGGATCGAGCTCAACGCCGGTGACGAAAGAGGTTTCACGCAAAGTCTCCGGCATCAAAGCCGGGAACAGTCCCGTGCCGATCCCCGGTTCAAGCACGCGTCCGCCACGCCAGCCAAGGCGTTCCAGTCCCTTCCACATCGCCCAGATGATGAATTCCGGCGTGAAATGCGCATATTGCGTGCAGCGGGCAAGCGAGGCGTAATCGGTTTCGCTCACCGCCTCCTGCAAGCCCTCGCCAAGGTCTTCCCAACCTTCACGGAACCTGTCTTCGCCCGGCCGGGTGAAGACGGCATTGGCGAGATCGGAGGCGCCGAAGCCGGTAAAGCGGATGAGACGCGCCTGTTCTTCCCTACTCGCAGGCCGGTCCTCGGCCGCGATCGACGTCGCAAGCTGGATCGCCTCGAGATTGTCGCGGGCGCGGGCCTTCCAGCCCTTCGCCAGTGCGCGGCTTCCGGAAAGATGGAAGTTGCTGCCGCGCTCAGACACTTCAGCGGACTGCCGCTCAGTCAGCTGCCGGCTTTTGGGCTGCCTGACCGTCTCGGTCGCTGGCGGTCGGGCAGTGTCGTCTGGCTCAATCAGTGGGATTTCGGCAAAGGCGGTCACACCGAAGCCCAGACCGGAAGAGAGCGTGTTTTGCGAACTACCGAACGGGTCGAGATTGAAGGGATCGTGGTCTGCCATGGTGGGTTTCTCCTGGAATGCGGGCGCACGAGACCGCACCACCTGGCGAACCGGCGGCGTTGGAAACGTGCGGGATTGAAAAAAGGGGTTAGCGTGTGATCAGCGAGAACGAGATGTCATTCTCGGTAAGTTGGATGCCGAGATGGGTGGCCTTCGGCTTCCGGTCAAAGCTTGGAATGAGCAGATCGGCATCGATAAACTCGACGCCATCGTCGCCTCCGAAGTGCCGGCGCTTGTAGTCCCACCAGTCGGGATTGGCCTTCGGATCGCATTCGTTTGCGTAGACGACGAGCGGTTTTTGTCCCTCGGCAAGCTTGCCGTTCGACATCACGTACACTCCTTCGTCGCCCACCAGCCAGAACCCAGGCTTCTCACGCTCGTCTTGCCCCTCGCCAAAATAGGGATTGCGGAAACCGCCATTTGCGGCGGCATCTGCTTCACCGCGCGCAATGACCTTGCGGACCGCAGAAATTACAAATGTGAACATGGCGCACCTCACGCAGCTTGCACGTGCGGCAGGTGGCGCAGTTGAACGGGCAGCTTTTCCGAGATCTGCGCGTCGCTCAGGGTTTCGAGCAGTTGAAACCGCGTCCCCGGCCGACTGTGCACGAAAACCGTGCGCTTGCCGCGATGCTTGAGATGGAAGTCCTCGCCGGCATATCCGCGATAATCGTCATGGGTGGCACTCCAGATATGCTCGAGCCGCTCGTCGCGGGTCATCGCCTTGACCGGCCAGCGCTCGCGCTCGGCGATGGCCCCGCGCATGGCATATGGGGAGCGGGGATCGGACAGATCGCAATAGGCGTGGAAGAACCGCATCGCGCCGTTGATGCGCAATGTATAAAAGACGCTGGTGACGCTGCCGGTCAGGAATTCGCGCATGGCGAACATGTCCCCGCGCATCCAGAGAGGCGGCAGGATGTCGAGCATGTAGTCGTGCTGGTCTTGCGCGATTTCAAACCATTCGCCGGCATAAAGCGCGCTGTCATCCTTCTGCCAACGGTCGGGCCGCTGCGCGTGACGGTCGAACAGACGAAACATCTGGCGGCGATCTGTGACACCGAAATAGATCTTGCGGATTGGAGAGGTCATGGCGGGCTCCTTTGAGGCCTGTCACGGGCTGGAGCGCAGCGTACCCTGTCGGTATCACCATCTTCTTCAGCCCTTCCGGACCCCTTCTTGGCGCCGCCTCTCCGGCTGGCTGGGTCAAGGGCCGGCGTCAGCCGGGCGGAGCTTCACCCTTGACGCAGGCAGCGGGTATGCGGCAGTCGTTTTTTGTCTTTCTCCTCTCGTCTTCTCTTCTCACCCCTTCTCTTTCAGGCAGGCGTTCCAGTCGTCTGTTGGCGGTCTGAGCCGCTGCCAGTTGCAACCTTCCTCTTCGGCAAGGGCCCGCAGACGTTCGGCAAAGATCTCTCCCTGGCCGTTGGCGTCCGTGGCCGCGACCAGGAGAACGTCCGGGCGAGCCGCAAGCCAGCGCAGGGCAGCTTCGGTCGATGGCGACCAGCCTCCGCCGGTGCTCAGATAAAGCGATCCGGGCGGCGAACGTTCGATCGCGGCAAGGCTCATGGCGTCGATCGCCGCCTCGGTGACGCAGAGACGCGTTGCGTCAGTCGCCCCGAGCCGGAAGAGGACCTTGGCGCCGCCGCTCGCAAACCCGCGCCACTCTTTACCCCGTTGCTCCCAGCCGGTGACTTGACCGGTCTCGTCGGTATGGCCGGCCCACATGCTGCCGTGCGGACCTTCGCGCAGCACATCAGCGGCAATGGCTTGTCGCAGTACCGGTTCGGGAATGCCGCGCGCATCGTGCAGATACCGCCAGGTTGCGGAGCCTCCACACGGCTTGCGGCGGGTTTGCCAGCGTTGCGCCACCGTCTGGTGCGGCTCCCTCGCCTTGGCCTGACAGAACCAGGCGGGTTCGGATGGCGTGAAACCGACGAGGTCTGCGACGACATGAAGGGCCGCGGCAAAGGCAAGCCCGTCGAGATGTTCGACAAGGCGAAACACGTCGCCTTTGGCGTCCGACAGGGGATCGAACCAGCCCTTGCCGTCATGAATGACGATGATGATGTCGCCGCTCCGGCGGTACTTGACCGCCCTACGTGTGCTTTCCCGTCTGTCGACGGCAAAGCCGGCGGTTTCCAGGACGGCCGCGCAGGTGACTTTTTCCTTCAGCTCTTCAAGGTCTGCTTTTTCCATTGGCTCTCCGCGCTTTGCGCGGTCCTTTCTTCGGTTTCCGCTCCCTCAAGTTTCGGAGCGGGACCCGAAGGCCGCGAAGAGCAAGGCAGGACAAGGGCGCGGATGGTGAGCTGGCAATTGTGCAGGGTCGACATCTTCGTCGCCAGACGCGGCGCGAGCGTCCCTTGCCGGCCGTTGCGCGCAAGCGGCACGGGACTTGACCATTTTCCGCCTGTGGAACCGCCCTGCCTGCTTCAGTGATCCGAGCGACCAACGGGCCCTGGGACACGTCCATGCCCAGACCCAACCTACCGGTGAGCGAACAGTATTCGTATCAGGTAGACTTCAAGGGGGGGACATCAACGAGGCTGGGAAAAAATGGTCACACTCGTTACTGTCACTGACTATCCCTATGTCGGCATCGGAGAACAGCCGACAAGTAAACCGGGTCCGACTATCAGCGGAATTACTCTATGTAATGCCGCACCTTCGCCGGCGTCTACATGTCGATCCTCAACGGAAGGAGACCGAACATGGACAAGACGACATTGATTCCGGCCGAAGGCCCACACACACACACCCGCCAGCCGATGGCATGTTGTGGCGATGCTGCAACAGGCTCCGCGAGTTCGCCTGCTGCGGACGTTGAAAAGACTCCGGTGGAGAAACCCGCCACAGTGCCGGCCGAGGGCGGTTGCTGCTGCGGCCGTCGCTGAGTTGGGGACTGTCGGCGCGATGCTCGATCCGTCAGATATTGCCGGGCTGCAGGCACGTTCGAACAACTAATGCCACTCGTGCAGCACAAGGCCAAAAAAGCTATCTGTACCCGTATCGCCCAGCTTGTACTCCCACGGGACCAGAGCATATGCGCGCGTCACCCCACGGGGACGGAAGAAGCAGCCGGTGAGCTGGTGCAGGCGGCTTGCGTTATACCCACACTTCTGGTCGCCTCACAGGAGGTTGAGCGCTATTTCAACATCGTCTGTTCGGCTTGTCATGACCAGAGCGTGCCAGGGACCGAATATGGGCCGTCCTTCAAATATGGCATTAACAATCTCAGGCACCATGGTGATCAGGCATTCCAAATGGCAGCTCAAAATGGTGTGCGGCATCACCAAAGGCTTTGTGATGGCATGTCGCTGGAAAAGGCTACGGCTCAAGTCGCGCGCATCGCTGTTAATATCCGCGAACTGCAGGAAGTCAACGGGGTCACCTATCGACCTCAAAACATGTAGGACAGGCCATGAACAAGAGCCAACACCATCACCCGCACGAGACCAGCGCCGAGGCTATCTACACCTGCCCTATGCATCCCGAAGTGCGCCAAGAAGGGCCGGGCAAATGCCCTAAGTGCGGCATGTTTCTCGTACCCGAGGGGGAGGCCGGGGGACACGGCCACGCGGCGCATGGCCATGGCAAGCACGACCATGCCGGCCGTAGCCAACACGCCACCGCGCCGGCACCTGGCGGGAAATATGACAAGGTGCCCACCGACTGGACCGGCGCGATTTATACCTGCCCGATGCACCCGGAGGTGCGGCAGAGGGAACCGGGCGATTGCCCTATCTGCGGCATGGGGCTGGAGTTGTCCTCGGCGACGATGGCGGTCAACGCTCCGAACCCCGAACTGGCGGACTTCACTCGCCGTTTCTGGATCGGTGCGACACTAACCGTGCCACTCCTTATCCTGACGATGACACCATATCTGGGGCTTATGGCAATTCGCGAGTTATTCGGCGAAAAAGTCTCGCTTTGGCTCGAGGTAGCGCTGGCCACGCCGGTGATCCTGTGGTCGGGCTGGCCATTCTTCGTGCGTGGCTGGAAATCATTCCGCACCATGAACCTTAACATGTTCAGTCTAATCGGTATGGGAGTAAGTGCGGCCTACGCTTATTCCATTGTCGCGGTGATCGCGCCCGGCATCTTCCCCCTGGGTTTCCGGGATCCCGAAACCGGCGCCGTCGGTGTCTATTTCGAGGCGGCAGCGGTGATCGTTACCTTGGTGCTTCTCGGCCAGGTGATGGAACTGCGTGCTCGCGAGGGAACCGGCAAGGCGATCCGCGCGCTTCTCGACCTCGCGGCCAAGACGGCGCGGGTGGTCCGCGAGGATGGCACCGAGGAGGAAGTACCGCTGGAACATGTCCAGGTTGGAGACCGTATTCGCGTGCGCCCTGGCGACAAGGTACCGGTGGACGGCGAAGTGGTCGAGGGCCGTTCCTCGATCGATGAAAGCATGATCACCGGTGAACCAATTCCGGTGGAAAAAGTTGCAGGGGACAAGTTGACCGGCGCCACAATCAACGGCACTGGTAGCCTGATTATGCAGGCGACTAGGGTCGGGTCCGACACCATGCTGGCTCAGATCGTCGAGATGGTTTCGGCCGCGCAGCGCAGCCGTGCGCCGATCCAGAAATGGGCCGATATGGTGGCTGGCAAGTTCGTGCCCGCAGTGATCGCCGTCGCGGTGCTTTCGTTTGTCACCTGGGCAATCTGGGGTCCGGCGCCCGCCTTTGCCTATGCGCTGGTATCGGCGGTGGCTGTCCTGATCATCGCATGCCCATGTGCACTAGGTCTCGCCACGCCGATGTCAATCATGACGGCGACCGGTCGTGGCGCTCAAGCGGGTGTGCTGATCAAGAACGCCGAAGCGCTGGAGCGGTTTGAGAAGATCGATACGCTGATCGTGGACAAGACCGGCACCCTGACGGAGGGCAAGCCGAAACTGGTCGCCGTCCTGCCCGAAACGGGCCACGACGAGACCGAGGTGCTGCGTCTCGCGGCAACGCTGGAGAAGGGCTCGGAGCATCCGCTGGCTGAGGCGATCGTCGCCGGCGCTGAGGAACGTGGCGTGAAGCTCGCCGAGGCCACCGATTTCGAGGCGGTGACCGGCAAAGGCGTCAAGGGTCGCGTCGATTCCCGCGCGGTGGCCCTTGGCAACCTCAAGCTCGTCCAGGACCTTGGGCTCGACGCGGGCGAACTTGCCTCCAAGGCCAATGTGCGCCGCGACCAAGGCGAGACGGTGATGTTCGTCGTGCTCGACGGCCGGATCGCCGGAATGGTCTCGGTCGCAGACCCGGTCAAGGAGACAACGCCCGCGGCGATAGTGGCACTCCACGAGCAGGGATTACGTATCATCATGGCAACGGGCGACAACGAACGCACTGCCCGTGCGATCGCCAGCCGGCTCGGCATCGACGAGATCCGCGCCGACGTGCTGCCGGAGGACAAGGCGCGGATCATCAAAGAGTTGCAGCAGCAGTGCCGCAAGGTCGCCATGGCGGGTGACGGCGTAAACGACGCTCCGGCCCTGGCGCAGGCTGATGTCGGCATCGCTATGGGCACAGGCGCCGATGTGGCGATAGAAAGCGCCGGTATCACGTTGGTAAAGGGCAACCTCGACGGGATCGTGCGCGCCCGTCGGCTGGCCCGTGCGACGATGCGCAACATCCGCCAGAACCTGTTTTTCGCCCTGATCTACAATGGCGCCGGCGTGCCGATCGCGGCGGGCATTCTCTACCCGTTCCTCGGCATCCTGATCGGCCCAATCTTCGCCGCTTTTGCGATGAGTGCCTCCTCGCTCTCCGTGGTGTTGAATGCACTGCGCCTGCGGGGGGCAAAGATATGAGAAAGGAACATAAGCAGATGCTCGACCACAACGCTCAGGGAGACCAAGAAACAGGCAATGGCATCCACCGCCCGCCGTCGTTCTGGAAATCTCGTACCGGCACCGTTCTCATCGGCGCCCTCGTGATCGGCGGTTTGCTTCTGGGTTACGAACACCGCATTCATATCTTCGGCGGTTATTCGTTCCTCTGGCTTCTGCTGCTCGTCTGCGTCGGCATGCATTTTTTCATGCATGGTGGGCATGGCTCGGGAGGCAGCAAGTCATGACCGAGCCCGGATATTCCTACGGCCTGTGGTTCATGGTTTTTATCAACTCAGCCGTCTTCATAATATTTGCCTTCAGTTTCTTCAAGCCGCAGACCTCGCGCGACTGGCGCAGCTTCGGGGCGTTCAGCGCCTTCGTCGTCGCACTGTTCACCGAGATGTACGGTTTTCCGCTGACGATCTATATGCTCTCGGGTTGGCTGCAAACAGCCTATCCGGGAGTCGACTGGCTCGCCCATGACAGCGGCCATTTGCCAGAAATGATCCTCGGTTGGCGAGCGAATCCGCATTTCGGACCGTTCCACCTGTTGAGCTTCTTGCTGATCGGCGGTGGATTCTGGCTGATCTCGGTAGCGTGGCACCACCTCTGGCAGGCACAGCGCCACGGGCGGCTGGCCACGACCGGCCCTTACGCCCGCATCCGGCACCCGCAATATGTCGGCTTCGTGCTGATCATGCTCGGATTCCTGGTGCAATGGCCAACGCTGCTCACCCTCGCAATGTTCCCCGTGTTGGTGTGGATGTACGCTCGCCTCGCCCGCAGCGAAGAAGCCGACAGCCGCGCTCGATTCGCAGACGCCTGGGATCAATATACGACGAGAGTGCCAGCTTTCATTCCCAACGTCCGGACACGGGCGCATGGATCTTAGTGAGCGCAGAAAGTTCGATAGCCAGACCCTTGTACTGATCGGAGGATCGGGTGACGTCGGTCGACACCTGATCCCACTTCTACAGAGCGATGGTCGTTGGGGGATCACGCTCCTGTCGCGGGGTGGCGGCGTACCGGAGGGGCTCTCACCGTCTCGGCTCTCAGGGCGTCCCATCGACATCCGTACTCCCGGCTCCGCTACAGCCATCCCGGATGGTGCTACGGTCGTCAATCTTACCGAGGCAACGCCACCCGTGGCGGTAGCGGCGATCATCGCACGCGGAGGCACCGTACTCGATACATCGGCAACGCCCGGTTATATCTACGATCTCTCGCGAGCAGCCCGGAACGGGCCGGGGCTTCTTGTCCTATGTGTCGGTACCGCGCCGGGGCTCAGCACGTTGATGGGCGCCGAAATCGCGCGAGGCCCGAACGTAGATTCCATCGACATCGGTCTCGAGTTAGGCATGGGACGACACTATGGCCTTGCTGCCACAGAGTGGTTTATTCGCGCGTTGGGGACGCCGTATAAAGACGGGCAGAACAGCGCGATTGTATCACCGGGCGAACGGCGGCGCGGCTTTGTATTCGGACAATGCACGAGGGCGCGCCTTGCTCTGGGGGTCGGTTTTCCTGATCATGGCATTCTGCCAGCGGGCAGCAAGACCCGCGTGGAGACGTATCTTGCCGTCGATCCAGGATATGTCACCCGATCGATCGTGTTGTTCTTGCGAATCGGACTCGGCCCGCTACTGCTGCGCCATGCCCATACCATCGCCCGGACAACGCGGCTGCTACCCAGGCTCGCAGCGAGACGGACACGGATAGCTGTTGAGGCTCAGACTTCGGACCGAAGGTTGATTGCTGCGCGGTATTTTGACGGTGGCGATCAGGCTGAACTCACCGCTGCCATGATCCTGATTGCGCTACGCGCACTGCCCACCAATGGTTGGCTGCCCGGTAAAGTGACGAACATCGTAGATTACCTTGACTATGACACGGCATTGGCAGAGCTTCACGCCTTGCTTCCCGCGATGCGGATTAAAGCCTGGCGTTACGCTGCTACGGGAGCGCGCCGATGACGGTTGTACGCTATTTCGCCTGGCTCCTTGTCGTACATCTGCTTTCCGCAGGGCGAGTGTCGCGCTGTGTTGATCCGAACGACGATGCTGCCGTTTACGAAATCGACAGTTCCGGTGGTGAACGATGTTGGAGCCTTCGATCGTACTGGTTGCCAAATTCTTCGTGTAAGAGGGCAACGGAGATCTTTGCACTGCGACATGGTGTACTCTCGCTGGACAACGACGCGGACAGGTCAAACATCCGATGATTGTCGCGGCCAGGCATGATCATTTCAATTTCCGATGGTGTGCAGCGTACGTCGCCAGAGAAAACGTGTGAGACGAGGCAAAGTATTGAAACATAGTCATTCCAATGAAACCTATAAAGCCGGTTCGATAACACTGGGCGGTGCTATCGCCATGGGCACCGGCGTAATGATCGGCGCAGGTATTTTTGCATTAACCGGACAGATTGCGGAGCTTGCCGGGCCAATCTTTCCACTGGCTTTCATCGCCGGTGCAATCGTCACAGGGTTCAGCGCATACAGCTACATCAAGATGTCGAACGCCTGGCCTTCGGCAGGCGGCATCGCGATGATTCTGCAGAAGTGCTACGGCCCAGGTGCGATCGCCGCGGGCGCCGCGCTCTTGATGGCGCTCAGCATGGTTATTGCGGAAAGTCTCGTGGCCAGGACCTTTGCCGCCTATCTGTTGAGACCTTTCGACATTAACGGCGGACCGCTCGTACCAATCCTCGCCGTCTCGGTGATCCTCTTCGCTTTTTTGGTGAATATCGCCGGCAACCGGTCGATCGGGCTGTTTTCGATGGTCATGGCGGTGATCAAAATTGGCGGTATCGCGCTGTTCGGGATCGCGGCGCTGTGGTCGAGCGGGTTTGGCTTCGCCGCCGCATCGCAAGACGGGGGCGAACTCAGCGCGACCGGGTTCATCGCCTCAGTGGCGCTCGCCATCCTTGCGTTCAAGGGCTTCACCACAATCACCAACAGTGGTGCCGAGATCACAAACCCCCATCGCAATGTCGGGCGCGCTATAATGATATCCATAGCACTGTGCGTATTGGTCTACTTGCTCGTGGCCTTCGGAGTGGGATCGAGCCTGACCATTGACCGGATCGTCGCAGCCCGCGACTATTCCCTGGCAGAAGCCGCGGAACCGGCTCTGGGCCAAGTTGGGTTTCTGCTCACGGTGCTGTTAGCGGTCGTGGCTACGGCCTCAGCGGTGCTCGCCAGCGTCTTTGCAGTGTCTCGAATGCTCGCCATGCTCACCGAGATGGAGATGATTCCGCACCGCCATTTCGGTATGTCAGGACCGATCCAGCGGCACACGCTAATTTATACGGTAGTGATCGCGTCTACATTGGCCATTCTCTTTGATCTCGGCCGGATCGCCTCGCTCGGAGCCTTTTTCTATCTCGTGATGGACATGGTGGTGCAATTTGGTGTCTGGCGGTTTCGGCGACAGGAAATCAAAGCCGCCGCGCCTGTGCTCCTGATAGCAATCACTTTCGACGCCCTTGTCCTTGCTGCGTTCACAGCGATGAAGCTGAGAAGCGACCCCGCAATTGTTGCCTATGCTGTTTCAGCCATCGCCGCAGTGTTTATCTACGAACGGAGCTACTTGTCGCGCTGGCTGGCGTCACAGCGTGAAGATGTCCAGCCATGACGGTGGCCATACCGCGAGCGATCCGGGACGGACGTCGTGCTGGCGCTGCGATGCTCCTAGCACTTGCGCTGGGAATGATCGCGGCAAATTCATCACTTTCCGATGGCTATGCTTTCCTTCACCACAATCCTTTGCGGCTGGGTCTAGCCGAGCTGCAGATTGAGGCACCCTTGATCGACTGGATCAACCAAGGACTGCTGACAGTCTTCTTTTTTCAGATCGGCCTCCATACCAACCAAGAGATCACCACAGGTGTTCTCGCGTCGCCGTGTACGGCTGCGGTTCCTGCTGCCGCAGCACTTGGCGGTATGATCCTGCCGGCGGCAGTCTACACCTTGTTCAATTTCTCAGATCCTGTAGCCCTTAACGGTTGGGCGATCCCGATTGCCACCGATATCGTGCTGGTCTTGGGGCTTATGTCGCTTTTTGGCGGTCGGGTCGCCCCTGGGGTCATAGCCTTCATCACAGCGACCGCTATCTTCGATGATCTCGGAGCTGTGATTGTGATTGCGCTCTTCTACGGCGAAGTGGCGGCTGTGTGGCCAGTTGCAGTCATCATCGCCGGCCTGCTGACGCTGTTCGCCCTCAACCGGTGCCGATATGCGCACCTCGCGCCCTATCTTCTGGCCGGGGCGGTCTTGTGGACCGGGCTTATTGCGACAGGCCTCGAAGGTGCCGCGGCGGGTGCGGTGGTCGGCCTCTCGCTCCCGCTTTCATCCTTCCAGCCCCATACGGTCACGAGTACCATGCGCCGCATATCCCCGATCGCTCTCTTCTTCGTAGTACCGATGTTCGCATTTTTCAATGGAGGCGTTCCGCTCGATCTTGCGCAACCCGCGCTAGCCATTGAACCGATAGCGCTTGGCATCGGAGCAGCACTCGTGTTGGGCAAGCCCCTCGGTGTGTTGTTGGGTACGCTGCTCGCGGTTCGTTTGGGGATCGGATCCCTACCAGCCATGGTCACTGCGCGTGACATCGCGTTGGCTGCCCTGCTCGCCGGTGTCGGCTTTACGATGAGCCTGTTCATCGTGACGGCTGCGTTTCACGATCCGCTCCTCGCAGATACTGCCAAACTGGCGGTGCTCGCCGGTTCGGCGCTCTCCGCAGTCATTGCGCTGATTGCCCTGATGACTTGTGCAAGAAAAACGGAATGATGCGCTCTTGGCTGTGTTCTCTCATCGCTTGGGGCGCACGCAGGGCTGCCACTCCCAAATCCGGTTCATTAGTGCAAACAGGAACGAGGCTGACCATGCGACCAGCAGTAGGCCGTTCAGAGCTTCGATCCCGGTCAGGAAACGTATATGACCGGTGGGGAAGATGTCACCGATGCCGAGCGAAGTGTAGGCAGTCGCCGAGAAGTAGAAATAGTCGAGAGGCGCAGCGATCGGTAAGCCAGCGAAGCCACCGACCAAGAACACATGTTCTGCGAGAAAATAAGTGATCGCGTAAAGCGCGATTTCTGCAATATGGGCAGTGAAGAGCAACGCGGCAACCGCCAGCACGCGCGCCGAGGGCGTTAGGGGGATAGCGGCCATACCACGGGAGCACCATCGCAGGGCTCCGAGATGAATAAGAGCAGTGATGAAAAAGACCGAAACCGTGAGCAGACTGGAATAGAGCAAGGGGGCGACCTCCGGATAGGTGCGGTTTCGTTGACGTTGCCACAGAAAATCGGTGTGGATAGTACCGATTAAGTCGGGTTCCAGTAGCAACCCCGGATTCGACAAGTGGCCTAAGCTACTTATGTCCACAATGGTATCAATAAAATGATGCCGGGAGGAATTGTCCGCCAGATCAACATCTATTCTCCAATCTATAACTTCAGGGTCCCTCTGCGCCATGTGCCTTTCCCAATCCGTCAGTTTCACAGCCAGCGCATTTCTCGTTGTCGGCGGCAGCTATGCAGTCACTCGGGCTTGGGCAATCAACCGCCGCTATTTGCCGGTGGCGCTTATGCCGGTCTTTGCCGGTGTGCAGCAATTCATGGAGGGTAATGTTTGGTGGGGAGTGAACACGGGCGATCCGGCTGCAACGCTTCTCGGGGCTTTGGGGTTCATCTTCTTCACCTGGTTTATGTGGCCATTCTGGATCCCACTTGCCTCTTGGGTGCTGGAACCACCAAACAGCCGACGCCGGCCCTGGATGGCGGCGATGTCGGTGGCCGGACTAGCATTCGGACTGTCGCTTTACGTGCCGCACCTAGCCAATCCGGACTGGGTGCGGGTCACGGTCAATCAGGATAGCCTTGCCTATGAAGGAACGATGATCCTCGACTATATGATGCCGCGGTGGATGACCTACGTCATATATCTGTTCCTGATCATCCTTCCGCCGCTGATTTCGACCTACTACCACATGCGCTGGTTTGCTCTGACCATCGTCGCCGTAGTCGTCGTGGACATCCTCTTCCTTCGCTACGCCTATATTTCGTTTTTCTGCCTCCTTGCGGGGCTAGGAACACTTCACTTGATCTACATCATTGCGCGCAACAAGTGTGCGCGAGAATGTCCTGTTTTGTTCGCATAAAAAGGCTAGCGATCAGACACTTGGGAGCACGGGTCATGTGTGGGAACAGAGAGGCTGTTGGAGCGACCGGTGATGGCGGGCTGGACCAGGCTCTGGCGCAAGGTAGAGCCGCGTTTCTGGGCTTCCTTGAGAAGCGGCTGCGCAATCGCGAAGAGGCCGAGGACGTGCTGCAGGAATTTTGTATCCGCGTCCTTGCCCGGCAGGACCAACTGCGAGATGCCGAGCGACTGGATGCTTGGCTATATGCGATCCTGCGCTCGGCGCTCAACGACCATTTCCGCAAGGCTGGGCGGCGGCGGCGGCTGAACGATGCCGTTGCACGCGAGATGCAATCGGCGGAAGAATATGTTGAATCGAGTGAGGCGATGGCGATGGTCTGCGGTTGCATCAAGGGTTTAGTACCCAAACTGCGCCCGACGGACGCCATATTGATTCACCGGATCGACGTCGACGAGGAAGACCGCGCGATGGTCGCAGCCGATCTGGGCATCAGGTCTGGTACACTGGCAGTGCGCCTGCACCGTGCCCGTGCGGCCCTGCGTGACCAGTTGCTTGCTCATTGCGGTGGCTGTTGTCAGCATGGCTTTGACGATTGCTCTTGTCCCCCCGGGGGCTGTAAAAACCCCGAACACGCCACACATTGCGCGGACAAACAGTCAACCGACGGGGCCTTCATCCGGTAATAAATTTCGCCATTGCGCGTCTATCTATTGCGGATTTTCCGGGCCGTATATGGATGGAAAGGGCAAGGCGATGACGCTTCGCAAGTATTCAAAAACTGGTCCCCCCGGAATGGAGATCGACGCTGAGTTTCGCGCGATACTCGACACTATGTTCTGCGCCTGTTTGCCTGATTCGGGGAGCTGTGCTTGTAAACTTCGCAAGGAGTTGTTCCTGCGCTGCGATATCGAGGGGCAGCCACTGGCGGAAGTCGCCGAGGCCCTTGACCTGGAAATTCGCGAAGCGAGGGCCCTCGTTGCCCAGATCCGGCGTGATGTCACGATGCAAGTGGCGCTTGGCCTGTCTCGGCGGGGGACTGTTTACGAACAGCGTAAACCTTGACGAATTTCGGTGAGATGCGACTTTGTCTCTGTCGGTCTCTCGATGAACCTATCCGCCCATGCAATCAAGAGGGAATGTCACGGCAAGACAAACGATTTACCTGTCCTCCTCCGCGGCTATTTTCGCTGGATTACTGATAGCTGCCTGGTTCAATCTCGGTGCCGGCACCGTCAGAAACTCCCCCGAGCGCAATCCCAGGGCGGGTTAATTTCCTAAACTTTGTTACTCGTAGGGCAAGCGATCTTCGTCGATTGTAACCGACCGGAACGCTTGCTCCCTCACAGGCCGGGAGTACGTCTGATGTTCCTCCTACTTGAGCCCTGTGTCGCCACAAAATAGAAAAGTCGATCCGCTCCTTCACCCCCGCTCCGAAACTCTTCCTTTGGCGAGAAAGCTATATGTTGAGAGGGCTTTACCGGGTGATTGTAGTCGAACTCCGACCTGACGCCCAACCGAGAGACTGCTGCGCGCAGTGTAATATTTCTCGCCAATCGGCGTCTACCTAAAGAGCGCCGAGGTAACTCTACCGGGGCGTTAAGTGGAGCAAACGAAAATGATGACACAGACCTTTGCAACACTCGCCATGACCGTTCTTCTGCTTGGGATCGTCGTGCGTTCGAGACGACAGGTGCCCGTACCCCTTCTTCTGCCTGTGAAGCGGATGTGGCGCCGTTAGCAGCGCTGGGTTCAACGGGTGAATTGCCAACCAAGAATCTGCGCCGCCAGCATCAGCAGTGGCGTGCTGCCCGTCGCAGAGTAAACCACAGATCCGCAGTCGGTTATCAGCCGTTCTGTAGGCTGCGTTGCCGAGAGTTGAGGCCCATGAACGAAACTCGACGAATGACGCAATCCCGGAATTGCATCGCCGCCCCATCCGAGCAGAGGTCGGGGACCGATCGGCCGAGCCCGAATGAGGCGATCACGATCGTGGGGGCGGGGCCTGCCGGTCTTGCCTGTGCGATCGTGCTTGCCCGTGGCGGAGCGAATGTGGTGGTGCGCGAGTGGAAGGACTGCGTTGGTCACCGCTTTCATGACGATTTCCAGGGGCTTGAGAACTGGACGCGCGAATCAGACGTTCTAGCGGAACTCGCGGCCGACGGCATTGCTGCCGATTTCGAGTGCCATGCCTTTGATCGGGGTGCAATTTTCGATCCGCACGGGAGACCTCATCTGGTCCAAGGGCGGAGACCTCTCTTCTACCTTTTGCGCCGGGGCTCAGCGGAGGGTACGCTCGACAGCGCGCTATTGGCCCAGGCTCGGGCCGCCGGTGTGGAGGTCGTTTTCGGCGACAGGGTTGGCAGCTTCGCCGGCGTGGGCGTTCTCGCCGCCGGGCCGCGCGAGGCTGGCGTGATTGCTGCCGGCCACGTCTTCAAGACCGGTATCGCCGACGGCGCCTGGCTGGCGCTCGGGCACGATGTCGCGCCGGGAGGCTACGCCTATCTGCTGGTGCAGGGCGGTCGCGGCACCGTGGCTAGTTGCATGTTCACTCGCTTTCGCGAGCAGGCGAAGTACGTGGAGGCGACCGAGAATTTCTTCCGAGCCCATGTCGGGCTGGAAATGACAAACCCTCGCCCTTTCGGTGGCTATGGCAACATACGCCTGCCGAAAAGCGCTATGCAGGGTGGACATCCGGTAGTCGGCGAACATGCAGGCTTTCAGGACGCGCTCGCGGCTTTCGGTTTGCGCTATGCCATTCGTTCCGGCGTGTTGGCGGCCGAGAGCATTCTCGACGGAGGCGACTACGCCGCGCGGTGGCGGGCTGAGCTTGGCCGGACGCTGAAGGCGGGAATCGCCAACCGGTGGATCTTCAACACGGCGCGAGAGCCGGGGATGCGGCTTGCTATCGGTCGGTTGGCCCGCCGCGACACCGGCGATCTCCTGCGCCGCGCCTACGACCTGACGCCGCTCAAGCAGCTGGCGTTGCCGATCGCGCTCAGGCGCTACCGGGCGCCGCTCGCCGATCCGAGTTGCAGCCACGAGAATTGCGATTGCGTCTGGTGTCGGCACGGCGATCACGGCGAGGCGCGCCAGCCCGCGACGCGGCTACATATGGAGGAAGAGTCATGAAACTCCAACCGATCGTCGCGGCTCCGGGGCCAACGGTCCAGAAGCCCGGTCGCCGTGCACCCGTGGCGCTGTGGATCCTGGATCGCGCGCTGCGCAGGATCGCCCGCGCCGGCACCGTGTGGCTGCGCCTGCCCGACGGCGAGACGCGCCGCTACGGATCGGGCGTGCTGGAATGCGCCATCGCCCTCCACGACTGGCCGACGCTGCGGCGCATCGCGCTCAATCCCGACCTCGCCCTGGGTGAGGCCTGGATGGACGGCACGCTGACGGTGGAACAAGGCGATCTCTACGACTTTCTCGCGCTCTGCCTATCGAATATCGGACGCGGACCGGGCCCTTGGTCGCGCCGGGTCCATAAGCGACTAAGGATGATGGGCCGGCGGTTTCTGATGCACAATCCGGTTGGTCGTGCGCAGAAAAATGTGGCCCATCACTACGATCTGGGGGACGATCTCTATGAGCTTTTCCTCGACCCTGAACGTCAGTATTCGTGCGCATACTTCAAAACGCCAGCAGACAGCCTCGAAACGGCCCAAGAGCAAAAAATGCGCCGCATCGCGGCCAAGCTGCAGCTTGCGCCAGGGCAGCAGGTACTCGACATAGGTTCAGGCTGGGGCGGCCTTGGCCTTTACCTTGCGCGCACGACAGGGGCGAACGTCACCGGCGTCACCTTGTCGGTCGAGCAGCAGAAATACTCAGCCGCTCGAGCCCGGCGCGAGGGATTGGACAAATGGGCGCGGTTCGAGTTACGCGACTACCGCCATGAGACAGGGCCTTACGACCGGATCGTCTCAGTCGGAATGTTCGAGCATGTTGGCGCCAGCCACTACAGCGAATATTTCGCCAAGGTCGCCTCCCTGCTGACGAATGACGGCGTGGCATTGGTGCACACCATCGGCAGCGTGGCCGAACCGGCCGCGCCGCACCCTTGGCTCCGCAAGTATATCTTCCCCGGCGGCTACATCCCCTCGCTGTCCGAAATCGCGCCTGCGATCGAGCACGCGGGGCTGATCGTTACTGATCTGGAAGTGCTGCGTCTGCACTACGCCGAGACCCTGAAAGCTTGGCGCGAGCGTTTCCTGGCGCGTCGGACCGAGGCGACAGCACTTTACGACGAACGCTTCTGCCGAATGTGGGAATTTTACCTGGCCGCCTGCGAGGCGGGCTTTCGCTTTAATGGGCTTGTGGTCTTCCAGATACAGCTCACACGCAGGTTCGACTCCCTTCCATGGACGCGCGGCTATGTTGATGCGGAGGAGCGCACGCTTCGCGATACGCCAGCCGACGTGCCGCAGATTGGGGCCAGCAATCTGATGACCGGCGCGATAATGAAGGCGGCGGTCGCAGAATGAACCTGGAAAAGTTCGCGAAGATTTTGTTGGTGATGTTCCTCTGGGCCATTTGCTTTCCGCTCATCGTGGCGGGGTCTGCCCATGCCCCGCACCTGACATTCGCGGCGCTGCGAGCTCTCCTCGCCGGAGCTGCACTACTCTGCGCGGGGATCGTCCTGCGTCGACGCTGGCCGCGCGGGAGACGTGTCTGGCTCGCACTGTCCGGAGTTGGCCTTGGGGCTACGTCGCTCGGATTTCTCGGCATGTTCATGGCCTCAGAATTCGTCTCGCCCGGCATTGCCACGGTGATAGCGAACGCCCAACCACTCATGGCCGCTGCCCTGGCAGCTGTCTTTCTGGGTGAGCAGCTCGGTTGGCGCGGCAAGGTGGGCCTGGCGATGGGCTTTGCCGGCATCATTCTGATAGCGGCGCCGGAAATGCAGACGCCCGCCGCCGGCGCCTATGGCCTGGGGATAGGCTATATCCTGCTGGCAGCTCTGGGCATCACGGTGAGCAACGTGTTGATACGTGCGATTGTGGAACGGGTCGATCTGCTGATGGCGATGGGTGTGCAGATGCTGATCGGCGCGGTCCCGCTAATCGGCGGTGCCGCAGTATTCGAAGACCCTTTCGCCATAGCCTTCACGCCGCAATTCCTGGCCATTCTCGTTGGTCTCGCCCTATTTGGATCGGCACTCGCCTATTGGCTGTGGAGCGACATCCTGCGCACCACCGAGCTCGGTCGTGCCAATAGCTTTGCCTTTCTCGTACCCGTGTTCGGTTTGGCCATGGGCTCCGCATTCTTTGGCGAAACGCTGAACTGGCTCGCGGTTTTGGGAATAGCCGCAACACTCGCGGGCATCGCTCTGGCCAACTCTCGCCGCACTACGCCGAACGCGGACACAGCATGAAAGGTGCCGGAGATGTTTGCCTGACGTCCGTGTGATGATTTGGAACCACCAACGTCTTGTCAACATGATGCCTAAGTGGGCGCGGATAGCGACCATGACGAGCCGCGGTCCCATTGTGTTCCCGTTCCTAAGATCGAGTTGCCAACCACGGGTAGAGACCACATTCCCGCTCGTACAACTGACTGAGCCGTTTGGCCTGGCGCAATCCAATGTCGGGACCTCTTGCTTTTTTGTTGCTCAAGACGATGTCCTATCCTTCATTGTCTTCAGGTTAGAAACCACCAAACTATTTTAAGCGGCCATATGCGACCTACAGCGGTTGAATTTTGCCATAAATGGCCTTATATGTCCTATTGTCTCAATTTTATAAATGCATAGTAGCGGCCGTATGTGGCCTACTAGTGCTAAAAAACGGATTATGAGGTCACATATGGCCGATAATAAACAGGTGCGCGTGAGAACTCCAGAAACAATCACGAGGGACATTGGCCAGAAACTCGAGCGACTCCGTCTCTCGCGAAACATCACGCAGGCTGAACTCGCCCAGGATGCAGGCATTTCCGAGCGTACATTAAGGCGACTCGAGTCGGGGGATAATCCTACACTCGACTCGCTCATCCGCGTCCTGATTTCGCTGAAAATCCAGCAGAATGTCGATCTCCTTGTTCCCGATCCGCGCATCAGACCAATCGAGCGGGTGCGGACGAAGGGGGTTGAGCGGCAACGTTCAAGCTCAACCAAGCCAACCAAGAAGACCAAACCGTGGGAATGGGGAACAAAGAGCTAGCACATGGCTGAGCCATCTACCGACGCATCCATCAATCTCTGGGGACGCGAGATCGCAGCCGTTTCGTGGTTGGCGGACGAAGGGTATGCCGTCTT
Source organism: Labrenzia sp. R5_0 (assembly GCF_017743835.1). Classification (NCBI taxonomy): domain Bacteria; kingdom Pseudomonadati; phylum Pseudomonadota; class Alphaproteobacteria; order Hyphomicrobiales; family Stappiaceae; genus Labrenzia; species Labrenzia sp. R5_0. The sequence continues at coordinate 64,103 of NZ_JAGHRK010000010.1, read as the reverse complement.
CCAGTACGACCCTGAATTCTCCCAATCCGGAATCGAATTATCACCGCTCGTGATGCCTTTAAGTCAGGATCCTTACTCCTTCCCTGCCTTGCCCAGGACAACGTTCAAGGGATTACCGGGAATGCTGGCGGACGCCCTTCCCGACAAATATGGCGATCGACTAATCAACGCCTGGCTGGCAGAACAAGGCCGCACGCCTGAAAGCTTCAATCCGGTGGAGCGCCTTTGCTATGTCGGAACTCGCGGCATGGGAGCTCTCGAGTTCAAGCCGGCATTGATGAGCTCAAAACGCAAGGCCCGCAAAGTCGAGGTCGCCAACCTCGTTCGCTTGGCCAATCTGGTACTGAACGAGAAAGCGAGTCTAGAAGGCGTGCTTGAGGGCAAGAACGACCTTGCCGCAATCGATGACATTCTCCGAGTTGGCACATCGGCAGGTGGAGCGCGCGCGAAGGCGATTCTGGCCTGGAACCAGAAAACCGGCGAATTCCGCCATGGTCAGATCGACGCCGGTGATGGCTTCGAACACTGGTTGATGAAGTTCGATGGCATCGACAATAACCGCGACAAGGAAGAACCCGACCCGCAGGGGTTCGGCTTGATCGAATACGGCTACTACCTGATGGCAACGGCTGCAGGCATCGACATGATGCCGTGCCGTTTGCACCATGAGGGTGGACGTAGTCATTTTATGACAAGGCGGTTTGACCGACCTGTCGATGAAAACGGGGTGACGCACAAGCTCCACATGCAGTCGCTTTGCGCCCTACAGCATTATGACTTCAACGACCCGCGCGGCTATTCCTACGAGCAGGCCATCCTGACCATCCGCGAACTCGGCCTCGGCGCTCCAGCATTGGAGCAGCAGTTTCTCCGGGCGATATTCAACATCATCGCCAGAAACCAGGATGATCACGTCAAAAATATCGCCTTCTTGATGGACCAGACTGGCGAGTGGACGCTGTCTCCAGCCTTCGACGTGAACTACTCGTACAATCCGAGTGGCGAATGGACTGGGCAACATCAGATGAGCCTTAATGGCAAACGCGACGGCTTCGAAATGGCAGATCTGTTGGCTTTTGCGGAAACCGCATCCATAAAGCCAACCAAGGCAAAGACACTCATTTCCAATGTCAGCGAGGTCGTTTCGAACTGGCCGAAATATGCGCAGGACGCTGGCGTTAACAACGAGAAAACGCGAAGGATTAGAAACGCTCACCGGTCAGTTCTGTGAACGTTCAGCAGCGTCATGGGTCGTGTGACATCTCGACTGGCGCCCTCGATGCGTCGGACCCTGGTTCAAAGCTAGCGGTATGGAGCTAAGCGGAAATGGCGACGTTCACTCAATCGCAATTGCAAGCCATAGCCGACGCATTGGGAGACACCGAAGACGGACTGATCGGTTCGGAAATCGCACACCTTCTCCAGACCGTCGGCATTGTAGATACCGATCCGCAGATGACAAAACGTCACCGGCTATACAATGCGTTCGCCAATGATCAAAACCGCCGAAAGGATCGGACTCGCATTATCGGTTTTGTCCGCAAGGCGATGAAACCCGAACGGTTTGCGCGGGAACAGAAGCGTTTCGAGCCTATGCGGGGTCAGAACAAGATTTGCTTAAAATCCTGCGCTAAGCTCGAACGGACTGTGAACATCACGCTGTCCGAAGGATCCGACCTGGGCTTCGCAACGACCTGAATCCTTCAGGAATTTGTTGCTCTGTGTCCCAGGAGTAGATGCCGGTCAGATTGATATGCTCCCAACTGAGCGGCGAGATGTGTTTCAGCACGTCATCTGGAATATTCCGCCCCTGCTGGCGCAGATGAGCGACTGCTCGGCTGAGATAAACAGTATTCCAGTGCACAATCGCGCTGACGACCAGGTTGAGCCCGGAGGCGCGGAAAGCCTGGCTATCATAAGAGCGGTCACGGATTTCGCCGCGTTCGTGGAAGAAAACGGCACGCTTGAGCTTATGGGCGGCCTCACCTTTGTTGAGACCAGCCTGACACCGCCGGCGCAGCGTTAGGCTCGAATACCATTCGATCATGAACAGTGTCCGCTCGATGCGGCCGATCTCGCGGAGCGCCTTGGCCAGGTCATTGGCTTTCGACGAGGTTGCAAACATCTTGAGGATGGTTGACGGCGCGACAGCTCGTGTGGTGACCGACGCGCCCAGGCGCAAGAGATCGTCCCAATTCTCCAGAATGAGCGTGGTGTTGATTGGCGTGCCGATATGATTGGCCAAGGCCGGGTAGGTATCGGCTTTCTCGAAGGTATGGAATTTCCGGTCCTTAATGTTGCGCAACCGCGGAGCGAAGCGCTTGCCGACGATCGAGTACGTGTAGAACACGTGGGCGGCCGCGCCGCCGGTATCGGTGAACAGTTCCTCGATCTCGAGGATGGTGTCATGGTCAAACAATCCGTCCAGGACATAGACGGCCTCGCTCTCGGTCGGGCTGATCGGCAGGATGCTGAAGTAGCCGTACTGATCGGAAAGTCCGCTGTAGAATTTCGTGCCCGGTTCGCTGCCGTAATGCAGATTGATGTCACCGCGCTTTGCCGCCCGATCGCTGGCCCGGAAGAATTGACCGTCGGACGATGCGGTCGTTCCGTCGCCCCAAAGGCGCGAGTGCGGATGAAACGTATGTGCATCGGTCACGCAGGCCTGCGCCGCTCGATAGGTCTCGGACCGGGCGTGGAAGGTTCGCATCCAACCTATTTGATGGGCGCTGATCCCTTTCGAAGCTCCGGCCATGCGTTTTGGGCCGAGATTTGTACCGTCCGCGAGCACACCTGCGAGCATCGCCGGAATGCTTCGCGGCACGTCTCCCGTTCGGACATGGGAGAACTGGTCGGCAAAACCGGTCCATTCATGCACTTCCTGGAGCAGGTCGGGAATCTCCACGAGCGGATACATTTCGGAGATCTCGGCGTTCAAGTCTTCGGCCGCAGCGGGAACATCCCTGGCATGCGGCGTCACGATCAAGGTTCCCACCTCAAGCCTGACGCCTTCGAGCTTTCCATTACGGGCACGATACGCCAGCCGTTTGAGGTTGAAGTCCATCATTTGCTGGACCTCGGCCAGCCACGCCTCGCCGTCGCTTTGCACGCCGAGGCCGAGTTTGTTTTCCTCCTTGAGAGCGACAAAAACGGGCTTTGGCATAAGATGTTCATCAATCGGCCGGAAGGCCCGGCTGCCTTCGACCCAGACATCGCGGGATCTGAGCCGATCACGCAAATGAGCGAGCGTCGCAATCTCATAGAGTCGGCGATCCGGCTTACCTTTCTCGAAGATCAGCTTCCTGTCCGACTTTGAAAGATGGGCAACCGGGACGCGGTCCGGAAGAACGCGCCTGCTTTCGGCATAAAGCGATCGGAGGGCTTCTATTGCGGCCAGCAACGGATCGTGCCGACGGCGTGACTGGAAAGAAAATGTTTGGAGGAAAACTGCCGCATATTTGCGAAGGTTACCGTATTGCTCGGCCGCCAGCGCTAACGGGGAAGTGCGGTTGCTTTCGACGATGGCTTCGAGACCTGGCTTGATTTGCAGTAGCCGGTACCAGCCGACCTGCCGGTTCAATGTGTCGATCGCATCTTCACCTGTATCGTTAGCTGCCTGCAAGGCCACGATCGTGTCGAGGAACAGGCGCAATGCTTTTGATGTTTCAGCACGGGTGTTCATATGCCGCTGCTTTTTGCGGTTGTTGGCCTTTGAGAACAATCGGCCGAGCAATTTGATGAACATGGTCATCGCGTCGTCGGTGAGTTTCTGGCCAAGCTTGATGACCTGCACCACAAGTGTCGCGCGCCGACGACTGGCGGTAAAGTCGTTGGCAAGCCAAGCCGGCGTGGCATCTCCTTCACGAACCATCTGATCCCAACGTCCAGACGGAATACGAGCCTGCAATTGGGGATCGATCCCGAGCGAGCGCAGAAACGCGATGCGCTCTGTCAAACCGATCAGGTTCATCGCACCCGGGGCGTCCGGAGCTGACTTCAACCAGTGAAGGCGGGTCTGGCTGATCACCGGATCGCCGCTCAGCAGACCGTCGAGAGTCTCCAGTGTCTCCGGTGATAGGTCTGAGATCAGCGCGACTTCAGCACGACGGCGCGCGATAGTTCGTGCCAGCAATCCCAAACGTTCAATAACATTCGCCACAGGCAACAACACGCGGCGTTCGCGAAACGTTGCGATGATGGCATTCGCGATCGGCAAGCCTTTGTCGGTTGCAGAAGCCGCCTGCATCGCGGCCAACAATGCCGCTCGGCGATCCTGGGCTGCCGCACTCCTCATTCCAAGATATCCAAGTAAGTGCGTGATGTGATTGCTGCGCGTTTCCTCGCGCCGGGCATACCGTTCAAATGAAGCAGGATCGGCTCCAACCTGTTCGGCAATATAGTTGAGCACTGCCTTTGGCGGAGCTTCGTTGACCGAGAGTACCCGGCCCAGATGGCGCATTACGCAAAGCTGTATCGCGAAACCGAGCCGATTGTGTTCTCTTCTGCGAAGCTCGATTTCAAGCCGGTCGGCTGGTGACAGGGAATAATGATGGATCAGGCTGTCTTCGTCGGTGGGGATATCGAATAGTTCCTGTCGCTCCTGAACCTTGAGAAGCATCCGCCGGGCCATCTTTCACTCCATACTATGCAAGCCGATGACCCATGTCTGTGTCCGAAAACGTCCGATTGCGTACAGGGCTTAAATACCCTGTCCACAAATTAGCTTGACTGCATTCTGGACAAGCAGATAATTTGAACAGCCTTTTCGGACAGGATTGACGCCATGTCACGCACTTTCGTCTATGCCCGCGTCTCCACGCCCGGCCAGACGACCCAAAACCAGATAGAAGAAATCCGGGCGGCGGGGTTCCACGTCGAAGACCGCCGGATTGTTACCGAGACGATTTCCGGCAGTGTGCCGATAACGCAGCGTCCGGAATTCTCTCGGCTGGTGGACCGTCTGGAACCTGGCGACATTCTCATCGTGACGAAACTCGATCGCCTCGGCCGGGATGCGATAGACGTCAGTTCAACAGTAAAGGCATTGGCCGACGAAGGAGTACGGGTCTACTGTCTTGCACTTGGCGGTGTCGACCTGACGAGTTCAGCCGGCACGATGACCATGAACGTGCTCAATGCCGTTGCCCAGTTCGAGCGAGATTTGCTAATCGAGCGAACGCAGTCAGGCTTAAGACGTGCCAAGTCCGAAGGGAAAGTTCTGGGTCGGCGGCCAAGCCTGACAGACAGCCAAAAGCAAGATGTGCGGGTTGCGCTGAATTCCGGCAAAAGCATTTCCGCTATTGCCCGAGCATTTGGTACCAGCCGTCAAACAATCATGCGGGTGCGTGACGAAATCCGTTGAGCAAGAAGCAGGATCGGATTTCCATTCTTCGAAACGAGGGCTATCAAGAATGCAAACTTTCGCGGCATATGTCGGCGCAGCCGTTTTTGAAATAGCGGGATGTTTTGCATTTTGGGCTTGGCTGCGGCTCGACAAATCAATCTGGTGGATCGTTCCGGGTCTCGCTGCGCTGAGTCTATTTGCATATTTGCTCACGTTGGTAGATAGCGCGGCCGCAGGTCGTGCCTATGCGGCCTATGGAGGTATCTACATTGCGAGTTCTCTCATATGGCTCTGGCTGGTCGAGGGCGTCCATCCTGACCGCTGGGATCTCTTAGGTGCAACCATCTGTATAGTCGGGGCTGCGATTATTATTGCCGCGCCTCACTCACGCGTTTAATCGGGCGGCATTATCGAGATCTAATTCCTGCATTCAATCTGAATAACAACGCCGCCTGGAACAATGCCGACGCGGCAGAAATCACGAACACTGTTTCAAGCCCTGAAACGGCCACGATCACCCCGCACAACAACTGAGAGCCGCTACATCCTTTTCGAAAGTCTGCGCAGCAAGCTTCAACCCTTCAACCGTTGTGAGGTATGGGAAGATCATCGCGCCGAGCTCCTCGTAAGTCATTCCCGCCTTAAGCGCCATCGTCGCGGTCTGGATACTGTCGGCACCTTCCGGAGCAAGTATATGTGCCCCGAGCAACCGCTTGGTGTTTCCGTCCGCGACAAGTTTTATGAGCCCGCGCGTGTCCCGGGCAGCGAGCGCCCGGGGTACGTGCTCGAGCGACAACACTGAAGTGCGAACAGTTTGGCCGGCAGCCTTTGCCGCGGCCTCTGTGAGACCGACGCTGGCAACCTGAGGGTCAGAGAAGACGATTGCCGGCATGGTAGTGTTGTCATAGACTAGACTATCGCCGTTCATCGCGTTTTTCGCAGCCAGTTTGGCACCGCAGGCAGCCATATAGACGAATTGGTCACGTCCGGTTACATCACCGGCGGCGTAGACATTCTTGTGGCTGGTACGCATCCGGTCATCGACAAGGATCGCGCCACGCCGGTCGGTGGCGATTCCTGCCAGGTCCAACGCAAGATTTTGCGTGTTGGGCGTACGACCTGTCGCAAGCAGAAGGTCCTCCGCTTCCAGGGTCTCGGTTCCATCTTCCGTTTCCACCCTCAGTGCAATGTGGCCATCACGCTTCATGACTTCCGTGTAGCTCTTGATGGTTCTGACGATAATTCCCTCGTCTTCGAACGCGCGCGTCAGCGCATTACCTATTTCCGGTTCAGCCTCAGGCAGCAATCCTCGGCGGCTGACTATGGTGACGGCCGTTCCCGTGCGTGCAAATACTTGGGCTAATTCAACACCGATGTATCCGCCTCCCATAACAATCAACGACGCAGGGCGCTTCTGAACTTCGAGGATTGATGTGCTGTCGTGAGGGCGTACCTGGGTCAGCCCGGGAATGTCAGGCACCTGGGGCCGGGATCCCGTGGCGAGGATGATCTTGTCCGCAGAGATAACCTCTCCATCCAAAGTCAGCTGACCGCCAGCAATGAAACGAGCCTCACCTTCCAAATAGACGATGTTGTTGTGTTGGGGCAGGACGTCGATATATTTTGCAGCTCGCAGGTCATCGACCAGCGCCTGTTTTTGGCGGATAATGGCGGCCCAATCCGTGATCTGCGCCGTCGCCTCTATCCCGTCAAATCTCTCGGCGGCTTTTGGGGAGTGCATGACCTCCATAGCCCGGATCATCGCCTTGGACGGTACACAACCGACATTGACGCAAGTCCCACCGATGACACCGTATCCAAGAAGCGCGACCCGAGCACCTTCCTCGGCCGCTGTGATTGCGGCAGAAAATCCCGCTGACCCTGCGCCAACCACAGCCAGATCGTAAGATCCGTTCTTGTTCGAACAACAATCAGACATTTGGGTTTCCTTCATTGCGTTGACGTCGTGCGTTGCGAACAAGCGCATAAACCGTGAGGAGTACAAAGGCGAGAAGAGCTGGCAACAGGACATAGTCGAGAACGCCAACGAAGGCCGATAGCCCGACCGCGCCGAACAATACGACGATAACCGGTGTGAAACAGCACAGCGCTGCGATCACTGTACCGATCACCCCTGTCGCCAAGAGCTTATTGTTCATTTCAGATTTTCCCTATTGTCTTCCCGGCAGCCAGACCCGACCGAGAGTCGCAACCTGTGGCGCAGGAAATAAGCGAAAAGACCCGCGACCGCGGCAATCAGCACGGACAACACAACACCCGAACCGAATAGCTGGGCGATCAATCCGGTTGCTGCGGAACCAACAAACGCCAGGCCGCCACCACAGCAGATAATCACTACGGGAGCGGCAACCGCCGTTGCCAGTATCATACCCAAGGACTTGTCACTCATGGGTTAGCTTCAGGAGTTCGAACCATCGTCCAGCAAAACCGCCGTGTACCCATATGTGGCGGGTTGTGCGACGATCTCCTCCATATCCGTCACAGCGTCGTCGAAAGTGATCGTGTAGACACCGGAGCGGCCATCCTCGTGCTCTTGGAAATTCAGGATCTCGACGCTCTCGGATTTTTGCAACGCCTCGCCAACGATGTAAGAACAGGACGGGCACCAAAGGCCTGTGACCTCAATCCGCGCTTTTCGCTCTTCTGCATGGGTTGCCCCAGTCGCCAGGAGCAAAACGGCAAGTGTCATAAATGTCTGTTTCATGGAGAATCCTTTCTCAGTAACCGAGTAGTGGCGGAGCGAAGTATGGGAAAGCCAAGGAGAGCACGACAATGAAAGTTGCACCCCACAGTGCTCTTTTCATGAACCGCTTTTGCAGAGGCCGTTCGCAGCTTCCATCATTACAGGCCTGCGGCGTCGGCCTGTACACTTTCCAGAACCCGTAACAGAGTGTGCCTCCGGCAAACGCGAAGAAGACCCATTTGTACTGGTAGAGCGCTCCGAGCTGACCAATCCATGCGCCTGTGGCCCCGAGGCTGAAAAGCACCAGCGGCAGAATGCAGCAGGAGGTCATTGCAAGAGCGCCAAGTATGCCGCCAGCGGTGGCGGCTCTCGCACCCAGATCTCTCTCCCCTTTGGTCCCGGGATGTATTTCTGACGTCATTCTGACACCCTCAATTGATCCATCTAAGGTGAAGGCGTACTGTCTGTAGCCACTACAGATGCAAGGAGTTTTCCTATGTCCGGGATCACGAACGCGCGAGGCTATCTGATTGGGGCAATGTCCAGCGAAACCGGCGTGAATATCGAGACGATCCGTTACTATGAACGCATCGAACTGATGCCGAAGCCTGACCGGACTGCCGGAGGCAACCGGCAATACACCCACGACCACCTTCAACGATTGTCATTTATCAAGCGGAGCCGGGAACTTGGGTTCAGCATCGACGAGATCCGCGCGATGCTGAAAATGGTCGACCAGAAAGGCATCAGTTGCGGTGAGGTGCATGCCATGACAATGGAACACCTGAGCTCTGTAAGGGAAAAGATTCAGCACCTGAAGAAGCTTGAAAAGGCTCTTACTAATATGGCGTCTGAATGCGCGAAGGGAGATGTCCCGAACTGTCCGATTATCCAGACGCTCTTTGAAGCGTAGTAACTATTGGGTGATTGACTGTCCCGGCAAGTTGCTCGCCCTGGGGGCCGTTCCGGCTGTTTACACCTGCCAAACGCAGTGCTCAAATATGCCTGTGCGAATTTCTCCTTAAATGAAGACTGTTGTTGTGGCAGGTCGCGATTATCAGACTGGTCGAATCGAAAGTTCGGTGTTCGTTCCAGCTAAGCGCAGGATTTATTGCAAATCTTGTTCTGGCCCCTTTCAGCTTGCCGGGTAGTTGCGGCAGCGCGTCAGGCACATAGTAATCAACCTCTGAGCCCCAGAGACCCATAAGCCGTGTCAGCTCTTCCTTGGCGAGCTGTGCATTGAGGCGCGCTTCGGCCAACTGGCCGGTAAGCTCGGCGTAGAAGGCATGCTCGCGCGACTGGCCTGCTTTCGGTAGCGCGCCGGTCTCCCCGAGCCTCTGGGCGAGTTCGGAGGCCGCATCGGCAGCGATCTGGCCCTTCTGCAGGTAAGTGACCGTCTCGAATGCGGAGACCGCGCGTATCCAAGCCTTGCGCGTATCGGCGGCGAGCCGCAGCGTATCGTCAACCGCTTTCAACTGTGTCTGCTCGAAGCGAGTCCTGGCGATATCGACGCGTTTTTCGCGCGTCATCGCCTCCAGCAGATTGGTGGTGACCATGCTTTCGAGCGCCCGGAACAGGATCACTTCAGGCGCGCCGATGCCAAATATGCCGATCGACACTCTCGGGTTTTCCGGCAGCATCCGCTGCCAGACATCGGCCGCATCAATGCCGATCGCCGCGTAAGAGGCCTGCAGGCCCTTGTTGTTCAACAATGCGACCTGCACGGCGGTGTCGGCGCTGATCGTGCGCTTGTGCACCATGGCATGGACTTCTGAGGCAAGCTGGCGGGTCTGTTCCTGGGTGTGCGCCCAGGCGGTGCGTTTGCCGGTCGCGTACGCTGTTTTTGCGGAGACATTCTGGAACCCGGCAGACGCATCCTCATAGGGTGCGGTCTGCTTGGCAAGCTCCCCAGTCGATACGCATCCCGCAAGCAACAACGGAGCGAGCGTCGCCAGAACCTTCATACGGACGGCACTCATGATCCCGCACCTGAATTGGGTGCTTGGCTTTGATTCAAGAGCTGCCACGGCTTCGGATCGACGGGCACGCGGTGCATGTAGTCGGTAACGATGGGGACTGCGCGCGGATGACGGATCGCAACAACAGGACTCGCTGGAGCCGTCAGTGCCGAGGTGTCCGGCAACGGAGTTGGCTGCGTGTTCTGGCACGCGGCCAATGCCAGCGGCAGCACCACCGGCAACATATATCTGAACATGGGAATAATTCCGGAAGACCGATTGATACGTGAGCGGGCGCAAACCCGCAGTGTCGGAAAATCGGAATCAGGCTTCGGGCGGTCTGTGGATCAACTCAGGCTGGATGCCATCGGATTCGCTCGCTGACCACAGCTTAGCGTTTGCCAGCCGCAGACTTATGCTCTCGACGGAAGTGAATGATGAAACATCAAATGCGACGCAGGACGTAACGCAGCAGTCCGACGCGTTTTCGGAGTCAGCCATGATATGATCGTCGTTCAGGCAGTGCGCGGATTGATCGCTGATTGCGTCATGTACGTGCGAATCAGACGGACTGTGCACATGTGTTTGCGCAACCGCGGCCGCCGCCATTGCCATATTACCATAATGCCCTGCGTGCGTGCTGAACACAGCGGACAACATCATACCGGCAATCAAAATCAACCTGGCAACGATTTGCACGTGATGGCCTCAGAGGGGCGAAGTCTCAGCACATACTATGCGCTTGTACTTCAGTAAAATAATAAATTCGCGACAGGATGCCCGCCGCAGCGGTTTGCCTCGATATGCGTCACGGCAGCAACACGGCGAAGCTTACAAATCAGGTGCGCGAGAACGCTGCAAACTCCACTCACCGCGACACTCGACCTCTTGGGTAACGATAACTGCGAATTATCAGGGCCTCAAAAGCGCGTAGCAATCGCCAGCGCTCAGTGGGGTCAGGCCTGTTAATAGCCCGTGTGTTCTGGCTACTGACCAAAGATTGTATTTAATCTTTGGTCAGTAGCTGCCTATCGTGCCGTCAACAAACGGCAGGCCAGTTCCCGGTCACCCCAACGTGTCGAAAAGGTATCGGAGACTTCGAACCAGCTTCCGTCGTTGCCGGCACCGTGGTTAGCGCCCATGCATGAACATTGGCACTCATGACCGAGCGCTTCCTGGCATGCTCTCGCGCAGATCTCCTGCTCGCGGTAGGGCTGAATGATGTAGATCTTGCCATATCTGACCAGCGCTCGATCGACGAGGTCATTGAACCAGGATTTCGGCAACTCCCAGTATGCTTCTGTGCCGCCGATCCATTCGGGAGCAGTTCGCCGCCCGTTCTGAAGCCAGTGCCGATTGTCGTCGGCGAATGGTAGTCGCACGCGAATGCGCTCGCCTCGCCCCGTACGGCGCAGCACAACAGGTATTTGCTTCTGCTTCCAGACGTAGGAGAGGGTGAGCTGATCCATCATCTGCCTCAGCTTGTCTCAGAACGCAGGACACGGGACTAATTCTAGCGCTCCGGGTTGCCAACGCCCGATGGTTCCGCCTGTCCTGCTCCCAATGGACGTATCACCAGAATATCAACGCAGCTCTCACCTCTGTATTCTGGCGCTTTACGTCCTTGTTCTCGCATCAGGTTGCGGCCTTGTTCAATTGATGTTCGATCGCTGCTGCGGATGCAAGCACGTCCTCAAATTCAGGCGCCGTTCCGAAGATCATTGCGGTCGTGTTGGCGTAGTCTTCTTTGAGCGCCGCCACCATGCCGTCGACAGGCTCAATGGCGAATGTACCCGGCATGGCCGAGGCGAGGTCCATGTCAGGTCGGTTGAAGAACATCCGCGCATGTCGGACGCAATCTGCACCGAGATCAAGATCTCCGAGGGCAGCCAGGCCCACGTCTGAGTTTAGGAGGCAATGAAGATCGTAATAGTGCCGCGACACGCGTTGACCTTCTTGGCGAAGGACGCCACGCCGCTCATACCAGCGGCGCAAGCCATGCGCGATGACAACCTTGTCCCAGAAGGTCCGTGTTGCCTCGACAGTGGTTACGTCAGCTACTGCCAAATCCAATGATGACGCCTCGTCGGCGATGTAAGGGCGGATCGTGACGGGCCGATTAGGATCAAGGGCTGACTTTGCGCCGGATTCGATTCGAACGGCTGGGCGCACATATGCGCCGTCGCGCGGCTCAACCTCTGGATACCAGACGAGAAGTGTCTGTCCGTCGGGATCGGCCTCGTCGATCTCGATGCGCCCTAAACCGCCGGTTAGGTCGGCTAGTTGCTCGGCAAGAAGTTCTCGAAGCGGGCCGGTGATATACGCGCGGCACGCGTCCCGGATCGCATCCAGTCTGGCACGGCGTTTCTTGTTCGAGAGGGCTTCGAGTTCTTCGACCGACGCCGGTTCGTGGAGATCATCGCGGAAAACGGTGATGTCGATATCCTCGGAGAACCGTTGAATAAGGCCGTAAGCTTTCGATAACGATGTGCCGCCTTTGAAGAGGAGGCGCGGCGCTCCGGCAGTTCGCTCATGATAGAGCGCGTTCAGGGTCCAGCACACCCAGAAGTCCTTCTCGATATTACCCACTGGCGCTCCGAGACGGTTAGCGGTTGCCAGGAATAGATCGAGCCGGTCCCGTTCGGGGGTCTCGACGACCTGCTTGTAGGCGGTCGTGCTCATTGCTCGGCCTCGTTGGTATCGACGGGAGTGACAAGGTCGCGCAGGAATTCTTGCATCCAGATCGGCAGGGCTGAAAGGCCGGCGCGAAGGTCGTCACGGATCGCCTTTCCGTGTTTCGGATCGGCGAACAAGCGACGCAGCACATCCCCTACCCGGTCTCGCTCATCGTCTTGGGCCAGCATGTCCTGCATCCAGTACAGGGCCTGGACGACACGCATGGCCGGTCGGTCGGCCCAGTAGAGCCGGCTCGGTGCGGCGAACTTGAAATAAATCTCCTGCTTGCCGAGTTTGATCGGCTTCAGCCGTGCATCAACCAGCACTTCGATGCGCGCCGGGACGGCCGTGGTAAGTCCCAGATCGTTTGCGGCTGTCATGCCGTCGACAACGACCCGCGCCTGGTCGCGACGGGTGACAGCACGGATTACGGCCCGATAGTCCGGAACGGTGGGCCGTCCCGTCAGAGAGTTTTTACGCGGCCGATCATAGAGACCGCGATCAATGCGGCGGAGCTCGCCGGCGGCGGCGAGCCGCTGCAGGGTTTTGTCTACGGCGGCACGCCCGCCGAGATCGGCGAAATCGGCAGGCGTCCAGACCTCGTCGGGCTGAGACGCAACCCGAGCAAGCAGTTTGGAGCGCAGATCTGTATCTTGAGTTGGATCCATCATGTCCGAAATATGCTACATTTTTCGGACATCAACAAGAGAGTCCGAAGAATGTCACATTTTTCGGACTCTCCTCGACCGCTAAGCACTGACCGATTCGCCGTGAATTGCATAATTGCGTTTTACTTTCATCGCTCAGGTAATGGACAATGCACCTATGGCATTCCGATTCATCCATACCGCTGACCTTCATCTCGATTCCCCGCTACGTTCGCTTGCACTCCGCAATGGTGACCTCGCCGAGCTAATCGGTGACGCCACACGGCAGGCTTTGGTGACGATCGTCGACTTGTGTATCGATGAACAGGTCGATGCGCTGATTATCGCCGGCGATCTCTATGACGGCGACCAGACATCGATGAAGACTGCCCGGTTTCTGGCCAGCCAGTTGCAGCGGCTCAACGAAGCCGGCATAGCGACCTTCATCATCCGAGGAAATCACGACGCCCTTTCGCGCATTACGCAGGAGCTGATCCTGCCGCCATCGGTCACCGTTTTCGGCGGGCGGGCTCATTGCGTCGACATCACCAAGGACGGGCTCGCACTTTCCATTCACGGCCTGAGTTTCGCCAAGCCTCAGGCTCCGGAAAGCCTTCTTGAGAAGTATCACCGCCCTACCCCGGATGCTGTCAATATCGGGATCATGCATACGAGCCTGGCGGGCGCTCCTGGGCACGATCTTTACGCGCCCTGCAAGCTATCCGACCTCCAGGGCTGGGGATTCGATTATTGGGCACTTGGACACGTCCATGTCCGGACCGAATACGCCGGCGATCGCGTAGTGGTCATGCCAGGAATGCCTCAGGGACGGGACATCAATGAAGCCGGGGAAAAGACAGTCACCCTCGTTACGGTCAATGACGATCACAGCCTCAGGATCGAAGAACGCACGACAAGCACCGCCCAGTTCGAACGCGTCCCGGTCGACATGTCCTCGGCGGAGACCTGGCGAGAGGCAGCCGATCTGATTGAGGCAGAGATTACTGGAGCACGCGAACAAACACGATCTCAGCACCTTGTGGCCCGTCTTCGATTAACAGGCGCGACCCCGTTGTCGTGGCGGCTACGACGCGATCGCGATTTGCTGCTGGCTGAAACCGAGCAGCGCGCGGAGAACTTGGGCAACGTCTGGGTCGAGAAGATCGATCTGGCGACAACGGCGCCGGTCAGCAAACCGATTGGAAGCGCGACCGCCGATCCAGTCCTTGAACTCGGCGAGTTGATGCGAGGCGACATCATTCAACAGCATGGCGTTCGACAAATCGTGCACGACCTCGTCAAGGAACTGCGCGATGACCTGCCGCCGGATGCGCGCGGGTTCAGCGGCAACAACGAAGACGAGTTCGAGGCGCTCGTCGACCAACTGCTGTCCGAAGGAAGCGAGGACATACTGGCTCGGCTCAAAGCCAACGCTCTGGAGGTCGACTGATGCGCCTGCGCCGGCTCGATCTTACCCGCTACGGCAAGTTCACGGATTATTCGATCGACTTCGGGGAGCATGAAAGCGATACACCGGATTTGCATATCGTCTACGGCCTGAACGAAGCCGGCAAATCGACGGCGCTTTCCGCCTATCTCGATCTCCTGTTCGGCGTCGAGGAACGCACGCGCTACAGCTTTCTTCATCAAGGTAAAGCCATGGAGATCGGCGCCTGTCTGGAGTTCGAAGGATCGGCCCACGAGTTCAGGCGCGTCAAGCAGCGCAGCAATTCCCTCCTGGATACGAACGGGCAGCCGGTCAACGAGGCGGTTCTGAGTGTCCCGCTCGCCGGTCTGACACGTGACGCCTATCGCATGATGTTTTCGCTCGACGACCAGACACTCGAGGATGGAGGCAACGCGATCCTTGAGAGCAAGGGCGATCTGGGCGAACTGCTATTCTCGGCAAGTGCAGGCCTGGCTGGCGTCAATTCCATTCTCGAAACCGCCGCGGCCGAGGCCGACGGCATTTTTCGGAAGCGCGCGAGTTCGACCGCAATTGCAGGTCTGAAGCGGCAGATTGCGGAGCTGAAATCAAAGCGCGACGAAATCGATGTGCAGGCCTCCTCTTACAAGGCGCTGACGGCAGCGCTTGAGCAAGCCCAGACTGCCTATGACGCCGCCATGAAGGAGATCGCGGCGGCCAAGGTGCGTCATGAGGAGATAATCCGTACTCTGCGCGCCTACCCTTTGGCGACCGAATACCTTCAGGGGCAGGAGAAGCTGTCGGAATACAAGGACATGCCAAACCCTCCGGAGGAATGGGCGACCGCTCTTCCCGAGCTCATCGTCGAGGAGACGCGGCTTCAAACACAGACTATCGGCCTCAAACAGCGTGAGCAGAAGCTTCGTGACGAACTCGCGGGGTTGATCGTCGAGGACCGTCTGCTCGCGGTGGCAGATGATCTCGATCGGCTTGGAGACGCCGCCGCACGCTACACGACGGCTGCAGACGATCTGCCGAAAAGGAACGACGCGCTGGCTGAATGCACCCGCAAGATCGATCTTATTCTCGTGACCTTGGGACAATCCAATGTCGACGACCCCAAGACACTTCTTGTTCCAGCCTCCACGATCGGAGCGCTTCGTGATCTGATCACCCAAAAAACCGGCATCGATGTCGCGCACCAATCAGCCGAAAAGGAAGAAGCGTCCGCCCGGCAGGCTCTGGAAGATGAGCAGCGCGCTCGCCAGGCGCTTGACGGACAAGGCGTCGCGGTCGACGCGGGCAAGATCGCGCAGCTTCAATCCGTACTGAAACGCCTGCGCGACGGAAATCTGTCTGCCGAACTTCGCCTTGCGGAGCGAGCCCTTCCCGAGAAGAGACGCGCCCTTGAAGATGCTATCCACAGCCTCCATCCCTGGACTGGTGAGGGGACGGAACTACGCAAGATCTCGCCGCCCGAACCCGATCAACTGGCCGCCTGGAAACTGATTTTTGACGGGATCGAGAAGAGACGCGCACAGATCGGCGAGCGGAAGCGGGAGCTCTCAACTAAGTGCAATGAGGACACCGCCAGGATCTCTTCCCTGCGCGAAGCATCGGCAATCAAGGATGACGAGGAGGCGAAAGCTGCCCTGGTTCAACGTGACGAAGCGTGGGCACACCACTTGTCCAGCTTGGATCGAGAAACGGCCGATCGTTTCGAAAGGGAAATGCGATCGGCCGATGCGATCCTCGATATACGACTAAACGGTCTCAAAGAGCTCGAGGAGTTGCGGTCCCTGTCGGCGGCGTTGTCGGTCGCAAAGGCACACCTCGAGCAGCAAGATCAATTGCTGCAAGAGACCGACAGTGGACTGGAAGCCTTGCGCCGCGAAATCCGGTCCGAGACGCCAACCGAGATCGAACTGCCTGCGGACAAACCCACGCATGCCTGGCTAAAAACAGTCAGCAGCTGGGCCGAGGCCCGCACCTCGGCACTGGTTGCACATGATGACCTCCGTCGATCTCTGAGCGACATTGACGAAGCGAAGTCAGTGATAGAAACGGAAAAGGGTCTTCTCTCTGAATCCTTGATCACGCTTGGGATCGATGTCGAGGGACTGGATTTGGCTGCATTGATGCAGGCAGCTGACAACATTCTCACGGAACACGCTACCACCCGAACCAGACGCGTCGAAGCAGACAAACGCCTCGCGGAGCTTCAAGCCGCAGCGTCTCGGCGAAAAGCGGCATTGGACGAAGCCGTAGCCGCATTCGAAGACTGGCAGCGTGCTTGGGGGAGCATCCTCTCCAACACCTGGTTTTCCGATCGTCAAGGCAGTGTCGGCGCGATACGAGAACTCCTTGACGCGATGACCGGTCTCCCCGAGGCGTTGCGCGAGCAGGAAGGCCTGAGTCATCGCATCGCGTCGATGGAATCCGATCAGGCAGCCTTCGCTGATACAGTCGAGCGGCTGCATACGGCGCTCGGAGAAGCGTACGATGGCAACAATCCGCTCGCCGCAGCCAAGGAATTAATCCGACGGCACGAAGAAGCCAGGCAGACAGACGCGAAACGACAGGAACGAAACCAGGCCCTTGTCGATCTCGAACTCGAGCATGAGCATCTGGATGGAGAGATCGCGGTGCATGACTCCCGCAAGGGGGAGATGTGTGAATTCTTCCAGGTCAACGAGCTCGCCGATGTCCGACAGGCGTTGGAGCGCTGCAAGAAAAGGGACGAGTTGATCACGGAACTCGGCAAACTCTCTCGGCAGATTCTCGGGGAGACGCAGAGGCAATTCATCGAAGAGGCGGTATCCGACCTCCGCGATATCAATCTCGGCGAACTGCAGGCAGAACAAGCTGAACTCGATGCGCGCCTTGCCGACCTCGACGGACGCGCAAAGGATCTCTTCGCTGACAGGGCTCGCGCAACTGACGCATTGGACGCGATCGGGGGCGATGACGCTGTCGCCCGCCTCGAAGCGAGCCGCCGCACATTACTTCTGGAAATCGAGGATCTGGCGTTGCGATATCTACGCCTGAAGACTGGAAGCCTGGTTGCTGAATACGGTATCCGCGCATATCGGGAGAAGCACCGTAGTGCGATGATGAACCGGGCATCCGAAGCCTTCCGGTTGATTACGCGTGATGAATACTCCGGACTTGCCACACGGCCGGACAAGGATCGTGAGGCGTTGATCGGACTGTCGCGGCAAGGAGGTTCCAAACTCGCGGTCGAAATGTCAAAGGGCACACAGTTTCAGCTGTATCTGGCGCTTCGATTGGCCGGATACGAGGAATTCGCGGCAGCAAGGCCTTCTGTACCGTTCGTCGCTGATGATATTATGGAAACGTTCGACGAACCGCGATCGGAGGAAGTCTTTCGGCTGTTCGGGCAGATGGCTCAGGTCGGTCAGGTGATCTATCTGACGCACCATAGGCACTTGTGCGAGATTGCCGCACAGGCCGTGCCACAAACGAAAATTCATGAGATCGCCTAATTGCTTGACCGCTTCCCGTCTGCCGGGGCCGCAGGCCGCCTGTCCGGTTGTGGCCGAATCTGAAAGGCGGCTGGGGCCCCGGATCGAGCTGCGGTTGGTGAGAACCCGCGTTATTCACTGCGTATCGAATATGGGCATTGTCCCGAATATCTACTCGAAGGCGGCCATTTCTTCCTCGAAGTCATCGTCACGAGGGACCTGCCCCATAGTATCGACCTCGCGCTCGATCACGCGGCTGCGCAGCTCGGCGCTGACTGCCTCGGCCCGCTTGCGCAGGAAGGAATCATAGTCGTCGTTCCATACCCCGAAGGTATCGAGATCGGAAATCAGGTGGCTGGCGGCGGCGCCGGCAAGCGAGCCGTTCTCTGCCTTGAACTCGGCCATGTAGTCGGAAGGTGCGCGCGCCCTGATCTTGCGCTTGTTGAGATAGTCGTCGACGATTGTGATGTTCAGGACATTGTTGATGCGGGCTTCTTCGACGCCCTTTTTCCCGAGATAGGCGCGCGGAAAAAAGTGGTGGTAGTTCTTGCTGTTCGACTGCTTGAGCCAGTTGTTCTGAATGTTCACCAGAGCATTGTCGTTGAAGGATTTCGGCCCCTGATAGGCGTAGAGGCACAATATGGCCTTGACGAAACTGCGGCCTGCGTTGAACCAGCCGTTGTCGGACAGGAACTCGGGCGAGACGTTGACGGCCCAGTCATAGTCCGGCGACTTGCCCTCAAGGATGAGGTCGATCCGCTTCATGTCCTGGGCGAGCTTGCTTTCGACCGAAGACGAGTACCGGCCACCGAGCGAACAGCGCCAGAAGAAATCTTCGAGCAGCGGCTTCTGCACCGCGTCCGGCTTGTCCGGATGATGGTAGAAGAAATAGCCGAACGGCACGAGTATGGTGTTGTAGGGGAGCAGGTGCGAGACCGGTATGCGGTATGTGCCGCGGATATACTCGACGGCGCGCTCGAACCCGTCGATTGCCTTGTCCCACGTCTTGATGAAGTCGGCCTTGCCGAGTTTGAGGATCGTCTGCTTTTTGCAGTCGCTCGCCAGGATGAGCGAAATGAGCTGAAGGATGGTGGCGTCTGAAATGGTTTCGTAGTTCAGCGGCTCCAGCGTCGATATGAGCGTGTCGAACTTTTCCGAAAGGTCGAACTTCTGCTTTTCGTCATAGGTCTTGGCGACCATGATCTCGAATAGCGTCAGCGGTTTCCCGCCGACATTGATCCTCGTGAATATCTCGGTCGCCACGTCGATCGGCACGTCACGCACCTTGATGATCGAATAATCATACGACTGTATGCGCTGCTTATATTCGTCGAGTTTGGCGTGATATTCCTCGGGATAGGCGGTCAGCTTCTTGAGCCCGCCATAGAGCAAATCTGAGAGCTTGATGCATTTGGCCGGGTCTTTTCCGGTTAGATCCGTTGTGACGATCTGGCCGTCCGGTTTGGCGTCGAGATCGACATAGACTTCCGAGAAATCTTCCGTCTTGCCGTTGAGCCGTTCGACCTTCAGCCCCTTGAGGGTTGCGAACAGGCTGGTCAGGCGCTGCTGGCCGTCGAGGACGAACGAAACCGCCTTGCCGTCTTTCGGGTCGGGGAGTTTGATGTTCCCGAGATTGCGGATGCTCCGCAATCGTTCCTGTGTTTCCCAGAATATGAACGTGCCGATCGGGTACGCCTTGATGATACTGTCGATCAGCGCGGCCGATTTCTGGATCGTCCAGACGAAGTCCCTCTGGAACTGGGGAATCTTGATTTCGCCCGTTTCGATGTCACTGAGTAGGTTGGTGTAGCGGGAGTGGGTCGGCGTCGGTAGCGCCAGCAATACGCTTTCTTGTTCCATGATCCCCCCTTTTGGCGAAGAACTTTAAAAATATCGGCAAGGCGATCAATGTCCGGTCGGATCGCTCAGGCAAGAAATTGTCCGGCTCGGCTATACTGCACGGCCTGACCTTGGCCGCCGAGAATAAACGGGCCGGACGGGCGACAAAGCGGGGGATGGTTAGGGGCGTCCATTTCTCAGACGGCAGGGCTTTCGGCCTTTTCATCGGCGGCCTGCCCGAGATTGGAAAGACGCACTTGTCCTGCCGGAAACTCGGCGATGAGTTGCAGGTGGCCGCCGAGCGCTTCGATCGTCTCGCGCAGCGTGCTGATCTTCATGTCCGAACGCTGCTCAAGCTGTGCCACCGCGCCCTGCGACTTGCCGAGCAGCGCCGCCAGCTCCTGCTGTGATACTCGAAGCGCCTTGCGCAGCTCGGCAATCTCCGCCTCCTGGATTTCGGCCAGCATGGCGGTGGTGCGATCTTCGGCCTTGAGGCGCCTTTCGGCGCTCCAGCCTTTGGTCAGTTCCTTGAATGGCCTGTGTCCTGTCATTTTATCAGGCCCTCCTTTCTCAGCTCTTCGAGATGGGTGTCGTACAGTCTGTCGGCGAGCGGGACGAATGTCTCATAGAAGCGGTCGTCTCCGGTCTTGTCGCCGCCGATCAGCAGGATCGCCGACCGGCGCGGGTCGAAAGCGTAGAACACGCGCAGCGGTTTCCCGCCGCTCTGGATGCGCAGCTCGCGCATATGGTCGTGCCTTGAGCCCTCGATCCCCGAAGAGTGCGGGAAGGGAAGCGAGGGGCCGCGCGCCTCCAGCAATCCGACCACGGCGGCCGTGTCGTCCTGCTGGCCTTCGTTCAGCCCGTTCCACCATTCTCCGAACTCGTCGGTATATTCGACATTCCAGCCCATCAAATTATAATACTAACCTAATAATATAAGATCAACCTAATAATGTCAAGAAATCCGTGTGCGGCTCACGGGGCGGAGCCGTGGGCGTCATAGAATTCCAGCGCCTTCATCAAGGCAGCGTTGGCTGTTGTGAAATTGCCAAGCTGGCCCTTCAGCTCGTAAGCCCATTTCATACCGTGCAGATAATTGTTGCGGTAGCGGAAGACGATAATCAGCACGGCGGCAGCGATGTCGGCAGGGGCATCGGTTTCGCCCCTAAGCACGCGCTCCACAAGTTCCTGCCTGTCGCCGTTGCGGAAATGCAGATGGCCGAAATGATAGGTGAACCCGCCGTTCTCGACATAACGGTTCTGAAAATATGCGAGCGCCTGCGCAAAGCTGTCATTGGCAAGCCCGCCCTGATTGCCCCAGTGTGCCGTGAGATCGACAATGGCCTTCGCGTTTCCGTTGGTTTTGAGAGCGCCGGACTCGAACAGGCTCCAGAGCAGGGAGAACTGCATGATCGCCTCGCGCTCTTCGCCCGAAAGATTGGCAAAGCCCGGTGCCTTTTTCTCAAGCCATGCGATCGCGTTCATTGCAGGTACTCGATCTTGGCCTGACGCGCCTTGATGTCCGCAACCCAATCCTTGAGCGCGGTGATCTCCTGCTGGACGGCGTCGGGCTTCGGCAACGGGGAATTTAGGGCGTCCGCCGAGCTGTGCAGCAGTACCGAACACCGGCCATAGGCCTTTCTCATCGATGCGCAGTCTTCGATGGTAAGCGCGGTCAGCTTGGCCAGCCCCTTGGTTTCGACCTTGTTGGAAAGACGTTTGAGGACAGGCCCGACTGCTTCTTCTACCGCGCGCTCCCAGGTCGATCGAAGCCGCTTTTGAAGCGCATCGACCGCCCTTTCCCAGCCTTCATGGTCGCCCCTTTCATACAGGACTTTCTGGTTATCGAGCTGCTTCTGCATACCCTCGATGACCTTCTCGATCGGCTGGGCGCGGGCAGGCGGATCGGGCTGGATAAATCCCGCATGGTCGTCCGTGCGCGTGACGGAACGGAACGCGATATGCGTGCCTTTCTCGCGGCACTCCTGATCCAGAAGGAACAGGAACGCGATGTCGTGCGTCAGCACGATGATCTGCCGGTGTTCGCCTTCGGCCGCAAGCCGTTTAGCTACGGCCTCCCGGTGCATATGGTCGAGCGAGGAAACGGGATCATCGAAAACGATGGCCGAACGGCTCTCGGTCGTCGCCAGCTCCGCCATAAAAGCGGCGAGCGCCACGCAGCGGTGTTCGCCCTCACTGAGGACTTCGCCGACTTTGGCTTCGGGTTTGCGGATCAGGCTGACGCGGAAATGCGGAACGCCATAGCTCGATTTCTCCTTGCGAAGTTCGATGGCAAGGCCGGCAACGCCGAGCTTGTCGATCTCGCGGGCGAACTCGGCCCGCAGCGTGTTGGTCACGAGCTGTTCGGCAATCTCGCCGCTCTTGGTCGTGATCTTGTTGGTCGCAGTGTCCTTTGCGCGGGCCTTAAGCGTGGCGATCTTCTTCCGGCGCCCGATCTCTGCGATCACGTCTTCCTGCACCGCGGCCAGCCATTCCCGGTCGGACAGCGCTTGAAGCTCGGCCGTCAGTTTGGCGCGCTCGCCGGATTCGTCTTCTGCCCGCAGGGCGGAGATCCGTTCGGAGAGCGCAATGTCATGGGCGGCGACCGACTCGCCCGGCCATGCCTCCTGGGCAGGAAGCGGCGCGGCCTCGTCTTCCGCGTGATGACGCAGGATCGCGCGCAGCCTCCATTTGGCGCTGACAAGCGCGCGCCTGACGGCAGCGGCCAGACCGGCATCGTTCAGCTCGTCCCGGATGAAGGCGGCGGCGGCGGTGATTTCGCGGGCCGCGATGTCTGCGCCGAAGACGGCGCTCAGGCACTCCTCGTAGGCGTCCTTCGCCAGCTCTTCCTTGCGTCTGGTCTCGTCCTTCACGAACTTTTCGAACCGCGTCATGCGGTCCGCAGCCTCGGCGTCCAGTTCCTGCTGGCAAAGGACGCAACGCGCCGCGTCCGAAACGACCGGAAAGGCGAGTTCTGGATAGGCCTTCTGTGTCGAGTAATCGCGAGCGGCCTCCCAAAGGGCGCGCCACACTTCGGAACCTACGTCCGGTAGCGGCTCGGCTGCGAAGAGGTCGCCCGCCGCGGCGATCGCCGCGCGGCGTGCCGCCTGATACTCTCTGTAGAGGCCGGACAGGCGTGCGGCCTCATCATCGGTGCCGGCGCTTTGAAGTGTCGCAAACGCCTTTCCGGTTTCGGCGAGCTTGTCGCGTTGCCCCTCGATCCTGCGCGCTGCCTTCAGCGGGTCGTTGCCAAGGTCGGCCTTCAGAGTTTCAAGCCGTGCTTTTTCCTTGTCGTTCAGCGTCGCGAGATCGCGAACGTCCTGCTCTTTGGTGTTCCCGTTCAGCCCTGCAATCAGTTTCGCCGTGGCCGTTCCCTCATGGGTCTTGGGCTGCTTGACCGCTTCCGGCGTTTGCTGTTCCAGCGCTGTGATGTCGGCACCAATCCGCTTCTTGACTTCCTGACAGGCCTCGGCAAGCCGTTCTAGCACGCGCATCGGAAAGGGCGTGTAGGCGACATCGTTGACTTCATCGACATGCACATTCGCGGTGCGGCTATCAAAGACGCTCACCGAAGAAAGCAGAGGGTCTGCCGGATTGTCGCCAGACCAGTTCTCGCTCTTGTTCTGGCCGTTGGCGACGAAGTCGATGACGGCCTTCGGCGTGCCAGGCCTGGCCGCGTAGATGTTCGGCAGGATGCGGTCGCCCTTCGGCGGCGTGCGCGCGCGGCACACTTTCTTCAAGATGCGGGCATAACCGGACTTGCCTGCGCCGTTGTCGCCATAGACCACGGTGAGACCGGCCTTGTCGAAGCTCAACCGTTCCCCGGCTTTCAGGGCGTTGACATTCTCGACATCGTGAACGTCGCGCAATGTGACAGCCGCGCTCGCTGCCTGCGGATCGGGAATGTGCGCGGCCGCCAGCGGAACGGCGCCCTCACCCGCGCTTTTGCAGAGTGTCGTCAATTCCTTGAAATCGGCCTCTTCCAGCGCGTTCTTGGTGCAAAGGCGGCGTAGGGCGTCACGCTGCCATTCCGGGCATTCCGCCGACCACGCGAGAATATCGGCGAGGGCTTCAGCCTCGCTGCTCGTTTCCTCGACCTCCTCCTGTGCCTGCTCTGCCGCTTCGGCCATTTCTAATTCTCGCTCTCGAATATGGTGTGTTGGTGCGGCGCAAAACGGCGGCCTTCGGGCCGCCTTGCCGCGCTTTTCACGCTGCGGGGCCGGCCCGGCAAAATGGGCGGAACCCGCACTCGATATAATATAATATGAAGCTAATAATAGCCGATCCTGCGCGGGAATCAACGATGGATGTCCCGCAAGGGCAGGCACGGCCGTAACGCTTGGAAATCTGCGGCCCACGACTCAAATTTGACATTGTCAGCACTTTTGCGATAGTATTCTGACATGGAGATTCGCCATGAGTGATGGACCGCATAGAAGCCTGCCGATGCTGCGGCGCTGGAGGGACGTTGCCGAAAGGGCCGCTAAGTCGGTTTTTTCGGCCGACGACGTATGCGAGGCCGTCACCCATGCTTTGCGCAAGGACGCAAGAGGACTTCCGGTAGAAGCAGTTCGCGAGGTGCTGGGCGCTGGAAGTCAGGGCTATCTTTTCGCCGAAGACCGGCTGGCGGAAATCGAAGCGCTCAGATCGGGCTGCCGCGGTTCCGCTTTGGGGAACGCCTTTATCGACTGCGCGATCGAGGCCGCTGGCGACGGACTATTCGGTGATGCAGCCTGCCGGACGGCATTGGCGAACGCGCTTGAGCAGCATACCCGCGATCACTTCCGCGGCGTGGAAGAACACTACCTGCGCGAAGCCAGCGCGCGAAGCGCGCGCTTTGTTCGTGACCGCCTTGATGCGACCCGGAGCGGGTTCACTTTCAGTGCGCTCGCGGGCGATCTGGCCTCGCCCGGTGCAGGGCGCAAATCCGCCTCGCGGCTGCCCCGGCATACCGGAATTGACGAGGGGCCGCCCCTATGAGTTCCGGTACCGCTCAAATCAGGATTCCTGAAAGGTCTATCGAAGTCGTCGAAAACGGTGGCGCGACGCCCCGCGGCTGGGTTCCCTTCGATCTCGGGCGTGATTTCGAGTTTTCTACCGAAGCCCTTGAGACCTATGCTTTCGCAAGCTGGGAGCCCGTTATCTATGACGCCATGGTCGTCGCGGCCGCGATCGAGTATGGCGACAGGATATTGAAGCGGCCCCCGCGCGGATGGGCGCGCCGGATTGCGCTGCGTATTCCTGTCCATGACCCCGATCGGTGGAATGACAGCGAGCTTTCGGCGGCCTTGCTTGATGCTGCGGGCTTCCTGACGGGCGATTACTGGTCGGTCGAGTTCGTCGCGCGCGCCAAGGCGGCGCCGTCCCCGCACAGTGACTACCTGAATCTGCCCGTGCCGACCGAGGCGGTTCTGGCATTTAGCGACGGCATGGATTCGCGCGCCGTAGCGGGGCTGATCGGTTCGGGGCTGGGGCCAAAGCTCGTGCGCGTCCGCGTGGGCAGCAACAAAATCGGACGGCCGGACAAGAAGAACCGGCGCGAGCCCTTCACCATGGTTCCCTATGACGTTCCCTGCAATATGCCGAACAGGGAAGCCAGCGCGAGAAGCCGCGGGTTCAAGTTTGCTCTGATAAGCGGCATCGCGGCGTATCTGTCCGGCGCGGGCGAAATCGTCATCCCCGAAAGCGGGCAGGGCGCCATCGGCCCTGCCATCGCTCCCGTCGTTCATGCCTATCCGGACTACCGGAACCATCCGCGGTTTACGCAAAGGATGGAGCGGCTGCTCAAGGCGCTTTTCGGGAAGGAAATACGCTACGTGTTCCCGCGGCTTTGGAACACGAAAGGGGAAACCTTGCGGTCGTTCGCGGCCCTTCCCGAGGGAAGCGACTGGCATGCGACGCGGTCGTGCTGGAGAAGCAACCGCTGGAGTTCGGTCAACGGCAAGAGGCGTCAATGCGGGGTTTGCGCGGCCTGTATGCTGCGGCGGCTAAGCGTCCACGCGGCCGGTCTCACCGAAGCAGATGACGCCTATGTCTGCACTGATTTGACGGCTGTCAGTCTGGAGGAGGCCGTCGACCCCGACTTCACGAGGATGACTCCCGCCTACCGTCAGTATGCGATTGCGGGTGTCCTGCACATGGATCATCTGGCCGACCTGGCGTCCAAAGACGGCCTCCCCGTCGTTCGCCGCCATGCCGCCTTGCTCGGGCCGGCACTCGGGCTGGGCAAAGAGCAAACTGAAGAATCTCTGACGCGGATGCTGTCGGAACATGCCGGTGAATGGAAGGAGTTCGTTCGTTCGATGGGAAGTAATTCTTTTATCAGGCAGTGGGTACGGGCAGGCCTATGAGCGCAATCATTGAAAGCCTGCCGGTCAGTGAAATCGGCGAGCGGCTGCGCATCGCGCGGGAGGCCGCCGGGCTAACGCAGGCTGCCGCTGCCGAAAAAATCGATGTTGCGCGCACGACGATCGTTGCCATTGAACGGGGACAGCGCCGCATCAAGACGAACGAGCTGCAAGGGCTCTGTTCGCTTTACGGAACTTCCGCGAACGCGATCCTCCGGCAGGAAGCCGTCCATCTGGACATGGTGCCAAGGTTCCGCAAGCTTGCCCAAAGCGCGGACGACGCTGCCGAGCAGGCCGCCTGCCTTCTCAACGATCTGGTAAGCGCCGAAGTCGAACTGGAAAACGCGCTCGGTATCCAGCGTACGCGAAACTACCCTCCCGAACGGCCGATCTTGCCGGGCGATGTCCGGCAGCAGGCGGAGCAGGACGCCCAGGACCTTCGCGACTGGATGGGGCTCGGGGCGGGGCCGGTTCTCGATATTGTATCGCTGCTCGATCTACAGCTCGGCATAAGGGTCTATGTCCGGCCTCTGGACGGGAAGATTTCGGGGCTGTTCGCCTATGACGAAGCGGTGGGCGCATGCATGCTGCTCAATGCCGCTCATCCGGTCGGCCGCATCATACAGACCGGCGCTCACGAACTCGGTCATTTCAACTCGGCAAGACGGCAACCGGAAGTCCTCACGGAAGGCGAAGTCCCGCACTCCCGCGAAGAGCGCTATGCCGACCATTTCGGACGCTGCTTCGTCACTCCCGCACGGGCGGTGAGACAGCGCTTTGCCGAAATCACTGCGGGACAAAGCCATCTCACGCGCCGGCACATAATTCTGCTGGCAAGCGCCTTCGGGGTCGCCCGCGAGGCTATTGTTCGCAGGCTCGAAGAGCTGGGGCTTACCAAGCGCGGCACGTGGGACTGGTTTCAGGCCAATGGCGGGATCACCGACGAGCAGGCGCGTCAGGTGCTGGGTGAACTGCCTGTCCGTGGCAGCAGTCTCCTCGAAGCACAAGGAGCGGTGCCGCCGCGCCTCGCACTGCTCGCGCGCGAGGCGTGGAAGCGCGGCTTCTATAGCGAAGGGCAGCTAGCGCGCCTTCTCAAGCTTGATCGCCATGAGGTGCGGGAGCTGCTGGACGGAGCCGAAAACGAGGAAAGCGAGGCCAATGAGCTTGTCAAGCTTCCTTACTAAGGCCCCGCGAACGATCGTGATTGATGCAAGCGTTGTCATAAATCTCAACGCGACGGATTGTGCCGCCGAGATACTGGGCGCCGTTCCGTCCCCTTTTGCCGTCACGGACAATGTTCGAGCCGAACTGCGGTTCGGCTCGCGAAACGGCCACAATGACGAAGAACGGTTGAAGGCGCTTGTAGATGCCGGAGCGGTTGGCGGCGCTGCCCTCGACGCGGCGGGGCTTGCGATTTACGAGACCCTGATCAGCGGCTCCGCGGCGATGACGCTTGATGACGGAGAGGCGGCGACGATCGCCTGTGCCGTCCAGATGAACGGAATAGCGATGATCGACGAGCGGAAGGCGCGGAAAATCTGCGCCTCGCGCTTCGGGTCTTTGCCGGTCGTTTCCACGGCAGAGCTGCTGACCGACGGCTTCACTGAAGCGGCGCTCGGACGCCAAAGACAGATCGAAGCGATCATTGCTGCCTTGCAAGGCGCACGTATGCGGGTTCCGCCCGAGCATATTGAAAAAGTCGTCGGGCTGATCGGCGCATCGAACGCCGCCTCCTGCCTTAGCTTGCCGCGCACGGCGCGGGCGGCCTCGTAAGCGGGGGGATTTCGGTGGGTATAAGTTCTGCGGCGGCGCTATTAACATTTGGGCAGCAGATTCGCTTGGGTAGAATAAGCGTATGATAGAGAACGTATTTCAGGGCAGTCTTTTTACCAGTGATTTTCTGACACAGTCGATTGTCAGTAACGCTGACTGGAAAAGCATCAGCGACGATGACATCGACGCGCTGGCAGCCGATTTGGCCGCTGTGTTCGCTGCCTTCCCGGTCGGCCAGTCGCCCAATGAAACCCGTACCGAAGACGACCTGATCTGGCCTGTTTTGCGGCGGCTAGGTTGGGACCAGGCGATGCGCCAGCAAAACCTGACCGTGAAGGGACGGGACGACGTGCCGGACGGCCTGCTGTTCGCCGATGCCGATACCAAGACGCAGGCCGACCGCTTTCCTGAAGAATACAAGCGCTACCAGTTCGGCCTCGCCATTGTGGAGTCCAAACGCTGGCGCCGGCCGCTTGATCGGCAATCCGGCAAGCGCGGCGAGGAGCTGGCGCCGTCAACGCAGATGCTCCGCTATCTGCGGCGGGTCGATGACCTGACCACCGGCAATTTGCGTTGGGGCATCCTCACGAATGGCGGCAGATGGCGGCTTTATTATTCGGGCGCGCGCTCTGTGTCCGAACAGTTCTTCGAACTCGACCTCGCGGCCGTTCTCGGAATCGCCGGACATGGCGATGGCCTGTTCAAACTCAATGACGATCAGCGGCGCCATGCCTTGCGCGTCTTCGCTCTGGTGTTTCGCAGGGAAGCGTTTCTCCCTTCTACGACCGACCCGCGCACCTTCCATGTCCGCGCCCTTGAAGAAGGCAAGTTCTATGAAGAACGTGTTGCCTCCGATCTGTCGGACCTCGTGTTTGACAAGCTCTACGCTCTGCTTGCGCGCTCGATTGCGGATAAGGCGCCGGAAGCAGCGCTCCAGGATGTGCGTGAAGCCGCACTGATCCTTCTCTACCGGCTGCTCTTCATCCTCTACGCCGAAGACCGCGATCTCCTTCCTGTCAATGACCGCCGCTACGACGATTACGGCCTGCGTGACCGCGTCCGGCTCGATGTCGGCGACCGCAAGGACAAGGGCGATACATTCTCGACCACCGCTGCGCGGTACTGGTCCGTCCTTGACGATTTGTGCCGCGCCATCGACGAAGGCGACACCTCGATCGGCTTGCCGCCATACAATGGTGGGCTGTTCGACCCTGAACGGACACCGCTTCTGCGGCAAGTGCGCCTTTCCGACGCCGTCATGGCGGAAGTGATCGACAAGCTCTCGTTCGAGCGCGCCGACGATACGCGCAAATACATCAATTACCGCGACCTGAGTGTGCAGCAGCTCGGCTCGATCTACGAAAGGCTTCTCGAACACGAAGTCGTCAGGGAAGGCGCGGTTGTCGACATTCGCCCGAACATCTTCGCGCGCAAGGGTTCAGGCAGCTATTACACCCCCGACGACATCGTAAATCTAATCATCCGCGAAACGCTTGAACCGCTGATCGAAGCGCGTCTGGCCGCGTTCAGGAACAAGGCCGAAGAACTCGCTTCTTCCGATCAGGACGAAGGGCGCAAGCTCGGGATTCTGAGGCGTCTCGATCCGGCCGAAAGGCTGCTCGATCTCAAAATCTGCGATCCGGCCATGGGTTCGGGACACTTCCTTGTCAGCCTTGTCGATTACATGGCCGACCAGGTGATAACCGCCATGGCGGAAACCGAAACCATGGTCGAGTGGGCGGACTACATCTCGCCGCTTGCCGATCGCATTGAAGGCATCCGCAACACCATTCTCGGCAATGCCGAAGAACGAAGCTGGACAGTCGATCCCGAGCAGCTCGATGACCGCCACATTATCCGCCGCATGGTCTTGAAGCGCTGCGTCTACGGCGTCGACAAGAACCAGATGGCGGTCGAACTGGCCAAGGTCGCTCTCTGGCTTCATAGCTTCACGGTCGGCGCGCCGCTCTCGTTCCTCGACCACCATCTGCGCTGCGGCGACAGCCTGTTCGGCTCCTGGGTGAAGACAGGTATCGAGAAGGCGACGGCCTATGGCAGTCCGCTTCTTCTGCACGAGCCGGTAAAGACCGCGCTCGGTTCGGCCGCCTCGATGCAGACCATCGAAGGCCTGCCGGATGCGGAAATCGCGGAAGCGCACCGCTCGCAGGAAATCTTCGAAGGCGTGCAGGTTATGACCGCGCCGCTCAATGCGTTCCTCTCGCTGCTGCACGCGATCGAATGGCAAGACCTGAAAGGGAAAGACAACGCCAAGGCCATTCAGGGCTACTTCGACGGTGCGTTCGGAGATCCTTTCGAGATTGCACTCGGCAAGCGCGAGCCGCAGGTGCGCGACGACCACGGCCGCCGTTTCCTCGAAATCCTGAACGTCGCACGGGAGTTAGTGGCCGAAGAGCGCTTCCTGAACTGGCAGGTTGCGTTTCCAGGCGTCTGGACGGACTGGGAGAACGAAGGCCTGTCCGGCGGTTTCGATGCCATCATCGGCAATCCGCCGTGGGACCGCATGAAACTCCAGCAAGTCGAGTGGTTTGCTGCACGCAAACGGGAGATTGCGCTGGCGCAGAAAGCGGCCGATCGCAAGCGGATGATCGACGAGCTGGAACGGAATGATGATCCGCTTTCCGGCGACTTCAAGAAGGCGAACGAGCGGGCCGAAGCGGCGACGCGAATGGCCCGGTCAGGCGGCGATTATCCGCTGCTCTCAGGCGGCGACGTAAATATCTATTCGCTTTTCGTCGAGCGCGCCATGGCGCTCGTGAAGCGGGACGGCATGGTGGGCCTGCTCACGCCGTCCGGCATCGCATCGGACAAAACGTCGTCGACTTTCTTCAAGGGCGTTTCGACACAAGGTCGGCTGAAGGCGCTCTATGATTTCGAGAACCGGCGCACGCGCTACAATGCCGCCCCGTTCTTCCCCGATGTCGATAGCCGCTTCAAATTCTGCGTCTTTGTGGCAAGCCCAACCCCGACTGCCGAAGCGGCCATGTGCGCCTTCTTCCTGCAAAGTGTCAGCGAACTTAACGATCCTGAACAGCGCTTCGCGCTCACGGCTGAAGATTTCTCGCGGGTGAATCCAAATACCGGTACTGCGCCGATATTCCGCTCGCGCCGCGACGCTGAGCTTACAACAGCAATCTATTCCAGTGGGAGGATTCTGTCTGACCGGTCAGGTGGCGAAGAGATCAAAGCGTGGCCGCTGAAATATTCCACCATGTTTCACATGACCAATGACTCCGGACTTTTCCGGACTCGACGGGAATTGGAAGAACAGGAAGGAGGCTGGCACAAAGGGGGAAATCGCTATGGCAGCCTGAAGGGGGATTGGGTTCCCCTTTATGAGGGCAAGATGATTCAGGCCTTTGACCACCGTGCGGCAAGCGTAGTCGTCAATCCGGAGAACCAACACCGCCCCGCGCAACCGGAACCCGCAACATTCGAGCAACATTGCGATCCGTCATGGCTTCCAGCGCCGCAGTTTTGGGTACTGGAAGAGAAATGCAAATGGTCCGCGGGGCCGGGCTGGGTTCTCGGCTTCAAGGAAATAACTGCGCCTACCAATGTGCGAACGTTCATCGCAGCTCTGTTGCCGACCGTCGCCTTTGGTAACAAGGTGCCGTTGCTTTTGCGCGAAGGCGAGACCAGTGACGAGTGGCTGCTGGCCGCGAACTTGAACTCGATACCCTTCGATTATGTTACCCGGCAAAAGGTGCAGGGTCAGACGTTGAATCTATTCATCGTCGAGCAGCTTCCGGTGATTGTGCCTGAGCGCTTCTACGATACGAAGTTTGGATCGAGTTCAGCCACGGACGTCCTGCGCGATATTGTCCTGGAGCTTACATACACCTCTCAGGACATGACACCGTTCGCGCGGGACATGGGCTACACCGACGATGCTGGAAATGTTTTTCCGCCATTCGGATGGGACGAAGAACGGCGACTTAGATTGCGCGCGAAGCTAGATGCCATCTTCTTTCACCTTTACGGCATCACGGATCGGGATGATGTTCGTTATGTCTATTCTACCTTTCCGATTGTTGAGCGGCAGGAAAGGGAAATGTACGGCGGTCAGTACCGCTCCTGCGATCTATGCCTTGCATATTTGAGCGCGCTTGCGGCCGGCAGCACCGAAACCGATATGGTTGCGTGAGACTCGATGGAAAAGAAGGGCGGAAAACTCCGGGTTGTAAGCCAGACCTATGAAGGAAAGGCCCGGTTCTATTCGCAAATCAACGAAATCCTAGCGACAGGCGGACTGAAAAAAGTACGCTTCGCAGTTGCTTATGCGCGGTGGGACGGACTGGGCCTCATCTCCGAAAATCTCGAAGAGTTTCTGCGGGCCGGCGGCATTTTGGAGACTGCATACGGCTTCGATAACGATGTCACGTCCCCTGACAGCTTTCTATATGGGCTGTATCTCAAAGAACTCTTTCCGGGGAAAGTGTACTGCGGGGCTTTTGAAGACAAGTATCGAAACGCCGTATTTCACCCCAAACTTATGCTGTTTGAAGGCGACGACTATCTCAAGGCTATCGTCGGATCGGCTAACCTGACCGGCGCGGGATTAAGCCGAAACATAGAACTCGGCACACGAATCGAGGTGCCTCGTGCCTCCAGAATCGCAAACGACCTTGAGGGGGCTTGGAACTATGTGAAAGGAACTGCTGTCGACGTCGATATTTCGTTCGTTCGCGCGATGAAGGCACAAAGCCGACTGGATGAGGAAGCCGACGCAGACGGCGGCGCAAAATCGGAATCTGGTGAGCCAGCGAAGCCATCATTCTCAGTCGGGGCAAAGGTCGCCTCGAAGCCGCTATTCGCAAAGGTTCTCGACATTGAAAATGCCCGAAAGAGGGATTCGGTTTTGCGTAAGCTTGACCCGCTTAGCAAGCCGCCCCGGAGGCTTTACCTTCAGATATTGGCCGGGGAAACCGGCGCGCCAGATGCGAGCGTAATGGGGTATCAAATCCAGTTACCGGTGGCGACGCTGTCGGCCTATTTTGGTGTCGGCCCTGCACAAACTAAAGAAGTCCTCTTTCATTTTGCAGCGGAGGATTTTCGCGTCCATCTCACCCATTTCGAGAACAATACGCATCGCGTCAGATTACGGCCACTGCGTGACGTGCCGCGACCGGCAATTGTTCTTTTTGAACGGGACGGGCCAGGTGAGTTCACCTGTGCCATTGTTTCACCGAAGGACTATTCTCGGGTGCTTGCCGAGAAATGCAATCAACAAACCAGAGCTGGAGCGAGAAAGTGGGGCTTGGAATGACTGGTGTATCCAGAGCTATCTGAGAGCGTCGGCGAGCGGGTGGGGAAGTATCTCCTCCTGGCAATCATCGAAGCCTTTTTCCACAAAGTGAAGAAGGCGCCCAAGAGGGATCCCATCTTCTTTGTTCGGACCGGCAGTTGTCTGGACATTGAGCCGAGCGCAAGAAAGAGCAAAAAGTGGGTGGAACGCTGTCATAGAACCCCCCATGCTCTATAACGTCCCCTGCCCGTCAACTCGCGAACGCCGAGATCACTGACCAGGTTCAAGGCTCCGCGTGGCGAGATCTTCGCGGCTTTTGCAACCATATGAGCCGACACGATCGGCCGAGACATCAGCAGATCAACGGCGACAGGAAGGCTGCTCGTCGTACGCCGGCCTGACGCCTTCCGCTCAAGCTGCCGCTTCGCGAGCGTCAGCCGGTCAATGTCCTTGATCCCCATGCCGGCCGCCGCGCTCATCGCATCGAGATATGCGACAAGCCTTGTGGTCCGATCGCGCGCGCGCCTCCGCTCCCGTGGTATCTCCCGCAGGCCGACTGCATATGCCAGCAAATGAGATCGAACCTTTCCGCGAGCTCGCAGGAAATCCGAAACGAGCACCTGGCCAAGCCAGTGTTGACGCTGGAGGGGTTCGAGATGTTCCCATGCATCCCAGAGAACCGATGCGGCCAGCGTGGCCGGAAGCCGTTCGAGCTGCTTGGCCAGCTCAAGCCACTCGCCGATCCGCTCACCTTCATCCCAATCCGGATCGCGAATGAGCAGCTCGCCGACATTGATCTCGGGTTCTCGTTTCCTTTGTTCGACAGCCGCATCGCCATCGACCAGCCATTGGGTGCGAGCGAGCACCTCATCGATCTCGGCCAGCTCCGGAGACAGGGCTGCGTCACCAACCAATTCGAGTTCGACCCCCTCCCCTCCCCTGTCGACGGGTTCTGCTTCGACAGAGATCTCTTCCGCGACGCCAGCCAGCGCCATAATCCCCGACCGCGAAACCGCCCATCCTGGATTGTTGCGCGACACCCGGCGCCGCGCCCGCACAATGCGGTGCGCAATGACGAGCTCATGGCTGGGCGCGCGTATGTCCATCTGTGCGTCGTGGAGAACCAGATCCTCGAGATGGACGAGTTCGCCGGCGACCCACATACTGGAGACGGACTCGAAGAAATCGGCCCGCGCGGCAAAGCCTGACCCGACCTCTGATCGGGCGACGCGCTCATCGAGCCGCGCAAGCGCATCCTCCGCGGCCGCGATCGGCCCCAGAAGGGTCTCGTGGTTCAATTTTCCGATTTCATAAACCATTGATAAAACGACGCTTCGATTCTAATACAGAAGCTAACACGCTTCTCGCTTCCGTCACACCGGTAATTCTCAAGCCCCTCTATATATGATGAGCGCTGCGGTCTCCGGGATTGAACAGAGACCCGGCAATCGGTGCTCAGATCGACGAGAGAGCCCATTTTTCCGGGGTTTTTGGCGCTTTCGGCTGTCAGAAAGGCCGTCAAGAGACGTTTACAAATGATCGGTTATCCGTATCTTCTTTAATTGGAAACTTCCTCTCTTATCGGCTCTCAGGCGTCCCAAATGGCCAAATCAGCGCTCAAACAGTCTTCTCAT
Source organism: Labrenzia sp. R5_0 (assembly GCF_017743835.1). Taxonomy (NCBI): domain Bacteria; kingdom Pseudomonadati; phylum Pseudomonadota; class Alphaproteobacteria; order Hyphomicrobiales; family Stappiaceae; genus Labrenzia; species Labrenzia sp. R5_0. Next base: position 29,004 of record NZ_JAGHRK010000010.1, on the reverse strand, counting down.
CGACCTGAGGGACGGCTTATTGGCTACGCGCGCGTCTCCACGGAGGAACAGGCGACAGAGGCGCAGGAACTGGAATTGCGTTCGGCGGGCTGCGAGATAATCGTGGAGGAATACGGTTCCGGCGCCTCACGCGCTCGTCCTGCCCTCGCCAGGCTCGTTCGGGAGATCGATGCCGGCGAGACGCTGGTCGTCGTCCGGCTTGACCGTCTCGCCCGCTCAGTGAACCATCTTTTAGAAGTGATCGACGATCTGAATGCAAAGGGAGCGCATTTTCGCTCACTGAGCGACCCGATCGACACGACGACACCTCAGGGCATGTTCTCGCTGCAGGTTCTGGGTGCTGTCGCGCAGCTCGAGCGCGCCTTGATCTCCGAGCGCACCAAGGCCGGCATCAAGGCCGCAAAGGCGAAGGGGAAGTTACCCGGCAATCCAGGAATTCGAGAGCGCAGACCTGAAGCGCTTGCCAAGATGACGGCCGCTCAAAAGGCGGCCTATGGTGCACGCATCCAGGCAAGTGCAAGTCAGTGGCTTCCAATTGTCCGGCGCATGCGTCCCTATCACACCTGGGACGATATCTCACGGTTTCTCAAAAACCGTGGATTTGACTGGACGCCCGAACGGCTTCGGCGCGCGGTGAAGTGGATGGTCACAGAGGGAATGGCGGACAAGGCCCTGCTCAGCAAGTCGCCTCCGCGCCCGCCGGAAGACCGGCTGATGACGCTGGTCGCCGGCATTCATTCGTCCAATCCGGAGCTGACATTGCGCGAAATCGCCGGTCAGCTCGAACGCCTGCACGAGCGTACACCCCGCGGTGGGACAAAATGGTCGCCTTCTTCCGTCAAGAACCTCATCGACCGGGCAAAGCGGACTGGTTTGCTCGAAGCAGTTTGAGTCCCAGATCGGAACTCCGGCGCAAATTGCCCGCCCAGACCCTGCGGACGAAGTCTCCGTGCGTTTGATTTCAACCGGTCGGAAAACTGGCGCCGGCACTGATCTCCGTTCAGACCTCACCATGGTCTCACACCAGCCCATGCAGGGATTTGTGGAGGTGGAGTTTGCCCTCCCCAGCCCTGTCGATCATGGCGCGGAAATATCCGCCGGGCGAGGCAATGTGCTCCGGATCCCGCAGCGCCTTTTCGGCGACAACCGCAAGGCAGGCCGCGGCCAGATATCTGCCTTGCCGCTCGACAGCGAGCTGATATCCGGACGGACTGAGGCCGATCAGCATGCGCAACTGCTCGGCAGCTCCACAAAGAGCCGGCCAACTGCTCAGACCGACCCCCAATTCTGCCTGTACCGATGAACATGCCGACTGAATGAGCCCTATGGAAACACCATCCAGGTTGGTTTCGGGAAACTTGCCTGCGCCTCCCCTTCCCACTTGTGATTTCGGCTGTTGTGTTTCCGTGCGCCCGCCGCAAGGCTCTTTTTCAAGAGCCATTTCAACGGCGAAGCCGTTGTCAGAAGTAAATTCAATGTCTTGCTCGTTAGAGCAAGTCCGTTGAGGATTACTTTCAAGGGAGTCGGTTGGGGTTGTAATAAATAAAGGGCTGACATCAATGTCACCCGCGCATGACATTTTATCCTTATTTTTCAACGAATGTGCTTCATGGAGAGCCAGGACCTGCGCATAGAGCGATTCCAGAAGTGCCGCCTTCTCCACCACATTCAATTCGTCCCGGATCACAATCGCCTGGGCTCGGGCAGCAAACCCGTGAAATTCTGCAGGCTCCAGTTCGGCCATGTCGGCGATCGCCCGTGAAAACCGTGTAACAGCCCGCCTGGCTTCCTGCTCGGCCTTGATACGGCGCTGGAATGCATCCGCCTGAACCTTGAAGGCCTCCAGATTGAAGCACGCAGGGCTAAAGTCCAGACCGTAGGCCTGCTCCAGAGCCCCTTCTGAACCGCGATAGACATAGCGTCGCCCGGTCGGACTGTCCCGATAGGCAAGCACTCCGGCTTCGACGAGTTTCTTCAGGCAGCGCGTGACAGTGCGCGTGGTGCGCCGAGTGTATTCGGCAAGACGCTGATTTGAGATCGCCACTACCGGCCGCTTTCCGGCCTGGAAATCGTCGGGCTGCACAAGACCCAGGAGAATATCCAGGACATGATAAGCCGTGCCATCGATACCAAGCGCCGGCGCAACGCGTTTCAGAACCAGGGAGATTTCCTTTTTGGTGACCTTCGGCCGGTCTTCCTGGGACGCCAGATGCGCGCTCGCAAGAATCCCGGCAGACACCTTGCGAAAACTCGCAATCTGCTGGGTCGAAGACATAAGTCCTCCTTTGCCGGAAGCGCATAAACGCGACCGAGCACTGAATTTTCAGATGCGAGACAAGCTGGAAGACGCAAGAAATCGTGCTCTGCTGCGAGACAGAACTTGCGTTGCGCTGCGAGTGATTCTAGAATCAGAGCTGCTAGACCGAGATCATAGGCACTCGTGCTTATCTCAACGAGGACCCGCCCACGTGGCGGGTTCTTTGTTTCATGCTTTTATTTGCTCGCTTGTTTCCCTTCGCCTTTTTTGAACTCTTCAATCAACGCCGTCATCTTGTCTGCGACAAACTGAGCAAAAGCCGGCTCTTTCTTCGCATCTAGGAAGATTTTGACAGCGTTGCTGGACTGCTCCATCGTTCCGAACGAGCGACCTTCGTTCTCCAATCGAGACTTTTCAGCTCTGGATTTCGTCGTCCTGAACTTGTCTGCTTTTTCAGCTGTCCGATAAGCCAGTTCGAAACGCTTGTTGGAGTCAGCCCCTTTCCACACTGCGCTTTCGGGTAGAGCACGCACCGCTTCGAGAATCGAAGACTTCTTTGCACCTCGATCAGCGAGGCTCGCAAAAGCCTCCCAACGATTTCGGCCGATCTTGGGGGCAGGTCCAATCAAACGAAAGATATCAGCTGGCACCAAAGCGACGATTGCAGACATTTTCGAAATCGTTGTGTCAGAGGCAACTCCAACAGACTTGGCTACAAGCTTACGCGTGAAACCGGCTTCCAAAAGGGCGACTGCGTATACCGCCTGCTCAATGAAGGACAGGTTCTTTCGTTCATTATTTTCAAGACCTTGAGCAATGACAAGCTCTTCGTCAGAAAGTTCTTGAACGTAAGCTTTCACCTTTTGCCCAAGAACCATGCAAGCACGATTGCGCCGCGCTCCATACGCCAGTTGGTACTGACCATTTTCTGCCGGATGTGGACGGACAAGGATGGGGAGTCGTTGGCCTTCTTCCTTAATGGAAGTCACCAGGCTTCGAAAATCCGGGTCATCGTCGGTCCATTCAAGACGGTCTTGAATGATGGAAGCCCGCACGGTGATGGGGTCGAGTTCAACGGTTTGGGATTTTTCAAGCTCGGCTTTCAGCCGCAGGTTTTCTTCTTCGATGCTTGCAAAACTCGCCTGCAGTGCTTTCGTCGGAGCAGTCGTCATGGGCCGACTCGTAGTCTTGTCCGATTTCTCGGCTTCAGCTTGTTTGGCAAGTTCGTTCGGGTCTACGGCACCAAACATGCCGGCAAGGCGTTTCGCCCGGTTGGATGCTTTGTTCATGAGCGTCCCCAGACTTTCAGGATCTCTTGGAAGATCTCAGTGTTGGCAGCATTTACGGATTCTATGGCGCGATTGTACGTGTCGCGTCCGACAGACCCTTTTTCGAGTTCGTACAACGTTTTGTTTTCCAGACCGGCATTTGTGATCGCAGTGGTCTCTACAACTGCAGCAGTCAAGACGCTTTCTCCAAAGAGAGACCGAAGCATCGCTGCAATATTCACCTGTGGAACATCGTGGGGAATATGTCTGGTCAAAAGAAACCGCATGAACTCATGATCGACAGGCGCACCAAAGTGAGCCATTTGTTCCAGCATTTCGTCCATCATGTACAAAAACTGGTTCATACTTGCGACGTCGATCATCGCGGACTGTACAGGGATAATTAGCCCGGTAGCGGCAAATACAGCGTTTAATGTCAGATACGACAATTGCGGTGGCGCATCGATTACGACTACATCGTAACGATCCTCCACGCTTCTCAGTGCAGTCGCCAACCGGCGAATAAAGTATTCGTCTCCCACGTATTTGTTGCTGATGATGGCGGCTGGCGTTTCGTAATCGAAATACTGCAGCTCGCTCTGGCCTGGAACAAGATCCAGGCCCGCAAAGTAGGTCGGTCGAATTACCTCCGGAAGTGGCCGACGTTCATCATCGTAACGCAGAACGCCAAACACCGTTTCGTTGTCGCCTACTTCCAAGACCGGCTGAACACCCAGCATCTCCGTCAGACTTGCTTGTGTATCAAGGTCGATTGCGAGAACGCGGAGGCCTTGCAACGCGAGAAACTGAGCCAAGTGCAAAGCAGTCGTCGTTTTCGCGCAGCCACCTTTGAAATTGGCGATCGCGACAATTTGCATTCCGTCATCTTTACGACGACGCGGATCAAACTGTAGGGACTGTCCGGGACGTTTTTCGGCCAGGAACGATCGAAGTTCATTGATCTGATCGAGTGTGTACATGCGCCGGTTCCCATCAGACCGCGCCGGTTGCGGACCTTCATTGTCGAGCGACATTTGCCGCAAGGTTGCGGGCGCGATGCCAATCAGGTCCGAAACTTCAGATGAGGAAAACGATCGCAAGTGCTTACGCGACTCCGGAGGATAATTCTGTTGCCAGTTGTTTTTGATTTGCTGGCTCAATAGTGACGAAAAACGCGCAATTTTTCCCCTTGTTGAGTTGGGGTCCAATTCCTTGTCAGAAATTGCGGCTTCTTCTGTCATTATCCACTCCGACGCAAAAATTTGAAAAACACGGAAATAAGCGTCAGAGCGAACTAAGAGCGAATTAGTGATTCCTGTCAATGGCTTTTTAGTTAACGCCCGTTAACTTTTCCACCGTCGACACGATATCGTGTGCCTAGAGAAAATGGACCACACTAGTACTTGCAGGCAGACTCTGCTCATGGTGCATTTGTTCAGAAGTGCAGAGCGAGCTAAACAATGATGTACGCCTCATAATATTCGATTCAGATCAGCGAAGACCCGAATGTATCCTGAGATCAGGCGTTCGGCGTCTAAGTTTTGATGCGCGGAGACCGCGTTGCTTCCTGTGTTTTTTGATAGCTATGACTCGGTTTCGTATTCCCTTTCGCCCACTCACGCACGGCAGTCAGATTGACGCCCAGTGTATCCACCACCGTTTTCATGACAAATGTCCACTTTGAAACTCCATAAAAAGTAGAGGTCTTTTATTGGATCGCCGCATTCGGGGTCTAATTCTAAAATGTCTTCTTGCCGAACTGACACTCAAGTTCTCGAGTGAGGTCTCTCGGTGCAATGTTATTGCGCTAGGAGACCTCAGAAAAGCTTTCGCCATCTTAAAGCTTGTTGCCTACGAATTGCGGCGTGAACGAAGAAGACCAACATCGACGACAACCCTGAATGACAAGTTCTATTCAGACATGAGCCGCGCTCACGGCTACCTGTAGACCCATTCGTCAAACAATTGTGTTAGGTCGAAATGCATTTCTTTTAGGACAGGCCGGGCAAAGCAATTCCAGAAGGTGGCGCCACGAGATTTTAACAACCCTTCTTTCCAAAAGGTTCGTACTGACATCGTTCATCGTATGAATTTACCAGCACTGCGTCGTGCCAAATTGTTGTGAGACAATTCGACCAATTGGATTTCCAAGCCCCCTCCTCTCCGCTGGGCAATATCCAACCTCCAGCCCCGGATCAACGATTTGAAGTTCCTATGTTGGATGACCAGAAATTGATTTCCAACCCACGCCAAATCGGCATTTGGACGCAGCTTGGCGACCAAGAGCTCGGTTCCGTCTACGAGACCAGACTCTGCATTATCGGCAACACAGAACGCAATCAACTCAAACACCGCAGATGAAGTTCCGTCTGCGATGTAGTGGAATCCGCAAACCTGTTGACTTGATACGTTTCTGAACACCTAGTTCCGAGTGGGGTGTCAGATGACACCGGGTCAAGAAATTGTTTTTTCGATGTTTTTTTTCCGAGACGTCATTCCTTCCAATCGAATGCGAACAATTCTTGAACTCCCCTCCCCCGATTTGCGGCCACGAGAACAATTGAATCCCGCGGTGAAAACATCGTCTCCCTTTTCCTACCAAAGAAGTATTGAGGTCCCACAGGGCAATCCCATCAAAAAATACAACAGGACCGTAAACGCTAGCGAATGATTGCGACGGCGATTTTGAACCGCCCAGACAACTGATGCTAAATGGCAACCGTCGAGCACTAAGGTAGGAAGTGACCAGCCGGAAGATGCCGACCGTAAGAGATATTCATTACGAGGGCAGGGGCCTCCAACCTAAAGAAGTGAACATCAGGTTCGGATGGCCGAAAAGCTCGATCGCGGTGTGCTCAAGAGCAATGGTGAACGTAAAGCGACCACTGGCTGTCCGAAGCGATGATTTTACTTCACAGGGGAACAAGTTTAGAACCAGCGCGCACCCAGATCCCAGTATCGCCCGGCAAGGAACCCAATGTCTGAGACACCCGAAAACAACACAACTATTGAGCCCGTATATGTTGATCTGACTGCCGACATCGTCTCCGCATATGTGAGCAACAACACGATTGCTTCGGGTGATCTGGCAGCCTTGATAGCGACGGTTCATTCGGCTCTCGTTTCGGCCGCACAAACGGCACAGGAACCAGCCGCTGAAGAACTTGTCCCGGCTGTACCGGTCAAGAAGTCCGTCTTGGGCGACTACATCATCTGTCTCGAGGACGGCAAAAGATTCAAATCGCTGAAGCGTCACCTGCGAACGCATTTCGATATGACGCCGGAAGACTACCGGGCCAAGTGGAACCTGCCTGCGGATTATCCGATGGTTGCCCCGAACTACGCCGCGGCGCGGTCGGATCTCGCCAGGAAAATGGGACTGGGTCAGAAACAGGGTCGCAGAAGCAAACTGGCGAACAAGAGCTAGTCTTCTTCCCGCCTGGACAAGACCCCGCCGGAGCTGAAGTTCCGGCGCGCGGGGCACAATTCGATCACTCTGAAGCAGGTGCCTGCAGCGACCGGTTCCCTGCCGGCAAGTCCGCCTGTCAAGAAAGCTGATCGAGCAAGGCCGAAGTTGCCGGCATGCGTTTCAGGCTTGCCGCAATGCGCTTGCGCCATTCCGGACCGGTTTCCAATGCGCTCTGGTAGGCTTCGGCAAGGTCGCCCGGCCTGGTCTCGGTCAACGCCTCGAACAGAAATGCCGCCTGGGCCCGATCCTTGTGCGCCTTGAGTGCATCTGCCCCTCCTTGCCTCCGGTCCGCGACGATGAGCTTGTGCACCGCATAGCGTTCCGGGCGCGGGATCTGCACCAGCACGCCCGAGCGATACAAAAAGGGGACACTGATCGGATCGGCAATCAGGTAATTGAGAAAATGCAGACTTTGCGCACTGACGCCAAGGGCGGCAAGATCGCGGATGGCCTCATCCTCTTCGAAGGACGGCGTCAGAAACTCGACCAGGGTCTGGCGATGTGTTTGCCGCCAGCGCCAGGTCTTGCCGTCTTCGATCGCAGGCACGGGATCGAACTGAAGCTCGGAAAAAACCTCTGCAAGGGGAGGGTCGACCGTGTCCGCGAGAGCCAGTGACAACCGCTCGAAACTTGCAATGTCGATGTCATCTGTCGTGGCCGACTGGTCGAACCCGATCCGGATGCCGAGTTCGCCTTCATAACAGCGGAAGGCCTGCGTACCGACGATCGTTCCACCGAGCCGAAAGACGCCGGCTTTGGCCATGGCCGAAACCACCTGGCCGGAACCGACATCGGCGAACAGATAGCCTTCGGCCCGCAGCACCCGCATCAGTCTCGCCCGTTCCCGTTCGGCAAGTTTCGCCGCCCTGGCGATCTCCGATTGCCGCTCCAGGCGGTTCCGCAGTTCTGGCGTGTCTTCGCCGATATACCGGTCGATGGTTTTCTGCCCGACGCGAAAGTGATCGTACCAATAGGTCTTGGAGGCGACCACCTTCGACCGTGGCGCGCCGCGCAGCTCCGACACCTCGCTGTCACGCAGGGACCGCCGCAAGTCCGTCCAGGCGGCTGTGCCGATTGCACTGTGATAGTCGATGGTCATATGTACCCCACATATTTTTTCTCGTGGGGTAAGACTAGCAGATTTTCTATCCCACAGAAATTATTTTGTGGGGTAAACAAGGAACACAATCTCGGAGAACCTTCCGAACCGCCTTGTCCTTGGTGTGGAACGCCAACGAAAAACCAAAGAGCAGCTGCTTCAAAAAAATAGCGCGCACGTGTTGAGCCTTGGGAGGAAGACACTTGGACGCGCCTGGAAAGGTGCGCACGTGACGCTGGGTCACTTTTCCCTTTTATCCGCGTTCAATAAAAAAATCCATTCGCACAATTGCAGAGTTTTTCAGGAGGCGGCACTTCGTGGTCGTTCAAGCCCGTGCATTGAACCTTTCTACAGGCGCAGAGATGCGCCTGTTTTTTTGACACGGCTGATAGGTCCACGTTTGGCCCCGGCCATAAGGATCTGTGATCACGAAGCTTCGTAACGTCGAATATCTCTTTAGCTAAGACCTAGATGAACGGACGGCAACGTAGCCCAATTTGAGTGTTATATTTCCCAATTCAAATAACTCTCCTTAGGTGTGGAAAACTTTTTCTCAACCTTGCGATGACACTTCGTTCCGTGTTGGGTTGCGCCCTCTCGCAAGGTAATCAACCACTGATTGCTGTAGTCGTATCTTATTGATCTCAAATATAAAAGGACACTCCGAATGACCTCCGGAGAGCCTGGGCATACCCTCATGCCCGGTCCGATAAATGCTGTCTCGGCGAGGCCGCACGATCCCCTGAACATCTCAGCTTTCACCGGTAGGGGAGGGGACATTGAGGAACGGTGAAAGCCGTCGCAGGCTTATCGCCGGGCTGGGAGACTCGCTGGGGTCTACGATCCTGTCGGCGCTGTCGGACGACACTGTCGTTGAGATCATGCTCAACCCGGACGGACAGTTGTTCATCGAACGCGTCGGGAAGGGAATGGAGCCCTCCGGCGAGATGACGCCCCATGACGCCCAGATCATCATGGGCAAGGTCGCCCATGCGCTCGGCACGGAAATCACCTCTGACAAGCCGATCATTTCCGGCGAGCTGCCGATAGGCGGTCATCGTTTTGAGGGTCTTCTGCCACCGGTCGTTTCCAAGCCGTCCTTCACGATCCGCAAGAAGGCATCGCTGCTCATCCCGCTTTCCAGGTACGTCGAGGATGGCGTGATGACGGACGGCCAAGCCACCGTGATCCGTGATGCGGTTGCCGGCCGGAAAAACATTCTGGTTTCGGGCGGCACTGGCACCGGCAAAACGACCCTGACGAACGCGATCATTGGCGAAATGGTGTCCGTTGCTCCGGATCACCGCCTTGTCATTCTGGAAGACACAGCGGAAATCCAGTGTGCGGCCAGGAACGCCGTGATCCTGCACACGTCCGACACCGTGGACATGCAACGGCTCCTGAAATCGACCATGCGCTTGCGACCAGACCGGATCATTGTCGGCGAAGTGCGCGACGGTGCGGCTCTGACACTGCTCAAGGCATGGAACACGGGCCACCCGGGCGGCATCGCCACGGTTCACTCCGACAATGCCTTCACCGCACTGACGCGCCTTGAACAGTTGATCGCCGAAGTGTCTCAGCAGCCGATGCCCCAAGTCATAGCGGAAGCGGTTGACCTCATCGTCTCGATCGAGCGCTCCCCCGAACACGGGCGCATCGTTCGGGACATCGTGACTGTGTCCGGCTTTCGGGACGGCACCTATGACATCCGCTCAGCAGTTGCATCTCAGTTCCTCAACAAAAATTCCAACGACAGACAAGGGACTCTTCATGTCGCGTAATTTTGTATTTCTTCTCTTTCTCGCCGGTGCAGGACTGTACCTAATTGAACCAGCCTTCGCCTCCGGCGGCGGCTCGCTTCCCTGGGAAGGCCCGCTTCAGCAAATCCAGGCCTCCATCAACGGTCCTGTCGCTGGCGCCGTTGGCCTGATCGCGGTGGCGATCGCCGGCGCGATGCTGATCTTCGGCGGTGAACTCAACGACTTTGCCCGCCGCCTGGCCTACGTGGTTCTGGTTCTCGGGGTCCTGCTCGGCGCGTCCACTATCGTCGGCCTGTTTGGTTCCTCCGGTGCCTCCATCGGCATTGCTCCGGAAGGGAACGCGGCAACCGTGGACCCGGCTCGTGACTGACGCGCCGGGCCTCAACAGAGCGCGGATCCACCGCGCTCTTTCTCGCCCGACATTGCTGTTCGGGGCAGACCGCGAGCTGGTGCTCGTGACCGGTCTTGCCTCGGTCATTCTGATTTTCGTGATCCTGAAGCCCTATGCCGCCGTGCTCGGCATCGCGATCTGGATCGTGGTGGTTGGCGTGCTGCGGATGATGGCCAAGGCGGACCCTCTGATGCGCGCTGTCTATCTGCGGCACGTCAAATACCGCGCCTATTACCGGCCGACATCCACGCCCTGGCGGAAATACTGAACATGGTTGCCCTCAAAAAATTCCGGCACGTTGCGCCGTCCTTTTCCGACCTGCTCCCTTACGCGGCGCTGGTCGACAACGGCATTGTGCTCCTGAAGGACGGGGGCCTGATGGCCGGCTGGTATTTTGCCGGGCCGGACAGCGAGAGTTCGACCGCGTCTGAGCGGAACGAAGTTTCCAGACAGATCAACTCGGTTCTCGCCCGCCTCGGCAACGGCTGGATGATCCAGATGGAAGCGGTTCGCATTCCCTCAACCGGATATCCGGACAGGGAAAGCTCGCATTTTCCGGACCCCGTCACGGCTTTGATCGATGACGAGCGCCGCCAGCGGTTCGAAGCCGGGGAGGGGCATTTTGAGAGCCAGCACGCCATCATCCTGACCTACCGGCCGCCGGAGAAAAACAAGTCCAAGCTGGTGAAGTACATCTATTCGGACGACGCCAGCCGCAACACGTCTATTGCCTCCCGGACGCTTGAGCACTTCAAGACGACGATCCGGGAATTTGAGCAGTATATGGCGAATGTCGTCTCGATCCGGCGCATGGAAACCCATGAAGTGCCGGAAATAGAAGCGGGGAGGGCAGGGGAGAGGCGTGGCCGTTACGATGATCTCCTGCAGTTCGCACGCTTCGCGCTGATCGGAGAAAACCATCCGATCCGCTTGCCTGACATTGCGATGTATCTCGACTATCTGGTGACGGCGGAATTCCATCACGGTCTCAACCCCATCATCGACGGCACCTATGTCGGTGTCGTGGCGATCGACGGGTTCCCGGCCGAAAGCTGGCCGGGGATCCTCAACGCGCTCGATCTGATGCCGATCACCTATCGCTGGTCGAGCCGGTTCATATTTCTCGATCCGATCGAGGCGCGCTCGGTGTTGGAAAAGACACGCAAGAAGTGGCTGCAGAAGGTGCGGCCGCTGATGGACCAGCTCTTCAAGACCAATTCCGGATCGCTCGATCAAGACGCCATGGTGATGGTCGGGGAAACCGAGGACGCGATTGCCGAGGCGAACTCGCAACTCGTCGCCTTCGGCCACTACACGCCTGTCATTGTGCTCTTCGACACGAACCAGGCGCGGCTTCAGGAGAAGTGCGAGGCGGTGCGCCGGCTCGTGCAGAACGAAGGCTTTGGCGGCCGCATAGAAACCCTGAACACCACCGAGGCATTCCTGGGAAGTCTGCCGGGCGTTTCCTATGCCAACGTTCGCGAGCCGCTGGTGAGCACACGCAATCTCGCGGATCTGGCTCCGCTCAATTCCGTCTGGGCCGGATCGCCGGAAGCGCCATGCCCCTTTTACCCAGTTGGATCGCCGCCCCTCATGCAGGTGGCGTCCGGCTCCTCGCCGTTCCGGTTCAATCTCCATGTCGGGGATCTGGGGCATACGCTGATCTTCGGGCCGACAGGTTCGGGTAAATCGACGCTTCTGGCGCTGATCGCAGCTCAGTTCCGGCGCTATGAGAACGCCCAAGTGTTTGTCTTCGACAAGGGCAAGTCGATGTATCCGCTGACGCTTGCCGTCGGCGCGGATCACTATGACGTCGGCAGGTCGGACACCCTTTCCTTTGCACCGCTCTCATCACTCGAGGACGACACCGACAAGGCGTTCGCTGCCGAGTGGCTGGAAACCCTGATCGAAATGCAGGGCGTGAAGGTCCTGCCGGAGCACCGGAACGCCATCACCACGCAGATTAACCTGATGTCGAAGTCTCAGCGCCGGTCGCTCACCGATTTCGTGTCGGGCGTCCAGAACCGGGAGATCAAGGACGCGCTGCAATATTACACGGTGGACGGCCCGATGGGCTCGCTCCTCGACGCCGAAGAAGACGGCCTCTCGCTCTCCAGGTTCCAGACCTTCGAGATTGAGGAGCTGATGAATATGGGTGACCGGAACCTGATCCCGGTCCTGCTCTATCTGTTCCGCCGTATTGAGAAGCGCCTGATTGGGACACCAAGCCTGCTTATCCTGGACGAGGCCTGGCTGATGCTCGGTCATCCGGTGTTCCGCGACAAGATCCGGGAATGGCTGAAGGTTCTGCGCAAGGCCAATTGCGCGGTGGTCCTGGCAACGCAATCGATCTCGGATGCCGACAGATCCGGCATCATCGACGTTCTGAAAGAAAGCTGCCCGACAAAGGTTTGCCTGCCCAATGGCGAGGCGAGGATTTCCGGGACCCGCGCGTTTTACGAAAAGCTCGGCTTCAACGACCAACAAATTGAAATCATCGCCTCCGCGATCCCGAAGCGGGAGTACTACGTCACGTCTCCGGACGGGCGCCGGCTCTTCGACATGGCGCTCGGCCCGATCACGCTGTCCTTCGTTGGCGCGTCCGCCAAGGACGATCTCAAGCGCATCGAAGACCTTCACTTCCACTACGGCGACAAATGGCCCACTGAGTGGCTCAAACAAAGAGGAATTGCCAATGCCGAACAGCTTCTTGGCTAGATCGCTCGCCAGCGTTCTTTGTGTGATCGGAATTGCAGGACCGGTCCAGGCTGGTGGCGCGGTCACCGGTGCGACCGAGTTCACCCAGATCCTCAACAACAGCGAGCTTATTGCCCTCGGCGGTCAGAACGCCGAGCAGATTGCCAATCAGGTGCAGCAAATCGGCAACCAGATCCAGATGATCGAAAACCAGATCTCCATCTACGAGAACATGCTGCAGAACACGCTCTCCCTGCCGATGCAGGTTTGGGGTGAGGTTGAACAGAACCTCGGTCAACTGCAGAGCCTGGTTCAGAAGGGTCAGGCCATGGCGTTCTCAATGGGCAACCTCGACGACACGCTGAAGCAGCGGTTCCAGAGCTACGCCGACTTCGCGAAGAACGGCCTGCCGGACGGACAGTCGTTTTCGGCCATGTACCAAGGCTGGTCCGATACCAATCGGGACACGATCTCCTCGACCTTGAAAGCGGCCGGATACACCTCAGACCAGTTCGCGACCGAAGAGGACACCATGCGCCAGCTCCGGCAGCATTCTCAGTCCGCCGAAGGCCAAAAGCAGGCCCTGCAAGTGGGTCATGAGATTGCAGCCCAGCAAGTCGAACAGATGCAGAAGCTTCGCGGTCTTGTCTCCCAGCAGATGACCATGATGGGCACCTGGTACCAGTCCGAGCAGACGAAGAGCGATCTCGCTCAGACGAAAAGGGAAAAATTCTTCAATTCCACACTTCCACCCATGACGGGCGGGCAAGAAATGAAAGTAGAGTTCTGAAAATGAACAAATCTTATATCTTCATAGTCGCTCTACTGATTTTGAGTGCTACAGCGATCGCGACCTTTATCTTTGTATTTCAAGGCAAATCTGAAACCAAGCAGGAGAAATACGAAAATAGGTCAACCGCCTTTGATCCCACCAAATACCCCATGACGGGTGGGCAAGAAATGAAACCTGATTTCGGCAATTCGAAAGGTGGGAACTGATGACCACCAAAAAACGGATTGTTCTGTTTACAGCCATTTTGAGCCTGTTTTTCGGATCAAGCATGGCACTGGCACAAGACGGCACAATATTGTCGACTGTCCAAAATCAGATACAAGCGGCGGCACAAGGATGGCAAACGACGATAGCCGATGCCGCTCGTTCGCTATTTTGGATCCTTGCTGGAATTGAATTTGGCATAGCGGCCGTCTGGCTGGCCGTTCAGGCCGCCTCTTTGGAAACCTGGGTCTCAGAGCTCATTCGCCGTGTCATGTTCGTCGGCTTTTTTGCCTTCGTGCTCACCAATGGGCCGAGTTTCGCTCAGGCGATTGTAGACAGTCTTTTTCAGATCGGTGCCGGAGGTGGATCTGCTTCACCTGCTAACATTTTCAACGCTGGGATTACCGTCGCCGGCATCATGTCCAACAATGTACAGTTCGGTCTATTGGCAGATAACGGCCTCGCGATTGCTTCGGTCATAGCAATGGTCGTGGTGGTCATCTGCTTTTCCCTTGTCGCTGCAATTTTCGTCGCAGTGATGGCCGAAATGTATATTGGAATACTGGCGGGCATTATCATGCTCGGCTTGGGAGGTTCCTCGCATACCAAAGATTTCGCTATCAGATACCTGGTCTATTCGTTCTCGGTCGGCATGAAGCTTATGGCTCTCGTGATGATCGCAAAAATTGGATCTGACACCCTTATCGGATTAGCACAAAACGTATCTCCAGATGACGAGTTCATTGCAGCTCTAACAATCGCCGGCATATCGGTCGTGATTTTCATGATCGCTATCTACGTCCCACAGATCATTCAGGGTGTCGTCCAAGGCGTTTCCGTCAGCAATGGTATGGAAGTCATTCGTCACGGAACACAGACCAGCACTTTCGCTGCCGGAACCGCTATCGGCAGCGCTCAAATGGCCGCCGGTGCGAAGGCAGCATACGAAACCGCCAGGAACGATGGATCTTCGAGAGGGCAAGCTGCGGCGCAGGCCGCTATGGCTCCCTTTGCAGCCCTTTCATCAGCTGCCGCAGACAAGCTCTCTGGCGCGCCTCATGCAGGAAACGCCTCGGCGCTAGGTCTCGCCAATCACAAACTGCGGCAATCCCTGCCGAACAAGCCAACTGGCGGCGGGTCTTCGCCCAAATCCTCCTGAGCAATAGGCAAATAGATGGCAAAACATACTTCAATTGATAATCCCTATCTTGCCGCGCGGATGGAATGGAACGAGCGATACGGATCGTACATCCGTACCGCCCGCGTATGGCAGGGTGTCGGTCTTATTTCCTTGGCGATGGCGACAATCGGCTTCGGCTTTGCGCTCTACCAGAGCACTCAGGTCAAACTGGTCCCGTATATCGTCGAGGTGGACAAACTCGGCACGCCTGCGATCGGCGGCTTCCCGGCTCAGATCGAATATGCCGATGAGCGTGTCGTCCGCTCCATGCTCGGAGCCTGGATTGCGACTTTCCGCTCTGTCACGCCAGATACGGTCGTTGCGAAGGGCTACATCGACCGGGTCTATGCGATGCTGCGGCAGACAGATGTGGCCACCCAGAAGGTCAACAATTTCTACCGGACGAACTCTCCTTTCGACCGGGCGCAATCCCGCACTGTCTCCGTCGAGGTGACGAGCATCGTGCCGCTCTCCAATCAATCCTATCAGATCGACTGGACAGAAATCGAACGGGACCGGAAGGGCAAGGAGCTTCAAACGAAGCGCTGGCGCGGGGTAGCAAATGTCACGCTCTCGCCTCCGCAGGACGAAGCGATCATCCGGCTCAACCCGATCGGTCTTTATCTCAAGGACTTCGACTGGACCGCCCAGCTGTAAGCAATTCGCACACTCAAAGAGTAAGAAATATGTTTCAGAAAAACTGGCTGCGCGCCGGCATGAGTATGCTCGCGGCTGCGACAGCCATCACCGCCTTACCTGTTCAAGCCTTGGCTGCAGACTACACAGCTAAGGAACTGCGGGCCCTTGGTCTGTCGAGCGACTGGCGCAATGGTCGCGGCGTCATCACCAAAGGTCCGGACGGCAAGGTGATCTATCTCTATGGTCAGGTTCAGCCGACCGTTGTCTGTGCTCCCCTGCAGGTCTGCGACATCGAATTGCAGCCCGGGGAAGCTGTTCGCAACGTCATGGTCGGGGATACGGTTCGCTGGAAGGTGGATCCTGCAACATCTGGAGGCCCGACCGGAAACTCGGTTCACCTGATCATCAAGCCGACAGAACCCGGACTTGTCACATCGATGGTGGTGACGACGTCGAGGCGCACCTATCAGATCAAACTTCAAAGCGACAGTCACCGTTACATGGCCCGGGTAGGCTTCGATTACCCGGAAGATATCCAGGCCAAGTTCGAGGCGGCTAATCGACAGCTCGAAGCCAACACCATTCCGGGTGCAGGCGTCCCGGCCGAAAACCTGGACTTCAAATTCCATGTTCATGGTCAAGCCCGCTGGCGGCCGACGCGCGTCTATTCGGACGGTCTCAAGACCTACATCCAATTTCCGAGTGGAATGGCGTCCGGTGATGCCCCGGTTCTTTATGTCACCGCCGGCGGACAGAACCAGATCGTCAATTATCGCCTGAAGGGCAGCCTCATGATCGTGGACTACATGATCGACCAGGCGGTGCTCGTTTCTGGTGTTGGCTACAGCCAGCAAAAAATTCGTATCAACAGAGGAGGGTGACCATGTCGCACACGCGCCGCTCAATTCTAAAGGCCATTGGCATTTCTGTTCTGGCAACGCCGATGGCTGGCTGTATGACGTCGGAAAGTGGTTGGTTCAACCCAACAACAAGCATTGATGCCGCCAATCTGTCTCCTTCCGCTGCGAGCATCGTCGCCGGCGATATGGTTGCGAAACTCTCCGAGCATGTCGGGGCAGGAACGGGAACCATTGCCCTCAAGGCTGACAATTCAGAGTTCGCCCTGGCCTTGGAAAATTCCTTGCGCGGATGGGGGTACGCGGTCGCCGAAGCGGATCAACAGCCATCAGGCGATAACATCATTCCCCTGGCCTACACGATCGATTCCGATGCAGGGCAGATCTTCGCTCGTCTCACCACGCCAACTGTCGAATTGGCACGGACCTATCAGGCAACGCCAAGCGGAGCATCACCGACGAGCCCGGTTTCCGTTTTGACCAGAACTGTCTAGAGGCGTGCACTCATGAACAATTCGGATTCGAACGTGCATCTGGCGGGTGGCGATATCCGGCCCGATGACGCCCCCAAGATCCGGCGCCTGAACAAACTTCCCATTTTCTTGTTCGTCGGGCTTGTCGTCGTGTTCGGCGTCGTGATCATCATCGGCCTTGCCAACCGTGGCATCAACTCAGGCGACAATGTCGCCGGAGACGAAGGCGGCGCGCCGGCGAGTGGCTTTGCGGATCAGCTCAAAGCCGGCATCAGCAACGGCGTCATTGATCCTCCCAGTCAGCTTATTGCAGCGGTTCAACCAGACCCGGTCAGAGCCGCGGTCCCCGAGACAGTTCAAGTTCAGAGGCCATTCGGGAACCCGTTTCAACCGGAACCAGGCAACCCCGACGAGACCATTCCCCCTCAGCAATCCGAACCGGATTGGCGTGCTCAACTGGACCAGCGGTTTGAGGAACAACAACTGCAGGAGATGCATCGGCAACGGATGAAGCGGCTTCAATCAATCGATGCCGCCCATGACAGCCCCACCACCGTGAATCTGAGCGACCTGCAAGGCCAGGGGGAGGGGGTTCAAACCACCCAGGGCAATCAAACGGGTAACGGCACCTTTACGCGAGGTCCAACGTCTCCTGATCTCCTGTCAGCTGCCCTGCAGGCGGCTCAAGGCGGGACTGCCAATGCCGATCCCAACGGGCAATACGGCAAACAAGCCTTTTTCAACCAGGACATTTCCGAAGCTGGATATCTAGCGAACCGCGTGGTTCCTCAGCAGTCGCCCTATGAATTGAAGCGTGGATCCGTGATTCCGGCAACGCTGATCACCGGTATCAATTCAGATCTTCCCGGCCGGATCACTGGCCAGGTCAGACAGAACGTCTATGACAGCGCAACAGGCCATATGCTTCTGATCCCTCAAGGAACCAAGCTGTTCGGCCGGTACGACTCCGATGTGTCGTTTGGTCAAAACCGGGTTCTGGTCGTCTGGACGGATATTGTTTTCCCGAACGGCGCCACCTTGCAGATCGGCTCCATGGGGGGCGTCGATGGCGAAGGCTATGGTGGCTTCAAAGACAAGGTGAATAATCACTATTTTCGGACATTCGGATCTGCGGCACTTCTAGCAGTAATAGGGACCGGGATCGATATGGCAGTTCCGGAAAGCTCTACGCTTGCCACTCAGGATACGGCGTCCGATGCCGCCCGCCGGAACTTCGCGGAAGTGTTCGGCCGGGTAGTCGAACGGACCATAAACAAGAACCTGGATGTCCAGCCGACACTACAAATCCGGCCGGGGCATAATTTCAACATCTTGGTCGATCAGGACATCATCTTTCCGGGAAAATATGGCTGAAAATTCTGGAATGTGAGAAGGCGACCGTTCGATGGCCAAAAGTTTCCGGGACTGGTTGGGCTCGGCCATAAGTGAGGTACGTCCCAACCCTTGGACAGTTTCCGGGATAGATTAAGCTACTCTCTGTCCCTGCTGGTCGGTTTCGGTTTGAGTGAAGTAGACCACGGCGGGCGGCTGTGCGCCATGGGCGGCGTGAGGCCGCTGGTGATAGTAAAAGGAGATCCATTTTGCCACGCCGGCTTTGGCCTGCGATCCTGTCTCCCAAGCGTGCAGATTGACACATTCATACTTCAAGGACCGTCACAAGCGCTTGATGAAGATGTTGTCGAGGCAACGGCCCTTACCGTCCATCGAGATCTGGGTGCCGAACCGGTGGATTGCTTCGTTCAACGCTTCAACGCAAAAGTCCGCCTCCAGCGTGTTGGAGATGCGCCAGGACAGAACCTTGCGGGTATCCGCCTTTCTCGCTCGACGACTTGACCTTCGGCGGTCGCAGGTTGGCTTCCTGTTGTTCCTTCATCCAGGATAGGACATCACCGAGACGCTTATTCTCGGTAATTGCCGCATGCGAAACCCGCTGGCCCGTGTCGAACACCTTGAACGGCAGGCAAACCCCGTTCCAGAGAACATCAAGACGGCCGTCGGCAAACTGACGTGTCTCGACATATTTGCCGGGCAGGGCTGTTGTCACCTCGTTCTCTTCCAGGATCAGCCGCTTGCGCTCGTAGGAAACAGCCAGCTGTGCTGTCACATACCGCTTCTCCTTCCAGCACAGGATGTCCTGAAGACGGTCCGGCTCCACCTTGAGCCCCCGATGAAGATTGTCAGGCCGGGCAGGAACCTTGGAAAACTGCGCGTTGTAGCGTTCGATGTATGTTGGCAGGATCGGTTGGCGTCTTCGATCGTTCCGATGTCAGCCAGTCTCAGGGCCTTCACGAGCCTGTCCTGAAGGGTACGGTTGGCGCGCTCGACACGGCCCTTGGCCTGGCTTGAGTTTGCACACAGAATCTCAATGTTGAGCTCCGACAAGGCCCGGCCGAACTGGGTCATGCCCTGGCCGCCTTTGGAATCTGCCTTGTTGACCCGGAAAACGGAATGCTTGTCGGAGTAGAATGCAACAGGTCGGCCGTGATGGGTCAGATAGGATTCCAGTGCCTCGAAATAGCTGAAGGCGCTTTCCGAGCGGACAAACCGCAGTTCCATCAAGGTGCTGGTGGCATCGTCGATGAACACCAGCAACGTGCACGGGTCGCCACGCTCCTCGAACCAGCGGTGCTCGCTGCCGTCGATCTGCACCAGCTCGCCAAAGCATTCCCGGCGCAGCCGTGGCTGATGGAACCGCCGGCGCTGCTTGCGGGACAGCCACAGACCATGCTCGATCATCCACTGGCGCAGCGTCTCCCGGCCGACCTTGAAACCGTGATGTTCCAAAAGCATCTCGGCCGCCAGCGTCGGGCCAAAGTCTTCGTCGCGCTCGCGCACCAATGTCATCGCATACTCACGCTTGACGGGATGGATGGCGATGTTTGGGCGGCGGCCTCTGGCACGATGACGGATCCCGCCAGGACCTTCGGAGCGGAACCGGGCCAACAGACGATAAACGTGCCGCCTGGACATGTTCATTAGATTGGCCGCAGTCGTGACGTTGATATGGCCGTCATCAACCTGCGCCAGGATCTCGACCCGATTCAAATCTCGCTCACTCATCAAAACCCATCCATGCCCAAACTCCCAACGCTCAACAAAGCGGGAAGTGTGACATCCTGAATAGACCGACCGTGAAATTCTAACTTGGCGCTTACAAATGATGTCAAAGCTAAATAGGCGTGCGACATGCGTAGCCCGATAGAAATGCGAATGCTCTTTTTTGAGAGCTTTGCAGCCGCAACAACCTCGACCAGATCAAATGCGCATCTTATTCGGGACCTCATGCCTGCTGATTTTATGTATGCGGGTCGCGTAAATTCTATTGAAAGAACGCTACACTGTCTCAGCTGGAACCAGCATGTCGAGCGGCCAACCACGGAGAAAGAAGTAACAATCCCACGCCACCGACCACGAAAACATCGGCCATATTGAAGGACGGCCAATGTGCTGCGCGTAAGTAGAAGTCAAGGAAGTCAGTCACTGCGCGATATCGCAGCCGATCCGTGACATTTCCGAGAGCACCACCAATGATCATTCCATAAGCCAGGGCCTCGAACCTGCTTTCTGCACGGATCAAAAGCACCGACAACCAGACGCAAACGGCAATCGCCAGCCCGACAAGAACAAACCAGGGCGCTTCACCCAGCAGTCCAAATGACACGCCGCTGTTCTGCAAGTAAGTAAGATTGAAACCAGGAAAGACGGAGACACTGGGTGTCAAACTAGCTTTGTTTGCGACGATAATCGACTTCGATACCTGATCCACAAAGAACGCAATTGCAACGCCTGCCAACCCGACCAGCAGAATTGGTCTCATCTTTGCTATCCTTTAGGTGCACTCAATTGCTGGCATAACTCGCGAAGATTTCCGTCGAACCGTCCCGCTGAATGAGGAACACATCATAGGCTTCTCGCACGTCACTCTGGTCCATGCCCGGTGAGCCGAGCGGCATCTCGGGCACGGCGAGACCAATCGCGTCTGTACGTTCTGATAGCAGACGGCCAATATCGGTCGCTGGCACATGACCCTCGATTACATAGCCGTCAACAAGTGCCGTGTGGCAAGAGGCCATTCGCTGGGGCACGCCATTGTCGATCTTGAACCGCGTCAACGGTCCGGCAAACATGTCCTCGCCGGTCGTATTGAAACCATTTTCCTCAAGATGCTCCATCCAAGCCAGGCAACAGCCGCAACCGTTGGTCTTGCGGACCTCGACTAGACTTTGGTCAGCGAAAGCCTGCGTAGATGACGACAATGCAAGAGTGAACATGAGAGCAGTGAGACATTTTTTCATGGAGCAGAGCCTTTTCGTTATGGATCGAATGCACTTATAGCCAAGAAGCGGTGATGCGGTTTGGGGATGCCGGCACTGTTCGCTTGCAGCCCGGGGAGCATCCGTTAAGACGCTCCTTGAGTATGGATCAGTTTGGCGAGTGGACCGTTGAAGCCACACCGACATTCATCAGATACCTCTTGCTCATTGAGGCACTTCCTCTTTTTCAGTCATTGCGCGGCGAATTTTGGGCACTGCGGTTTCTCGGGTCTCGTGGTAGTCGATAGCCCCAGAAAACTGACCGTCTGCTTTGAACAAGAAGACGCTCGCGGTATGGTTCATGGTGTAGTCTTCACCGTCTGTCGGTACCTTTTCATAGGTGACCCGGAACATATCTGCCGCTACCGCGATTTGCTCATTCGTTCCGGTCCAACCCCGGATGTTCGCGTCAAAGTAACCCACATACTCAGCCATTGCG
This sequence comes from Labrenzia sp. R5_0, assembly GCF_017743835.1. NCBI lineage: Bacteria > Pseudomonadati > Pseudomonadota > Alphaproteobacteria > Hyphomicrobiales > Stappiaceae > Labrenzia > Labrenzia sp. R5_0. The sequence goes on along the minus strand of NZ_JAGHRK010000010.1, from coordinate 7,141 downwards.
TCGACGGTATCGCGTTCGGGGTCAACTGTAATGAAAATCACATTAAGTTGGTCCGAGTCCTCGCCCATCATCTCAAGCCAACTCGATATGTCCGAGAGCGTGGTGGGGCAAACGTCGGGACAGAAAGTGAAACCGAAAAACACCATCGTCGCGCGGCCGGTTAGGACTTCAGGGCCCACCGCGTTTCCTGCGTGGTCAGTGAGCCGAAACTCCATCGCAGGAAAATCAAGGGGACGCCGATCGGAAGGTTCCGGTGCACCCGGACCATCGACACGCCACCAGCCGACGAAAAGAATAAAGCTGATTGCCGCGACGCCAAGCACGCCATACTCAAGCAAACGCCGTTGCCGCATCAGCTCTCGGGTCCACGTGCGGCGATGCCAAGGATTGGAATCTCGACTGTTACTTCACCACCATCGGAAAAAGCCAGGGTCATAAGGAAACTTTCACCCTCGGTCATTTTCCGTTGCAGCCCCATCAGCATCGCATGAAGTCCTCCTGGTTCCAGAATCACTGCTTTTCCCGGAGCAATTTCGATTTCGCCGACAGGCGTCATGGAGCTCACACCTTGGTTAGTCGTTGATGTCCGGTGAATTTCAGGTTTCAGCGCAATATCCGTACCAATGCTTCTCAGCGTTACTGCAAGGTCGCCGGTATTACGGATTTTCATGTAGGCCACACCGGGACGACTGGTACCGATGGATGCGCGAGACCATGCATCCTCAATTAGCACTTTGTCTGAGCCTGCCACGGAGGCGGCAGAGAACCCTATGATTATTACGAGTGCGGCCAGCGTTTGGGACAGTACCATTCTCATTGCCGTTCTTCCTTTGTAGATCGCTGTTCAGTTTTGAACCGCAGCAACTTCCGCCGAAACCAGGCGCCGCAGCTCAACATCGCCGAATGGATCCAACGGCTTTCCGTTTACGAAGAATGTTGGTGTCTGCCGCACCCCAACAGCTTCGACGTCCGCACGGTCTTGGTTGAGGATCCCAACGACGTCGGGTGCAAGCATTTGTGTACGCGCGGCCTCTGCATCAAGACCTGCGGCCACGGCAATTCCGAGTATCAAACCTGGCTGTGGGGAGCCGTGCGAAGCCCACCTGGGCTGTTCGCGCAAAACAGCCTCCAGCACAGGCTCGAAGACACCTTGCATTCGTGCGGCTTCGAGGATTCGGATTGCTTCTTCTGATGCCGCACCGTGAAATGGCGTGTAACGCATCACGACACGAACCGCGGGTTCATGCTGCGCCAAGAGGTCTTTCACAATTGGATGAAACGCGCGACAGGCCTCACAGGCGGGGTCGAAGAACTCGACAATTGTGACCGGTGCGTTTTCTGGCCCAAGGACTGGTGAGTAGGGCCGAACAAGGACCTCGTTGCCCTCTGAGACGAGAGATTGGGCACTCTCCAAAGGCGCTTGGCGTTTCACATACCAGGCGGCACCGACGAAGCTGGCACTGCCAAGTGCGAGCACAGACAAGATCAAGGCGCGGCGTTTCATTTATGTGTCTCCTTGAGTGACAGGGCGGACAACAGGCCGATGAGAGCGAACGCAACGAGCGCCATCAACGGGATGGGAACGCCGAGGAACAATTGGTCGGAGTCAGTGCAGGAAGGACCGGTTGCAGAGCATGGTTGAATGGGCTCAGGAATTAGGCCTGTATAAAGGCCTAGGTGCCAGAGTGCGACGGCTCCGCCTCCAACTGCCAACACTAAACCGTAGCGTCCAACTCGGCGGTCATGCCACCAAAGACCAAAACCAAGGACAACAACCAGCGGAAACATAAAGGCACGCTGAAACCAACAGAGCACGCAAGGCGTCTGGCCCAACACTTCGCCGATGAACAATACTGCGAGTGTGGCGACGAGTGAAACGATCCAGGCAAGGACTAGGGCCATCTCTCCGGAAAAGCGGGCCATAAAGTCAGATCCCCTCTTCTAGATTGGTGGAGACCTCTTCGCCGGGCATGTCGTTGAACCAAATGCTATCCCTGACAAATGGCGGTAAATCAATTGCCGGTTTCAAAGGCGCGTTCCGGTCAGAACCGATCGAGGTGTTGATCGTTTGTACCTTGGTTAACACCGGTGCAAGAATGTCTATCATTGCGTGGGCTTCCGATGGAGCAGCAAGACTTTGGTTGCCAAAAAACACGACCTCCAGCATCCGGCACGCCCTGAAAACCTCAGAGTTTGGACACGTTTGGAGGTCAAACAGTTCGAATGCGGCAAGCGAACCTGACTACTGATTTTACCTTTTTCGGTACTCGTATAATTCCTAAAGCCACTAGAGGTTCAAGCTCTCTTTTGGGGACGTGCTTGATTGTCGCGCGGATGCAATTGGCTTAGGTTCGGCGCTGCTGAAAGTCCTTTTTGGCCCGTACACTTTGGTATTTGGATAACTAACCCATGCTCTCGATCGGCGGTCTTGCAAAGAAAACAGGCACGAAAGTGCAGACTATTCGCTATTACGAACAGATCGGGCTTCTACCAGAACCGGACCGTACTGAAGGGGGACAGAGACGCTATAGTAATGAGCAACTCGACAAACTTTCATTTATTCGCCATTCGCGGCAGCTTGGTTTTTCATTGGAAGCAATCCGGGAGCTCCTGGACCTCTGCGATCATCCCAACCGGCCCTGCGACATGGCAGATGCCATTGCACGTCGGCAGCTTAAGCAGGTGGAGCAGCGCATAGCGCGTTTACAGGCACTTCACACAGAATTGAAGCGAATGGTCTATGAATGCAGCGGTGGCCGCACAGCTGACTGCCGGGTACTTGAGGTGCTTCGAGACCACTCCGAGTGCCTAACTGATCACGACGAGATCGGAGCGTAGGTATTACTTTGACGGTCATTTCACCGAACTTGCCCGCCTTTTGATTACTTGGCTCTGATGATAGTCCAATGTCTCACCCTAACGGCTTTCGTCGGTCGAGACCGATATCGGGGCGGTGAGTTCGCAAACTGTATTCCGAAGACATCACAACGCGCGGATTCCTAGCTGGCTGAGACGGTGGAACAGCCAGAGTGATGGGCGTCGTCGGAATTTTGTCCGTCGACAGGGAGCAACAGTCGTCGCTTAGAGCCTAGATTTTTTTGTGATCACCTCTTGAACCTATAGTGACTATAGAAATTACATTCATCCTCAGTCGATACGAGGAACAATCATATGCCCGATGCTGCCCCCCTTCTTGCCGCCTCGCAGTTACTCGATTACAGGGCACCATCCATTGTCCGTCTGACTGAAGATCGGAGCTGGCGTCGTTTGCCTCAGTACGATCGCATAGGCGCGATCTACGACTTTGTTCGAAACGAAATCGCCTTCGGCTACAATCGGGCGGACAACATTCCCGCGTCTGAAGTACTTCGAGATGGATACGGCCAGTGCAACACCAAGGGAACGCTCCTAATGGCGCTATTGCGCGGTGTTGGTATCACTTGCCGCCTGCGAGGGTTCATGATTCACAAGGAGCTGCAACGTGGTGTCGTCCCGGATTTGATCTTTCCGATCGCACCGCAAGAAATCCTTCACTCCTGGGTCGAGGTCGAGTTCGACGGGAAATGGATTAATCTCGAAGGCTTCATTCTAGATGACAAATTCTTGAGCGTTCTCCAGCAAAACTTTTCCGGAACCAAGAGCCTGTGTGGCTTCGGTGCGGGCACCGATTGCCTTGACGCGCCACCGGTTCGCTGGGAGGGGCATGACACCTACATTCAAGAGACGGGCATCGAGCAGGACTTTGGTGTGTTTGAAACGCCGGATCAATTCTATTCAGAGCACATGCAAAAATTCGGACGAGTGAGAGGCTTGCTTTACCGGTTCATCATACGTCACTGGATGAACACTCGCGTCCGTGCCATTCGATCAGGACGATTAAAGCCCAGTAGATCTGCAATCCATGATCACGGAGGTATCGCAGATGCCGCATGACCACCACGGGCATAGTCACGTGCACCTCGATCCTCAAAGCGGCGACCGCAGAGTCGGCGTGGCAATTTGGGCAAATGGCCTTCTGACGATCGCACAAATAGTGGGCGGCCTCCTTGCCGGAAGCCTTGCACTGATTGCAGACGCCTTGCACAATTTTTCAGACATGGCCGCGCTGATTATTGCCTTCGCTGCCCGCAAGATTGCGCGACGCCCTGCGGATGAGCGTATGACATTCGGCTACGGACGCATAGAAACAGTAGCTGCGCTCATCAATTATACGACCCTTATTATCGTCGGCCTTTACCTAATTTATGAAGGAGGAATGCGCCTGATTGAACCACCAGACGTCCAGGGCTGGACGGTCGTGATTATCGCAGGGTTTGCTCTCGGCGTAGATGCTTTGACAGCAGCACTGACCTGGTCGATGCAAAAGGGAAGTCAGAACATTCGTGCCCTGTTCTTGCACAACTTATCGGATGCTCTGGCGTCCGTCGCGGTAATCGTCGGCGGGACCTTGATCATCCTATTCGATATGCGATGGGTCGACCCCGCTGTTACCATCGGTATTGCGGGCTACATCCTCTATCTGGCAGTGGCGGAGATTGGCGGACCGGTCAGAACGTTGATGTTGGGTAGTCCCCTGGACATCGCAGGACATGATGTCGTAGATCTACTGCGCGCAACATCTGGGGTTCGCGAGGTACATCATGTACACCTATGGCAGATGGAAGAGAACGCTCCAGCTCTGGACGCTCATGTAGTCGTCGAAGAAGTTGAGTGGAACCAATTGGAGGCAATCAAGTTGGAGCTGAAAGAAAAACTATCAGATTCCTTCGGCATCGTTCATACCACTCTGGAGTTTGAGCGCGAGGGCGTGTGCGAAGTGGATGTTCCGTTGTTTGGGCATGATCAATCTTTTAAAGAAACGTGACATTCCGCAGTGAACGCATCGTGCAATTAAATCGGGTCGCCGCGATGTTTAGCAACCGCGGCTTAGTGAGGTGTTAAGGCCATGCGGCTGAACAACGGATCCCAAAGTAATCAGGGACAATCTGACAATTTGTCATAAATTGCCCCCGGTATCCTGGATTGCTTGTCGGTTGTCATTTCACGACAAAACTACAATCGGTGAGCCAACCGGTACGCGTCCATAAAGATCGATAATGTCTTGGTTCATCAATCTGACGCATCCACTGGAAACCGCCGTGCCAATTGTCCAGTATTCCGCAGTTCCATGTAGGCGATAGAGCGTGTCGCGGTTTCCCTGAAAAATATAAAGCGCGCGTGCACCTAGAGGATTTTCCAACCCGGGAGGCATGCCACCATTCTGCCAACTCCATTTCTCGAGTTCCGGTTCCCGCTCGATCATTTCGTCCGGCGGCGTCCATTTGGGCCACTCAGTTTTGCGCGCAATCCGAGCCCGTCCTGACCATTCGAATCCGGCCCGACCTAGCCCCACTCCATATCGCATTGCCTTTTTGTTTTCCTGAACCAGGTAGAGATAAAAGTTTTGCGTATCGACAACAAGTGTGCCCACTTTTTCAGGAGTGTTGTAATCAACTTGCTGGCGGTAGAAACGCTTTGGAACTTTTTTCAAGTTAATTGCCGGTAGCGGAAACCGCTCGGTTGGCATAGCGCCATACATCGATATGTAGGCTGGGTCATCAGAATAAGGCACTGGTTTTATTTGTGCCCTGTCAGAGGCACATCCGCTAACAACGACGCTAGCAAAGCATGCCGATCCTGAAAGAAAGGATCTTCTTGAGAGGTAAGTCATTCAGATACTACTTGTCCTTTTTGGGAAATAGCCAAGACATTTCAGATCAACCGAATAAGGCTTTTCTATCCATACGTAAAAGCCGATCAAAACGGTCAGATGAAACGCTCGACACATGATCGTCCAAAGCTCGCACTTGGGTTTCTGTCTTCTTGGGCCAATGCAGCCCTCATTTGTGAAGGCACGCGCCGGATGCAGCCGCGTGCCTGACCGGAGTTTGCCGCTATTGGGTGCTCACAAAACGACCACTCTTGTGCCTAAAGGAACGCGTTCATAGAGATCTTCAACATGAGCATTGATCATCCGAACGCAGCCGTTAGAGACGGATCGCCCGATCGAGGAAGGTTCGGTGGTTCCATGGATCCGGTACATGGTGTCCCGACCGTTTCGATAAAGATAAAGCGCCCTTGATCCAAGGGGATTGTTCGGCCCACCAGGGACCCCATTTGCGTATCTCCGATATTTACCGGGATCACGGCTTATCATGTTTGCGGTTGGACGCCAGCTAGGCCACTCCGCTTTACGTCTAATAATTGCCTCTCCTTTCAGCGACAACCCCGCTTTGCCGACACCAATTCCATAGCGTCTCGCCCTGCCGAAACTCTGAACGAGGTAGAGGAAATGATTTTTCGTATCGACAACTATCGTCCCAGAAGGATAGGAAAAGTATCGTACGGATTGCGGTTCGAATTTGGGGTCAATCTTGAACGGTTTTTTGTCATGTGCATAAGCAGGTACGACAACGGCTCCAACTGCTCCGATGGAGCCAATAAGTAAATTACGACGGGAAATCATCTCTTTTCTCCAGAGTGATACTGACGATTGCAGGAAGCTTTGCAGCGAAGTAGCTGCCTTGTGTCAGTAACTTCTTGGAGGCCTGTTTTCAGGCTTTGGATCTCTGGAAAAAGGGCCAAGCAACTCAGTATCTCCCAATGCCAATTCCAACTTCAGAAATCTCGCCTCCAACGGACCCGCAATTGACACGCAATCGGCTCCACACTTGGCGGGTTTTTGGGACTTTGCTTGCTTGCTCGTGTGATTGCAGCACCTGATGTTATGCGACGTTAGTGTTTCGGACACGATCGAGGCGGTTTGAATTGCTTTTTGGTCTGGAAGCACTAGCTCCCCGGCAGCCTGGGCAGCACCAATTACGGCAACGGAATGAAGCGCCGCGTATATCACGATTAGGAAGGTTAACACCCATTTACGCATCCGAGGTGTGTACAGAAAAATTCTCAAGAAATCCATAATTGCGAAAACGGAAAATGAAGGTTGAAATGCTGGCACTTTGACGCTTGCACTACGACAAAGCTGACTGATTGAGAAAAGTCCGTCTACACCTCTTGAAGCTCTAGCTACTAGAGAGACTATCTTGTAGAGCGAAAATGCAAGAGGTCGAAAATGACTATTACCCCCGACAGTTCAAATCTG